>JAKSBD010000418.1 GCA_022361295.1 Bacteroidales bacterium
AATTGCATAACTTGTCCCGGTTTCTAACGGGAGCCATAAGCTATGGAATAAAAATTAGCAGAAGCCAGTGGAATCAAGAATTTACTGGTAGGTTTCCAATGTAACTTTAAACAACTTCTCTAAATAAAGGATGATGAGAAAAACTTATTTACTTCTTTTGCTATTGTTGCCATTATCATTAATGGCTCAGGATATGCCAGTTGTGGCTAGTGCCAACAAATCGTTTGATAATATTGCCAGTGTAAAGGTAATTGGTGAGTTTTCCAAAGTAACAGTTAACACAGGCAATAAACTACATGTCAATGCTGAGTTAAAAGCAGCCAAAGAACTAGAAGGCTATGCAGTTAACTGCACAGAAGAAGCAGGAACTTTAAAGATTGAAGTGACAAAGCCTGAAAGTGGCTGGACATCGCACACAGGATTTGTTGATCTGACATTACCTGCAGGTATCGTATTAAACATTGAAACAACATCGGGTTATATTACCCTTAAAGGTTTAACAGGAGCTGATATTGTGGCTCAATCAAAGTCAGGTAAGATACTGGCAACAGATATTACTGCCAACACACGATTACAGTCCAGATCGGCATCTATCAAAGCTGAAAATATTAAAGGACAACTGAGCACCAAAAGTAAAGGCGGAGCACATGTAGTGCGAAATGTTGATGGGGCCACATCATTGTACTCAAGCAGTGGTGAAATGATTATTGAGAACATTAATGGTTCATTAAAAACAGAATCAACTGACGGTTCACAAACGATTAAAGAAGTCAATGGAGAAATTTACCTGAAGACTAAATCAGGGGCCATGAAGCTTTCCGATTCAAAAGGAAGCATTGGTTCTTTATCGGTTTCCGGCACATTAAACCTGTTTAATGTTGAAGGTGTATTTAACCTTGTTTCAACAAAAGGCTCTATCATTGGCAGCCGCGTAAAGCTTAGTGAGTCATCTTCTTTTAACACAACAGAAGGAAAGATTAAGATTAAATTCCTGAATCCTAAGGAGCAATTTACTTTCGCTTGCCAGTCGGACCATGCCTATATTGTTGCATATGGCAAATCTAAAAAGAAAAAGCTAAAGCTTGGTGATGGTCCAATTGTAATAACTGCCATTAGTACCACTGGTGCAATGAATTTTAATAAGTAAAGCAAAGTTATGCCAGAGCTTTGATTTTCACTGTTTTAGCAGGAGAAGTTACGATAACAGTCTAAATATTTTTAACAAGCATATAACCCCGCTCTTGCGGGGTTTTTTATTTCATACCTTTTGGTCCGTTATTGATTTTAACTCTTCCTATTGATTTAAATATCACGTAACTTGTATAAACCTGTCTTAATCGGTTTCACTTTAAAAGTTGTGGTTATGGTGTTCAGATATTTAGATGTTAGAAAAAGCCACCAGTTGCTTACCAGTCAGCAACCAGCCATTGAGTCTCCGGCACGGCGATCCTTTTTGAAAATATTAAGTATTGGTACTTTGGCCTGGAGTCCGTTCATAGAGGCGATATTTGCCATGTCAAAAATGCCATTCAGAATCGTTAAGAGAAATCAGCAATTATACGTTTTTCAAAAGGGAGAAATTGTCTGGGAGATATCAGCGAGAATTTTTGAAGAAGGCTATCGCTTGGGGTTGAAAAAGAATAAGGATAATTATGAGCTTAAAGCCAAAGGTCTTCGTTATCACCATACCGATTTTGTATTTGATTTAAACGCTTCCATTGTGTTAAAACAAGGTGAATGGCGCTTCAGGATTCATATTCCACAATTGTATATATCGCAGGAACTGAATTTTTTATCGTGGTTAGATGGAAAACCTGTTAGTGGTATGCTCAAACCATCTGCAATTGTTGATAATACATTGGTTTCAGTTAAAATAATTAACCGTTCCGTTTGTCAGCTTAATGCCGCATGGAATCTGGACTTTAAAGCCGAGAAATCTGTTATCTTAAAAAATATAAGTGGCGTATACCTTGGCAGTGCAATTCGTCTATCACCCAGTGTAGAAAATGCCTCTTTTATTAAACAAACCTCAGAAAAGGTAAGCTACCTGACTATAACGGATTTTGATGATTGGTATAAGTTTGTAAATATTCATCTGCCATCACATCCTTTGGCAAAAAATGATAATGTATTGCCGGATCTGCATATGCATTTAAATAAAGATCTGACAATTTGGACGAGTGATTATACCGGTCGGATAAGCCATAAACTTTCTGGTATTAATGCCTTTGAACGATCTTTCTTGTTCACTGAATACTATTGGAATCAAGAACCGCAAATATACCTGACTGCCAGTTTGAATAACTGTTGGATGCCCACTGAGCTGGGATCATTTCATTTTAATCAATCCAATGGAGAGATTGATTATGAGTATCGCGGTAATCTGGAGGGAGTTGTTGATGAACGTTTTCAACCCCAGTGGAAAGGCTTTCAGCCATTAGTAGACGGAGCTGTTGGTTTATCTTCTGTAAGCAGTGAGTTAGGTAAGCTGAATATTTCTCCTCAAGAGCCGGTTAAAAGAAAAACAACAGGCAACCAGCTGACAGTAGCCCAGGATAAAGTAGTATTTAAACCTAAAAAAGCGTTGCGTTTCAGGGTGCTTCGACCAGAGGATATGTTGATCCTGGAGTTTGAATTGCATAACTTTTCATTGGTACGGCAAGGGGCCGTGTCAGTTGCTGAGTTGAGTAATGCGAACAAAAAAGGATTACTGATTATCTCATTTAAATCCCAGCACACCCTGGAGGAAGCATTTTTTGAATCAAACAATATTCCCGGAGTGGCAAGCTCAGACAGTGTAATTTTACCGGCCAAACATTTACGGGCACGTAAGAGCCGACTAGTTTACGAATTGCCTGCGAAAAGTAAAGGTATTCCTTTAACCATCGAACATTTATTAAACTGGAGTCTGTTAAAGCTTCGTGTTAATCCGCGTGCCTGGATAAAATTGCCAAAGACTAAATCTCCCAATAAGGGTTTATCCCGAGATCCTAATGTTGCAATCCCGGTTAAAAGAAAGCAATATTTGCAAAGCGATTCAAAAGACTATGCTATAAAATTGTATTCCATATCACGCATTAAAGCAGAAAAGAAAAATTTATATGCTGATGGTCAGTTGGGACAATTGTTAGCTGCCGACAAAGTGCAGACTGTTAAGCCAGGTTTTAATATTTACGCAGTTAAAAACATAAACCTGAACGTTGAGCCTGTTCCATTAACAGATACATCCATTGAAGCACCGACTTTAATGTATATTTCACCTAACCAGGTTAATGACTTTGTACATGAGCGAAAATTAAAGTTACGTGAGCATCTGGAGAAAGAACAGCTAACAGGTAAAGCAGCTGTTAACCTTAAAGTTGGCACTGATCATCTGAACACCAATAAAAGTACAGTGGCCGAGTTATGGCACACCATATTGGGGGTAAAACTAAAAAACAGTCGGACAAGTCGTGAATTATCCGCCTTCAAAACCATCAGAGCTTTATGGGCCGATGAGGCGAATTCCAACTATAAGATCTTACCACCGCTCGGACAGCCTTTTATGGCATCGCTTGATGGTAATGACAGGCACGTTTTGGTACACACCACGTCTAATTATTCTATTCCGCATTATTACCCTAAGGCTGTTCCGGTTAAGAATTTAATGCTGACATCACTTGGTGCATATCTTGATTGGCATGCCTTTTTTGATGTGCCTTCACCAGCTGATACCGAACTTAACATTATTGAATGGGAGCATCTGGCAACCCTTGGGCGAGATCACTATGTTAAGGTTGTGCGCGAAGGTTATCTGTTTCCTTTTGGACACCGGGCAGCCCTCGTCAAAGTTACTGAACGTAAATTTCATAAGGGAACTAAAGCAGCTGTTAACCGCCAGCGAATGTATATTGTTGTACTTGAAAAAGAGGTGTTGTACGAACGTACTAACCCGGATAATCAGTTTATTCCTTTTGCCTTTCAGGCAGTTCAAATTAATACAACACAAACACCAAATATTGATAATCCTTTGGATGATCCCATTATCAATGTACCATCGGATAATCAGTTTAAGGTATTAATGCTGTCTGAACAGAATAAAAAGTTTGGTAGCTCAGGCAATACATCATACAATTTCTATATCAATGTGAATAAAAAAGGCTTCTTGTTCGATATTATATTAACGGATAAAGAAGGTCAGGAGCACGGGCTACGAATGCCATTGGTATTTCTGGAAAATCGTGTGGCACGGAAAAGTAACCTTGTTCAACAGATTATTGAGAGCTACAATCCAAATGAATTGTACAACAAGATGGAATTGAATGAACAGGATATTGCCTTTGCAGAAAGTATGCTGGATGGCGATACATCTTTTGAAACGGAGGCCATTCAGTTTGGTGCGGAGGTTTACCCTGCTTCCGGAGAAGCTGATATCAAGTTTCATCCGGTGGTGCAAAAGGCCGAGGTGTTTATCAAGCAACTTAATGAAATGACAGGTGTGCGCAAGGTGGCTACTATTCAACTGGAGGATGATCAGAATGACGGGACTGTGTTTGCTTCTGTTATGGATGCAGTGGTTGATTTTTCTAACGGTTCTGATAAAGCCGGTGGATTTATGTCGCCTAATATGGGTATTTCGGCTTTAAGTAAGCTGCAGGGTCCTCTTGGAGGTGAAATAGCTGATAGCAAGGTATTAAAATTTAATCCGGATGATTTTTTTAAGGCTCTGGACTCATTCCCTGTGGCCAAGATTTTTGGAGTGATCAAGATCTTTGACTTGCTTTTGGGTGATATGGATTTATCTGGTGCCTTTGATGGAGTTAAAAATGCTACCAGTCAGGCTAAGCAAGAAATAGAGAACTTAAAAACAGAGATACTCTATCTCGAAAATCAGGCTAAGGAGTTGCAGCAGGATTTAAGCGGTCAGATTAACAGCTTACAACAGGCAATTAAAGATAAGACAAGTGAATTGCTTGATTTGCTGAATGGTAATATTCCTAAAATACCCAATTTCAAAACCTTCGTAACAGCCGACGCTTTTTATGCAGAGTATAAGTGGCAGCCCGAATTTAAATCTAACCCCATTAAGGTTATAGAGGATATTTTGCATGTTAATGTAAATGATCCAAATAAAGCATTGACTATAACCACAGCATTGGAAAAACCATTTGATGGAGCAAAGGAAGCGTCGTTCAGCGGATCTGCCCGTTTTGAAAACTTTGGCATTGACCTTGTTCCTTTATTGGCTGTTAATTTCAATTACATGGAATTTAAAACGGGCAATGCTCAAAAAACCAATGTAAAAGTTGATATTGATGCTGATAAACCCATTGAATTTAAAGGAGCATTGAGCTTTGTTAATAACCTGCAGAATATAATTCCCAGTACTGGTTTTTCAGATGACGGCCCATACATCAAATTACAGGCTACACAGGTTACTGCTGGTTTTACCATTGGTATTCCTAATGTTGAAGTGGGTATCTGCATGATCAGTAATATCAGCCTCGGAGCCCATGTTACGCTGCCATTTACAGGGGCACCTCTTGAGCTGGGTTTTAACTTCTGTAAGCGCGAAAATCCGTTTATGCTGACAATCTCCTGTTTTGGTGGAGGTGGGTATTTTATGATGATCACCACTCTTAAAGGTTTAAAATCCATAGAAGCGGCCTTTGAATTTGGAGCTGCCATGTCACTAAATGTGGGTGTTGCTTCAGGTGGCGTTTCTGTTATGGGTGGTATCTATTACAAGTTTGAGTTAATTGAAAAAGTACTGCCGGCACCCGAAGGTGATATAATTGAGGAGATTGGTTCATCTACTATTACCGGGTATCTGCGTATCAACGGGCACCTGTCTATCCTGGGTATTATCTCTTTGTCTATGGAGTTTTACCTCGCTTTTATAGCTGTTTTTTCAGACGGAAAAGTACAAAAACTCGAAGGAGTTGCAACCATTAAAGTGAAGGTTGAGGTCTTGTTCTTCAGCAAAACAGTGAAAGTAACAGTGCGCCGCGAATTAAAAGGTGCCGACGCAGATCCTAAATTTATTGAGATGATTGATGAAGATGACTGGCAGGAATACTGTCTGGCTTTCGCCGGATAAGGTTTTATTTCTGTGTAAATCTGTGGTTAATAATTTTATAACAAACAAAACAATTTATTCATCCAATGATCAGACAGGTTCTATTAGATTTCAGTGAAATTCAGTGTTTTCAGTGGTTGACTTAATAATAAAACAAGCATCAAAATTCGTCAAAAAAACACATAGCTATGGAAATAATACTAACCACACTACCACACCAAAAAGATTTGGAAAACAATGTATTAAAGTTGTCAGTCTTTGTTTCTGTTAAGCTTAATACACCTGATGATACCACGCTTAGTGCATTTCCTGATGTAATGAACTGGCCTGGTAAAGTTTTGAACACCAATTTTGCCTTTCGCCTTGAGGATGGTACTTTGATTGAAGCCCAACTTGATAAAACCAAAATACAAACACAACTATATGAGCGTATTCTTCATCCTGATATAAAAGTGGATGATTTTAAGGACGATGAAGAACTTGTTAATAAACACATTTATTCTTTTCCGGTTAAACATGTGCAGGATTTTATCTTTAAAACCGTAAAGGAAGAAGCTGTTGTAAACCCATCACGTAAAATAAAGCCAGAACGTTTTATTGATGAATTGCAGCTGGGGGCCATCAGTCAGTATAAGTTGCAAAACGATGCAGTTAGGCAAATTGCTGATCGAAAGGATCATCAGGCTTCGCAAAAGCCATTATTAATTCGTCAGCAGGATGAGGATGTGAAGGTCAGGCAGACAGTTAAAGACAGCCGGTTTAAGCGTTTTAGTAAGCAGATGAACCCGGGAAGTGATTTCGCAGAATTGCGTCAATTTCATAAAGTGGATAAAGCCTTTAAAACAACGCCCAGGTTAACATTGGAAAAGCCTCGTTTTGAGTTCCACGATGTGATGGCAACCATCAACAGTTATCCACAGATCATGCGAAAGATGGGATTTGTGCTTGATTTTACAATTCCAATTGATAGCGATATACCAGGTAGTAGTACATTGACTTTAGTGCCACAAAACCTTGAACTGAGTGAAGATTATGCTTTATCGTTGCCTTCGACAGCCTACGAATTAACAGAGAATGGTTTTTTTACACGCGACAAGAGTGATTCACTTTTCAAACAAGGATTTGTTAAGATTAATTCTGATGATTTTGAGGTGGTGCAGGTTGACGCAGATGGAGCAGCCCTCAAAACCAATAATATGGCCGAAAGTAAAGTGCAGGAGATAGCACGCTTTTACGAGGTTAAAAATGAAATAGCCCGTAGTAAGGTGATTAGGCCTGAGGTGCTGGATGAGGTGGAGCCTCCTCAGGAAGAAGGTTTACCTTATATGCGTTCTGCAGGAATAGCTATTACTAAAAATGGTATGGCTGAACATCTGGTGAAACGTATTGAGCGCAATGTGCAGTTGAAGAACGAGTTTAAGGCTGAGAAAGTAAAAGCCTTTGACACCAAACAGCTAAAGACAAAAGGCACTATTCCATTTGAGGTTGCAACATATAAGGTAAAACTTCCCACCAATGCACTGTATTCAGATGATGTGGTGCAAGGTTATCGTATGGACATTGCTTATGAAGATGAACCTGATAAGTGGTATTCGCTGCATTGGCGTCAGGATGTATATCAATGGTTTGACGAGGGCAATACAGCTCATCCTATAGTCGGTATTGTGCCCGATGAGGGGTTTATTCAGTTGGGATTGAGTGAAGACCCCGATGAACCCGATGATGTTTATGTTTCGGAAACAATGGCTCGCTGGGAAGGTTGGAGTCTGTCGGTGCGTAAGCCTGGTTATGCTATTAATGAGTCGGACGATTATGAACTAAAGGAAGGGGAAACAGAGAAAAAGGACTTTGTAAATACCTCCAAAACTGTTGAGTCAAAAAAGTATGCTTATGACAGTGAGCTGGATTTTAGGGTAAATGCCGAATCAAAAACCATAGCAGGTACATTGCCACGCTTACGCTTTGGTAAAGCCTATCGTTTGCGAATTCGAACGGTTGACCTGGCAGGAAACAGTGTGGCACACACAATTTTAACCAGTGATAAAGAATCATCGGAGCGAACAGGTATTAAATACCTTCGTTATGAGCCATTGGCAAGCCCAATTGTATTGGTTGGTAATAAGCTCAAAGATGGTGAGTTTCTCGAGAGTATGGTTGTTCGTTCCAACTTCGATCAGTCGGTTAGTGATTATGAAGCCAGATACGAGATCAATGGCCTTAAATTTGATAATCATTCTTTACGTTACCTTTTACCGCCTAAAAACAGTCAGTTAATGGCCGAGTGTCATGGCATGTTTGAAAAAGCTTTTGGCGATGCTCAAAAGGCAAAGGATATTTATCAGATAATCACCAGTCACGAAGGACTGTACCAGCAAGATGAAAAGAATAAAGAAAAAGTGTTTCAGCCTTCGGAAGTTGAAATCATATACTTACCCGACCCAATGGCGGCTGGTCTTGCCGTTTTTTTAGCCGATGACTGTGAGAATACACATACCCAGGAATTCGCTCCCATGATGTTTAGCTTTTTCAGTAAGGATGAAGTTACGCCTCAACAAACCGATAATATCACTATACCTGAGGATTGGTATAAAAGTGGCTTTATCCGCATTAAACTTGAGGAGGGAGAGTATCAATCAAAATGGGACTCAATAAATAAAGAGCTGACATTTTACCTGCCTAAAGGCATTAGAACCAGGATTCGCTTCAGTACATTCTGGCGCGAAAGTGATTTAAAAGAATTATCGGCCATCTGGCAAATGGTTAAGAATGAGTCTGAGGATAATTTGAAAGAAGTCAGGGAGCTGGCTTTTTCCGGACGTCACTGGATGGTAAGTCCATCGCGCGAAATGGAGCTGGTACATGCAGTGCAGCAACCACTTGATGCACCAGTAATTGAGGATTTATTACCCAATCGTCAATTTAAAACTACCCATGCTGATATGAATATTCGTTTTGATATTCATGGTGAAAGTACTGAGAAAGTTGAATTACAGGCTCGTTGGAAGGAACTGTGGGATGATGGTATCTCGGTTGCCATCAAAGAAAAGGAGGGAAGTAATAGTATTTCTGATATACGCATTAATTACCATGATGATGTGGTAACCTTAGGGTCAATTCCTGAACCTGATACAGTAAAGGTTGCCCCTACACAAAATATAAAAGTGCAGCCTGTTAAAGTATTCCCCTTGCGGACAAAGGCAGACTTTGAAGCCGAACCTCAGCCTAAAGCCCGACGCATCAATAAAGATTACCAGGTTCAGCAAACTGGTTTTCAAGAGTTACAATCGTCCAGGATTAAAGCTCGCGATAATCTTGTGAACCGTGTTAAACATGATGTTGAAGAGTATCGCTATAACTTTTTTAAGCGTATGAACCTTCGTATGATGCCACTCAAACATCAGTTTGGTGATACCCGCCACCGGTGGATTGACTATCGTTTGCTGGCAGCCTCTCGCTACGACGAGTATTTTGATAAGATATTAGCTGCTAATCCCGAATTAAAAACATCGCGCTTAAGCGAATGGAAAGAGAAAGTGAATATACCAAGTTCGGCCAGGCCAAAGGCGCCGGAAATTGATTATATTATCCCGAATTTTGAATGGCGAAAAACACAAAATGCCACAGCAATGCGTCATCAGCGGATGGGAGGTGGATTACGTATTTTTATAAAACGGCCGTGGTTTTCGACTGGCGATGACGAGATGCTGGGAATCCTTTTGCCAGAGAAAGGGTATCATCCAACAACATTTGTAAGTAATTCACCTGCATATAATACCGATTATACCAGTTGGGGAATGGATCCGATATTGTATTCAGTCCAGCCGCAGGGGTACTCACCTAAACCCGAGGATTTCTTTATGAACCCGGTTATTGATCATGATTTACAATACCCGGATAAGAAGCAACGTGCCAAAGTGGTGGCTTATCCGGTGCATTTTGATGAAGACCGGCAAATATGGTTTGCTGACATTCGCATTCATCCACATAACATGTATTTCCCCTTTGTAAAGCTGGCTTTGGCACGTTATCAGCCCTATTCTGTCAGAACAGATACAGCAGATGTTTGTCTGTCGCCAGTGGTGTCGGCTAATTTTAATCAGCTGGTACCGGAACGGCAAACAACAGTCCGTTTTAACAAAGAAGATGTTAATCATAAGTTATCCGTTACTGTGGAGGGTACAATTTACAATGAAAAATACGCCAAATATGGTAATTATAATTTCCTGAAAATAAGTTTCCAGGATACTAAATATTCCCGTCCGATACATGGTACAGTGAATGACGGCAGAGTAGATAAAGACCTGGTTGAAGAAACGTTAGTGATCCGAATTTCCGGCAAGCATGTCACGAATAACAGATACTCCATTACAAAGGAATTTAAGTTACCGGGTAAATACAAAAAGGATGCTTTTCAAATTGTAATCGAAGAGTATGAACGAGGGCCAAACAGAATTGCAGGTTTACCAGAAGCATATCAGAATCGCCTGGATCAAACCGAGCAAACCGACCGGCTCATATATGCCGATGTGTTTAATGTTAATGAAACCGAAATGACGATCTCAGGGTAAATTAGCAAGGGAGCCGATTTCGAGTGCCGAGGAGCCGATTTCGACCCTTAAGGAGCTGATTTTCCCGTTCTGGAGCCCATTGTACCAGGCTGGAATCAATAGACACCCTTTGTAGCCAACCTGAGTGCTGAGTGCTTGTGTGTTCGGAAAGATCTTAAGCTTCACATATATAGTAATTTGCAAGCTGTAAATCAGCTCTCGTCCTTGGGAGGAGGAGTACCTCGACGAAGGAGAGGGGAGGTGGTTTTAAGTATTTAATGCTTAAGTATTCAATAATATAAAAGAAGATATTAACATTGTTTCAAAAGTGTCTAAAACT
>JAKSBD010000718.1 GCA_022361295.1 Bacteroidales bacterium
AACCTGGGAGATATTGATGACACGAAGTAAAGCTAATAGAACGACTGAACAAGAGTTGGAAAAGAACCTGACTACAGAGTTGGATGCTGTGAAGGGTGTATTCAATATCGGTCAGAATTGGTTAGGATCGGGTGTTTTGGAATGGTTTTCTAAACATTATTACTCTGAATTAAAGGGTAATGAGCTGTATGAAACCATGATCAGTGAAGCCGAGCAAGAATTACCTGGAGCCAATGGCATAATGGTTGATCCGGCTTTTTATGACGATGGAACCAGCAAGAAAGGAGGTACTATTACGGGCTTGACCATCAATACCAGACGTAGTCAGATTTACAGGGCATTTCTCGAAAGTCTGGCCTTTCGTCTGCGCGAGGCACTGGATGCGCTTGAGGTAGCAGGGAA
Source organism: Bacteroidales bacterium (assembly GCA_022361295.1). Taxonomy (GTDB): domain Bacteria; phylum Bacteroidota; class Bacteroidia; order Bacteroidales; family Marinilabiliaceae; genus Carboxylicivirga. The sequence continues at coordinate 403 of JAKSBD010000718.1, forward strand.
TTTTAAGGCAGAACGGATTATCTGTGTTGGCGGAGGGTCAAAGAACCGCCTGTGGAATCAGTTGCGCGCCGACATCTGTCATACGCCAATTCAGTTTATCGAACAAAAGGAAACAACGGTTTTGGGAGCTTCTATGTTTGTATTTGCAGGAGCCGGTATTTATAAGTCAGTTGAAGCTGCCCGCAAGAACATCAACTATAATGAAAAAGTGATCTACCCTTCAGGCAATACAACTATTTATGAATCAATTTATAAAAAGTATCTTGCAAATAAGAAGATGTAACAATCACAAATAGTGATAAAAAAACGATCAGAGATGTTAAAAGGAATATCACCACTTATAAGTCCACAGTTGCTTGAGGTAATGGCACGGATGGGACATGGAGACGAAATTATTTTCGCAGATGCCCACTTTCCGGGCGAAAGTTTCAATAACAGGGTAATAAGGGCAGACGGTCTTAAGGTTGCCGATTTGCTGGAAGCTGTTTTACCCTTGTTTGAGTTAGATGCTTATGTGCCTGCTCCTTTGATAATGATGGCTCCGGTTGAGGGCGATCAGTTAGATCCGGCCGTGGAAGATGCGTATTTGAAATCCATCCGTAAAACCAACCCGGATGTAGCACCCATAGAGCGTATTGGCCGATTTGAATTCTATGAAAGGGCCCGCAATGCTTTTGCCGTGGTAATGACTGGTGAAACAGCCAAATATGGAAATATCATACTCAAAAAAGGAGTCACTCCGGTGAGCGAATAATAAATAACTTGATCATGACTAACAATCCAAAAATAGTTGAAAAAAAATACCTGGTTCCCTTTATCCTTATAACAAGTTTATTTGCCTTATGGGGATTTGCCAACGACATTACCAACCCGATGGTGGCAGCATTTAAAACGGTGATGGAAATATCAAATGCAAAGGCATCGCTGGTACAATTTGCCTTTTATGGAGGGTATGCCACCATGGCTATACCTGCTGCATTATTCGTACAAAAGTTCAGTTATAAAAAAGGTATATTGCTGGGTTTGGCTTTATATGCCACGGGTGCCTTATTGTTTTGGCCAGCTGCTCAATACCAGGCCTTTGGTTTCTTTCTTGTATCGCTTTATATTCTGACATTCGGATTGGCGTTTTTAGAAACGACGGCTAATCCCTTTATCCTTTCTTTAGGGAGTGAAGAAACGGCAACCAGGCGTTTAAATCTGGCTCAGGCTTTTAATCCAATGGGTTCGTTAATGGGGATGTTCGTAGCTTCTCAGATAGTACTGGCTTCTTTGGATTCCGATAAACGCAATGCCGCAGGTGAGTTAATATTTCCAACATTGGATGAAGCCAGCAAAGCAGCTATACGTGCATCGGATTTACTGATCATCCGAAATCCATATGTTATACTTGGATTGGTTGTAATTGCCATGTTTGTCATCATTGCACTGGTTAAAATGCCACAAACAGGTCATTCCAATAATATCCACCCAATGCAATCTTTCAGGAGATTAATAAATAATAAGGTCTATCGTGAAGGTGTAATTGCTCAGGTGTTTTATGTGGCTGCACAAATCATGTGCTGGACATTCATTATCCAATATGCCGACAACCTGGGTATTGACAAGGCCACGGCACAGATGTATAACATTGTGGCCATGGGTATCTTTTTAGGAAGCCGTTTTATCAGCACATTCCTGATGAAGTACGTTAACTCACGCAAGTTATTAATGTTGTTTGCCATTGGAGCACTGTTCACCATTAGCGGTGCCATTTTAATTGAAGGTATGCCTGGATTATACTGCCTGGTTGCTACATCGGCCTTTATGTCGTTAATGTTTCCAACTATTTACGGTATTGCCTTAGAAGGTATAGGAGAGGACGCTACATTGGGAGCTGCAGGTTTAGTGATGGCAATTGTTGGAGGAGCTTTAATGCCTCCATTGCAGGGTACAATAATCGACTTAGGACAAGTTGGCTTTTTGCCGGCAGTCAATGCATCATTTATTCTGCCGTTTATATGCTTTATAGTGATTGCCACATATGGCTATCGCTCTTACAAAGCACAAATACAATAATTTGATATCAAATAATTTAAATAAACAACAAAAGACTATGTCAGTTAGAAATTTGAATTTGTTACATCCGCGCGATCAAATCATTATGATCATCAACCGGATATACAAAAAGGGATTGACCACTACGTCGGGTGGTAATATCTCAATAATGGATGAGAGTGGAGATATGTGGGTAACTCCATCGGGTGTTGATAAAGGTTCATTAAAGCCTAATGACATCATGTGTGTTAAAGCTGACGGCACAATCATAGGCCCGCACAAACCATCTATGGAATATCCTTTTCACAAGGCTATTTATGTGGAACGTCCGGATTTAAAAGCGGTTGTTCATGCTCACCCGCCAGCATTGGTGGCGTTTAGTATTGTTCGCCAGGTGCCAAATACCAATGTGATTCCTCAGGTTAAATCGGTTTGCGGACCAATTGGCTATGCTAAATACCATATTCCCGGAAGTAATGAGCTGGGAGATTCTATTTCTGAGCAGTTTAAAAAAGGTTTTGACTCAGTGATAATGGAAAATCATGGTGCAGTGGTAGGCGGAAAGAATGTGATCAAGGCCTATGAGCGTTTTGAGACGCTTGAGTTTGCCTCTCGTACATTGATCAATTCTAAAATTATTGGCGATCCTCAGTTTCTGACTGAAGAGCAGATATATTCGTTCAATAATCAGGTGCCAACCGACTATCCAAAGATGAATGATGTAGTGTATACATCTGATGAGAAAGGTATTCGCCATGAGATCAAAGATATGGTTCGCCGTGCCTGTGATCAGGGGCTGATGATGAGTACTTATGGTACAATTTCAGTACGCTGGAAAGGTAATGATTTTTTGATTACGCCTACGGATGCGACACGCTGGGATATTCAGGAAACAGATATTGTTCAGGTGAAAGATGGTAAATGTGAAGCAGATAAGGTGCCAAGTCGCTCCACATGGTTGCATCAGAAAATATATGAAATGCACCCTGAAATTAATGCCATTATATTGACTCAGCCAGAGTATTTGATGGCCTATGGTGTGACGCATAAAAAGCTGGATGTGAGAACGATTCCCGAAAGCTGGATTTTCTTGCAGGACATGGCAAATGTGCCATTTGGTTCTCAATTTACCAATAACGAAACGATTCCTGATCTGGTATCAAAAGAAAATCCTGGTGTTATCATAGAAAACGACTCGGTGTTGATGACAGGTAATTCATTACTTCAGGCCTTTGATCGCCTTGAGGTGGCGGAGTTCAGTGCCAAATCATTGGTTATGGGTACATCCCTGGGGGCCTTTGAACCAATGAATGATGGTGAAATTGAGGAGTTAAGAAAAGCATTTTTCTAGGATCATAGAGTTATTATCGATACATATTAAATCCGGATTAGTCTCAGCTTGAATAAGACTAATTCGGTTTTTTTTACGCCAATTTCATGGCATATTAATAGTGAATAAACTAAATACAATGTTAGAGAAAAGAAGAATTTACCTGCCGCCGCTTAGTCTAATCGGTCCGGGTTCGGTTGCTGATCTTGTTGAAGAAATTAAAGATCTTGAATGCCAAATGGTATTTATTGTTACTGATAAAATCCTTAATGAGCTTGGTATTGTCAAAAAGGTAACTGACATAATGGATGCGCAGGCTATCAGTTATGTAACATATGATGATGTACAGCCGAATCCAACGTGCGCCAATGTGCATGATGGATTGGCCATTTTTGAAGAAAATAAGTGTGACTATATATTAACGATCGGCGGCGGTTCACCACAGGACTGTGGTAAAGCAATTGGTATTTTAGCGACCAATGGAGGTCATATTAAGGATTATGAAGGTATTCATATGTCCAGGAAGAAGGCTACTCCTATAGCAGCCATTAATACCACAGCAGGTACTGCCAGCGAGGTAACCATTAACTACGTTATTACTGATGAGGAGCGCAAGGTAAAAATGGTAATGGTTGATAAAAACTGTTTGGTCTCTATCGCAGTAAACGATCCGGAGTTGATGTTGAATAAACCAGCTCCGTTAACAGCTGCTACCGGAATGGATGCTTTAACACATGCCATAGAAGCATATGTTACTGCTGGAGCATTTCACTGGTCTGATCAGATGGCTTTATATGCTATTCAGTTAGTCAGTGAAAGTCTGAGAGACGCAGTGAAAGACGGTTCAAATCTTGAAGCTCGCAGTAAAATGGCTTGGGCTCAGTTCATTGCCGGACAGGCATTCTCCAACTGCGGTTTAGGTTTTGTTCATTCGGCGGCCCACCAGTTAGGTGGTTTATACAATACACCACACGGTGTTGCTAATGCTGTGTTGTTGCCACATGTTGAGCGCTTTAACAAGTCATCGTGCCCTGAGAAATTTGCAAAGATTGCAGAAGCAATGGGTGTTGATATTTCAGGAATGAGCACTGATGAGGCAGCTGAAGCGGCCTTGGATGCTATTTCTCAATTATCTAAAGATGTTGGGATTCCTGCCAGTATTAAAGAGCTAGGTGCTAAAGAAGAAGATTTTGAGCTAATGGCTAAGAATGCTTTGGCAGATGTTTGTACGGGTGGTAATCCAAAGGAAGTATCTTTCGAAGATGCTGTAGCTATTTATGAGGCTGCGTATTAATTATACATTTTTAGTACGAGATTTGTTATTAATGTCAGATGGGATGAGAATTGATTTTTTTGTTCCATCTTTTATAATCCATATACATGAATTCAAGCAATATAATGGATCCCATTGGGAGATTAATGGGACTACGCTATAAATCACACCCTTGGCATGGAATCGATGCAGGAAATGCAGGTGATAAAGTGGTTACTTGTTTTATTGAGGTAGTACCAACTGATACCATTAAATATGAAATAGATAAGGCAAGTGGTTATTTACGTATCGATCGGCCGCAAAAATATTCAAATGTTGTTCCTGTACCTTACGGTTTTATACCACAAACATATTGCGGACAGAAAGTAGGGGAGTATTGTTCTGAAATGTCAGGTAAAGAAAAGGTGATGGGAGATGGTGATCCCTTAGATATTCTT
>JAKSBD010000377.1 GCA_022361295.1 Bacteroidales bacterium
ATTCATTGGCGTTCTGATTTCATGTGATAAGTTGGCCAAAAATGCCGTCTTCAACCGGTCAGATTCTTCAGCTTTAAGCTTTGCCTGTTCCAGATCAGACGTTCTTTCTTTAATTAAATCTTCTAAATAATATCGATGACGCTCCAGCTCTTCTTTTTGCGAAATCACTTCTTCCCGACTATGTTCCAGCTCAACATTGGCTTGTCGAAGTTGCCGGGTTCTTTCTTCAATACGATTTTCCAGGTACTTTTTTTGACGCCCCAGATACCTGACTCTCAACATATACATCAGATAAACCGTACAAATAATCAAGACAATAAGAATACCTTTAAACAAACGGCTGTCAGTAAATTCCGGTTTAACGATTAAAACAATGGAATCGCCTTCATTATTCCAAAAATGATCATTATTACACCCTCGTACTTTTAGTGTATACTTTCCTTCCGGCAAAGAAGCATATGTTTTATTACTAAATGCCATTAAGGTATCCCATTTACTTTCATAACCCTCAAGTTGCCATGCAACTAAATTACGAAAGGAATTTTGATAATTAAGGACACTTGCATAAAACGAAATAGGTTTGTGTCTGCTTGAAATCTCAAGGGTATCACTACCAATATATTCCCAGTTTGAATAAACCTGTCCTCCAACAACAACATTATCATCTTCAAGCGAATAAGATCCTAAATCAACATTGGGAATATCTTTATTGAAAGAAAATAATTCTGGATTAAACTCTATAAATCCGCCAAATCCGCCCATTAATATGGTCCCGTCTTCATTAATAAAATGTGCTCCTTCATTAAACTCACGACACATTGTTCCATCGCTCTTTCCAAAGCTTAAGGCTGTTTTATCATCAAGCGAATATCGAATAACCTTTGAATTCGTGTTCATCCATAAATAGCCATCATTATCTTCGCTGATTGAATAAATATTCGTTGACAGAAGTTCATCATTATTATTTAACTGCGATACTTCTTTATTCTTCTTATTAAACCTCAATAAGCCGGTACCATAACTTGCAATTAAGATAGTGCTATCATTAAGCATGTGCAATTGCATTGGCCTATTATATCTAACTGACCCATTATCATTCCTGAGCGCTATTGAATAACGTTCAAACTTTTTTGTTTTAGTATCAAATGAAGAGATAAACCCATTCTTGTCTCCTAACCACAGCATGCCATTATCATCAAACGCTGCGGTATTTACTTTCAAAGTGTTGTGATGCCTGTAATTATCAGGGTAGGGATACAGATGATATTCTAAACTATTTGAATTAAATCGAATTACTCCATCATAAGTAACCAACCACAGGTATCCGTCATAATGCCTCACTTCCTTAATAACATTAAGATTTCTGTGAGTTGAACCGGAGCCTGAAAACCAGTTTCGCATGCATTTTTTTGTGTTCAAATCAATACTTACCAATCCATCAAAAGTACCTAACCACAATATTTGTTGATCATCTTCATACCCACTGGCAATTGTATCTCTGTTAAATACCACTTCACCACATGATGTCATTTTTACCGCTTCCTTACCCTCAGATTTTTTAAACAAACCATTATGGGTCCACCACCAATAAGTCTGTTTGGAATCCTTATAAAGAAAGAAAAGGTTGCTTGCTAACTCTTCTTCACCAACTTTTGTCCTGAATTGCTTAAATCGGGCAGTCCTTTCTTTAAATTGTGATAAACCATCTTTTGTTCCAACCCATGTAAAGTCATACTTAGCCGAATAAAACAAGGTACTTACCCAATTATTCGCTAAAGCACCCTCTTCTCCTGTAGCCTGATGGAGATTAATTACTTCTCCCTCATAACTTAATTGATATAAGCCATTACCATAAGTACCCAACCAGATATTTCCATTTCCATCGTCCATATGCCTGGTTAACATCGGACTATCAGGTACATTTTGGTAAAGAATCTTTGTGTCTCCGACAGTAATATCTGTTGAAATGAGGCGGTCTGCAGTACATATCAACAAGGTAGAATCATTTATGAAGCTTATTGATTTAACCAATTCTGGAATTGCAAAGAACGGAGCCTTCTTTAATTCATAATCCCGGCGTTTTATTTGCTCTATGGAGTATTGATACAAGCCGTGATTGGTGGCAATATACAACATATTATCATGATGAATAATTTGATGGACATTGTATCCCCGGTCATATTGCGCAGTAAAAAGGTCGATAAATTTATCACCCTCTAAATCATAAACCTGAAGCCCATAATCAACAGTTCCTATAAAAAGCCAATCCTGCAAGCGGTATATTGCGTTCACAATACCAAGTCCTGCAACGTTTACAGCATTAGCCGGACGCTGAATCTGTTTTGATTTAAATGTTTTAAGATTTAACTGATTAACCCCGCCATAATGTGTACCTATCCATAAGAACTCATTGTTTTCATCTACGTGAAGTGTATTGATGTTATTACCCGATAATGATGTTGAATCATTCGAGTCATGTCTTAAATTATCAAAATAAATGCCGTCAAACAGGTATAGTCCTTCAGTTGTTCCAATCCAGGTGTAGCCAACAGAATCCATAGCTATAGATTGGATTAAAGGATGCTCAAGACCATCCCCCTCCCCATAACTAACGAAACCATTTTGTTGTCCTTTTGCAATTAACGAAAATAACAAGAACAACACTCCAATAACGATGCAACTTCTCAACACACTTAAAGTTTATTATTTATCCACGTCAATTATACCAATATAGATAATTGAACATCCCCATGAATCATATACAGTTCAATCACATGAAAGGTTACGACAATGGATTTTTCTTTTTTTAATATTGGAGCTATTTACAGTTCTATTGAAAATCTGCAAATAATCATCTGTATTATTTAAATTCTACCTTCCGCAAAAGGATTGACATCTATTCATTTTACATGTTCACTCATTTATTATTCCTATTTTATTCATAATTTCATCATAGTTTGCTCAATCATCATCGAAGAAACATCGAAGGAACTTCGAAGGAACTTTGAAGGAACTACGACTAAACTACAAATTAGTCGGCATAAACATATTTGACTCGTCAGACCAAATAGCAAAACTGATAAACAGTACCATATGCAATTTCCATACTTTAGCCTTACCAATCATTTTAAATGGTAATTCATGATCGGGACCAAACAATGTGTGAAAGAATCCTATAGAAGTTACACTAAAGAATCGGACCTGTAATTATGGACTCTTTTTTTACTTTTTATAAGGAAGTTGTTTAAAGTTATATTGATAATCTGCGAGTAACATCTTGATTCCATTGGCCTCTGCTAATTTTTATTCCGTAGCTTAGGCTACGCGACTAAAATTTGAGCCTTATCACTGAAAATCAATACGTCACTCTCGAAATCTCCCTACAACATTAAACAACTTCAAGAATAAAATGACCTTAATACTTCCTGTAAAAATAAAGGCACGCTAATTAATTCTTAGCCTAAATCAGCTTTTCGCTTGCTTTAATAATATTGCTAATTGATTCAGAGCTAATCTCTCTGTAATCAATCTTTGCAGGATCAATAAACTCAAAACCTGAAATATCATCTTTAGCATGCATGTTCTCAAAACTTTCAACCTCGCATAAATACCCCAGATCTGTTGTAAAAACCGAAAATGCAGAGAATATATACTCGTTGGGAAATGAGCATATGTATTTTAGATGGATCACGTCCAGGTTTAGTTCTTCTTTAATTTCACGTTTAACAGACTCTTCAGCTGATTCCATCGGATCAACAAATCCCCCGGGTAAATCAAGCTTTCCTTTCTCTGGATCAAATGCCCTGCGTGTCAGCAATATTTCTCCTTTTGAATTAACTATTACTGCCGCAACAGCGCAGGCTGAGTTGATAAAAAAATGAAATTGACATGAATGGCATTTGAATGATTTACTTCCATCAAAAATAAAATGTGGCGAACCACATTTGGGGCAATATTTTATCACATCTTGTGGTTGTGTCATAAGAAAATAGCTAATAATTAAATTTATTTAACAAAATTAACTTCATAATTACATATAAACATTTGATTTAATATACCTAAGCAGCTTATATTTGTTGGTACTAAATGTACATAAGTAATTTTGAAACCAACCCTTCATGTCTGCAATAAATCAATCACCATTCACAAAATCAGCCTTTGATGTTCTGGCGTTTGCTCTTAAATTAAAGAAACACCCGGAGTTTGAAAATATTTATGTAGATAAGAATAAGGTGCAATACAGAAGAACTAAATGGGGTTTTGAAAAAACTGAAAAGTATAATTTACGCCTGGCCCTTATGCGTAAAGAACAAAAACATGCGCATTTATCAGATGATTACAATAATCTCATACAGGAATTTGAGCAACTTTTAAAACGAAAAGCAGGATTAATTCAACACTTAGAGACAGCCAATGAGAAACTTAAGGAAAATCGTAAGGAAAAAGGATTTTTAAAAAAGCACTTAAAGGAAGTACTCGATAAAAACACTTCTCTTGACAAGCGTATGCAACGAATGTTAAAGCAAGAAGAAAACCAAAAATTACAAATAGAAAAGCTTAAGACCAGTAAGGATAACCTGTTGGAGCAAAACAACTTTCTGACAGATAAAACCCGCCAGCAAAAGAACCAGATAAATGCCCTGCTGAAGACCATTGAAGATCTTAAGACCAGGCTTAACGAAAATGTATTTGAAAGAAATGCAGAGCTTTAAAATGGTTTTAGGATAAACTGAAACTCATAATCCTTAGGCATAATCAGATACGGTGAATGTGGTTTAGCACCCCATGAATTATCACCTCCCACTCCCATTATTTTATGATCGAGGTGGAGAAACACCTCATCTTTGGCCTTTAAATCAAATGGATGTAGCTGACCTCTTTCTTCCGACGTTAGATCATTGACACTATAATGCAATGCCGAAAATCCGAACGTATTATTCGCTGTAACATGCAGGCCAAAACCGCTTTCGTCACTTAACTTTAACCATCGGACATCTGTCTTATATCCATTATCCTGCGGATTTGCATAATTGACAAACTGCTCTTCTACCGTGCTGTTATAAATACCCACAAAAGCCGACATCTTTCTGTCAGGGTAGTTTTCCCATGGACCTCTGCCATACCAGCTAAGCTGTGAATAATCACGCCTCAATGCTGTTTTTAAGCCAATACGCGGCAGCATTGGAATATCCGTGTTACCAGCTTCAAATTTATAGTCAATAACTACTTGCCCATTACCTGAAACTATGTAGTTAAGGTTTACAAAAGACTTAACAGGCGACAGGTAAATGCGGAAACTAACTACGGCCTGAAAGTTACCCAAGCGCGACAATTTTGAATCAACTACCCTGGCACTGTCCATTATATTTTGCCAAACACCCAGCTTCTGAGCCATTTTATAGCCAAAGTCATTATCGTTTGGCGCTTTCCAAAAGGTTGGTTGTAACTCTTCAGCCAATAGTTCCTTTTCATTATAGCTATAGGAATACAAGCTAGCCGACTCCATATCAAATTGTGCTAAAAACCGTTCTCCCCCAACTACGTAGGAATTATCGCTTTGCAAAATATGTACAGGCAGCTTGCTTTCTTTCAATTGCAGTTGGTATGGGGAGCTCATACTTATCTGTTCTTTTGCCAGAATGGTACCTTCCTGAACTAATCCCCAATCCTCTTTAAGTTTAGCCCTCAGATTTAAAAAATATTCTGATCCTTCTTTTCGTTTCCAACCGTTCAGATAAAACGGGATTTTTTTTGTCTGCCCTGGCTCAATGGCTTCCAAAGGCACTTTACCCGTTGAAACAACATGACCATCTTCCAGCATGTCCCACTCAAGTTCAAAACGATCGAGTGTAATAAAATGGTATTTATTAGTCACTAGTAATGAGTGACTATCAAAAGGAACAGGCTTCAAATCGATGTACTGATATACTTTCTTTACTTCATGGATTGCAGGCTGCAATGTTCTGTCGGAGTTGACCAAACCATTCATACAAAAGTTACCATCACTGGGAATATCGTCAGGGCCAAAATCGCCGCCAAAGGCCCAGTATTTTTGCCCGTCGGCAGTATGCTTTACTAATCCCTGATCCACCCAATCCCAGATAAAGCCACCCTGAAGATTATCGTATCGTTCAATAACATCCCAATACTCCTGCAAATTACCAACACTATTGCCCATGGCATGCGCATATTCACACAAAATATAAGGACGCTTATTCAGCTGTTTCCCATATCGAACCAGCTGCTCAATTGGTGCATACATAGGGCAGACAATATCCGTATGTGCTCTTTCTTCGGCGCGTTCATAATGCACAGGCCTTGAAGTATCAAATTGATGTATCCACTCAGTACATACCTCAAAATTAACACCATCTCCAGCTTCATTTCCCAGTGACCAGATAATTACCGAAGGGTGGTTTTTATCGCGATGAACCATCCGTTGAACCCGGTCTAAATGTGCCGCTTTCCATAAGGTATCTTTAGCCAGTGAACGTTCTCCATATCCCATTCCGTGCGACTCAATATTGGCCTCATCAATTACATACAGTCCGTATTCATCACACAGCTGATACCAGAGTGGATCATTAGGATAATGACTGGTACGCACTGCATTAATATTATGCTCTTTCATCAGGCGGATATCATTCAACATTGATTCTTTTGAAACAACATGTCCGGTTTCCTCATCATGCTCATGCCGGTTAACCCCTTTCAGGTAAATAGCCTTCCCGTTAACAAGTATCTGCCCGCCATTTATTTCAACTTTTCTGAAACCAACCTTTACGGCAGTTGATTCAATAGTTTGGTTTTGCTCATCTTTTAGGCTCACCTGCAGGGAGTACAAATCAGGTGTTTCTGCACTCCAAAGTTTTGCTCGTTTAAGTTCTCCTCTTAATATGACTTTGGCAGAGGTAGTATCAATAACCAACATTTGCTTAATTAACGAAACCTCCTTATTGCCATCTGACAGACGCGCTTCCACTTGATAAGTTCCCCTGTCAGTGCGCGCATCAATATCTACTTGCACCGCATAAACAGCACTGCTGTATACAGAATCCAAATCACACATAAAATGAATATCGCGTAAACGAACATCATCAGTTGCATACAAATACACATCACGTTCTATTCCCGAGAGACGCCAAAAATCCTGACATTCAAGATATGAACCATCGCTCCAGCGATAGACTTCCATTGCCAGTTTATTTTCGCCAGGAGTTATATAATCAGTAATTTCAAATTCTGCGGGTAATTTGGAGCCTTGAGAATAGCCAATTTTTTTCCCATTTATCCATATATAGAAGGCAGACTTAACAGCCCCAAGGTTAATAAATACGCGTTTTCCACTCCATGTTTCATTGATATTGAATGACTTTCGATACGAACCAACCGGATTCCAGCCTTCAGGTATAACAGGTGGTTGCGGGTTTCTCATAGCAAAGGGATAACTCTGATTTACATAAATCGGTATTCCGAAGCCTTCAATCTCCCAGTTAGAAGGAACCTTTATGCTATCCCATGAAGATGCATCATAGTTATTTTTATAAAAATCAACAGGTCTTTTCGAAGGTTCTTTTACCCAGTTAAACTGCCAATAGCCATTTAATAACTTAAAAAACTCAGCCTGATCCCTGTTAAATGACAATGACTGCTTTGCCTTGGTATAAGAGTAAAAGCTTGCACGGGCAGGCTCTTTATTAATGGCAAACACTTCCGGATTCTCCCAGTCATTTTGTCCTAAACCATTACTTGAACCGCATGCAAAAACTAAAAAGTATATGATATAGTTAATGTACTTATTCATTATCAAATAACATTATCGAACAAAAATAACTTAAGTTCAGTATTAGAGCAATGGTTATATGTACAAAAAAGGGCAGATACGTTATGCTCTGCCCAGTTTATCAATGATAAATAAATAGTCTTGTTCTTTTTATAAATATCTGTCTAAAACCCATTCAACTCCATGGTAACAGTAGGTATCAGCAATAAAAATCCAAGAATAATTAAAGCAATAATCAATGGAGCAATCCACTTGAACCACTTGGTATAAGGTACCTTAGCAACACCTAATACACCTATTAGAACTGGAGAAGTTGGTGTAATCATATTCGTAAAACCATCGCCGAACTGAAAAGCCATTACTGTTGCTTGTCGCGACAAACCTATCAAATCACTGAATGGAGCCATAATAGGCATTGTTAGCGCAGCTTTAGCCGATCCGCTAGGAATAAAAACGTTAATCAGTGTTTGAATACCGTACATAATACCAACAGATGCAATATTACCCAGATCACTCATTGACTGAGCCAAAGTATGCAGAATAGTATGTACAATTCTGCCTTCTTCCAGAATGACGATAATACCACCGGCCAGTCCTACTACCAATGCCGCCGACATTATATCTTTTGCCCCATCAAGAAACAGTTTTGTTATCTGGTTGGCATCATTGCCCATTGAAATACCTGACAATAAGCCCATGGCTAAAAACAAAGCCGCAATTTCAGTTATGTACCACTCATAACCCATTACCCCAACCACAAGAAAAAGAATAGTAAATCCCAGTAAGTTAAGGATAAAGAAATGTACTTTCTTGCGTAGAGTTAAGAAGCCAGTTAACACAAAAAAGCCAGCCATTAAAGGCATTACAGGCCAGGTAACACCTTCACCACCTCCAATTTTCAATGTGGTTTCCTGATGCTTATAGGCAAATAAAATCAGTACAATTGAAGTTAAGACATATGCCCACCAGGCCGCTTTCGATGTTGGCTTTTCAATTTCTTCCACATTTACAGCAGCTCTGTTGCGCCAGTATTCATCTTCTTTATAAACCGGCGATGCTTTTGGATTACGCTTAATTTTTCGTGCATAAAAAAGAATGTATGCAAAGCCTACTATATTAATAACCACCCAGCAAATAAGGCGATATTCAAAACCCGAGAACAATGGCAGATCTGCTAATCCTTGAGCAATTCCTATGGTAAAAGGATTAAGCACAGCGCCGGCAAACCCAAGATGTGCTGCTAAATAAACAATACCGACACCGGTAATACTATCATAGCCCATTGATATCGCCAGGGGTATCAAAACTACCATAAAAGCAATGGTTTCTTCACTCATGCCAAACACAGCACCAAAAACCGAAAACATCAACATAATCAATGTGAGTATGAGATTATTCGCTCCAAAAAACCGTATGGCTTTGTATTTATCCAGTTTCTTGACAAAATTCAGGAACGAGAAAATACCAACATCAACAGCCTTTGAATCATTCATTATCCAGAATGCGCCTCCAATCATTAGTATAAAAATAATGATACCGGCTCCTTTTTCGAATCCATGTACCATGGCGGCAAACACCTCCCAGGTCTGGGGCTGATTTTCAATGGTTTTAAATACCAACTCGGTTTGCTCAACCCCATTGACCATTCTGGTTTCTTTCACATACTCTCCTCCGGGAATCAGCCAGGTTAACACGGCTGCAAAAACAATCAGAGAAAAGATTATAACGTAGGTGTGCGGAACTTTTTTGAACATATTCTTATGATTCTAGCTTTAAGGCGACAGATGCAAGACCACCGATTCAAAATTAAAAAACGATACTGCAACCAGGCGCCATCAATTATCAGAAAGCAAAAATAGGATTTTAACTGAAACTCACAGATGTTACATAACAGGGATTTTTAATGATTCATCGGCTAAGCGCATCTAAGCGCTAAGCCTATTAGCTACTTAGTAAGCAGCCAAGCAAATATAGCAAGTAATAATACGCTCATAAAAGACAGTAAATTACGCTTAGTAGTTATCAATGCACTCTTAGCAACTATTAATGCATGCATAGCAGATATTAAAGCACACGTAGCAAGCACCAATGCACACGTAGCAAATAATAAAGCACGCGTAGCAAGCATCAATGCACACGTAGCAGATATTAAAGCACGCGTAGCAAGTATCAATGCACACGTAGCAGACACAGATGCAGACACCCTTAATTTTTATTTATAATTCGTGCCTTTTAAGATTACCAAGCTGCCCATAGGAGACTGAAGGTCTTAGTTGTAATAGGATAGGGTGGGAAACCTAAATACTCATCAACCCGCTGCAACCGTGTATATTATAGGGTAGGAATTGACTTGCAGCCGAATGTACTTTTATTTATTTATTTATAATATTCAATACAGTACTTCCAATGTCCCGAAGGGACTAAAAGTGAATAACCACTGGTGAAACCGGTGGCAGTCAACACCAAAACCATCATCCCTGTAAGGGGTGAACTATGTTATAGAATAGTAATAGTGTGGATATAAAATAACACCATTTTTAAGTTAGAATGAATATCAAAATGATAGTCAAATATACTGCTATCGCAATAGATAGTATTTCAGTTATTTACCAGAAACTTTAAACATCGAAATCATGAAGATCGGATTAATAAAGATCGGGATAATAAAGAATTAAGTATTCTTTACTATTTCAGCTTTGAACCGGAATAGTAAAGAGTTGACTATTACTAAATATTTCAACAGAACCGGAAACTATTACCAAGCTATAAATAGCAGGCTGAAGGTCTGCTGTCATCACAGCCCAGGGCAAAGCATAGCGACGCCCTGGGTTACCATATAC
This sequence comes from Bacteroidales bacterium, assembly GCA_022361295.1. Lineage (GTDB taxonomy): Bacteria > Bacteroidota > Bacteroidia > Bacteroidales > Marinilabiliaceae > Carboxylicivirga. The sequence continues at coordinate 10,624 of JAKSBD010000377.1, forward strand.
CCATCCTCCCTCCGCTGCAACCTCGGAATTATTATGAATTGAGTATTCATAATAATTTCAGTACCAAACCTTGAACTTTGAACTGAGAACTCTGAGGCTTACTTGCAGCGGAATGTGCAATTAGCCGGCCTGGAACATCAGGAATTAAAAAAATTAAATATTCTTAATCATGAAAAAATACACAGCAATTATTAGCTAATATATTAGCTTATTTATTTATAAAGCCCTATATTTAGCTAATATATTAGCTACATGTATACTATTTCACCTACTCCTGACAGCGTCAGTAAAGAGTTAGCAAAGCGTCATAAAGCTTTGCGTAAACAACTAAAGTTAACACAAGCGGAACTGGCAGAGCGAGCTGGCGTATCACTCGGAAGTCTTAAACGATTTGAAACAACGGCACAGATTTCATTGGAATCATTATTGAAACTGGCCAACGTTCTCAATCGCTTATCTGATTTTGATGATGTGTTCAAACCTAAAGAAGACAAAGAAGAACTGAAACGATTATTTACAACTTAAATTCCGGGCCATGGAAAGAATCAGCAACATACTTGTCTCCCTGAATATTGAAGGTATGACTTACGATGTTGGGGAGTTGGTTTTTAATAATCAGCTTATATACTTTCGCTATCACGCCGACTTTATCAAAAGCGGCTTAAATCTTTCCCCAATAAGATTGCCATTTCTCTTTTGTTAGCTCCTGCTTCTGCGCTCTCTCTAATCCTGATAATTCAGAACCGCCTTCTGCACCACATCCTGCTGTTCATTATTGCCAGAAACAAT
>JAKSBD010000496.1 GCA_022361295.1 Bacteroidales bacterium
TGATGATGAAAATGGTTACATCGATGATATTTATGGTTACAATTTTGCCAAAGACAGAGCTGAAATCGAAGCTCACTTTCATGGTACACACGTAGCCGGAACAGTAGGAGCCATTAATAATAATGGTATTGGAGTAAGCGGTATTGCCGGAGGTGATGGTATCAATCCGGGTGTTAAATTAATGTCGTGCCAAATACTTGTTGATAACGGTTCGCCAGGAGGTATGGCGGAAGCCTTGATTTATGCAGCTAACAACGGAGCGGTTATTGCTCAAAACTCCTGGGGCTGGCCAAGTCCCGATACCTATGAGCAGATAGTGCTGGATGCCATTGATTATTTTATTGAAGAGGCAGGTGCTTATCAAGGCTCTCCGATGAAAGGTGGAGTTGCGATATTTGCAGCTGGTAACGAAGGTGTTGAAGCCAATTTTTACCCGGGTGCTTACGAACCGACTGTGGCAGTTGGTTCCATTGATTATACCAATCAAATGGCCTATTATTCATCTTATGGTAAGTGGGTGGATGTAAGTGCACCGGGTGGTAATATAAGTAATGGAGAGAATGGTGGTGTACTAAGTACTTATCCCGATAATTCCTATGGATTTACGCAAGGTACTTCTATGGCTTGTCCGCATGTATCAGGTATTGCTGCCCTGGTTATTTCAGAACATGGAGGAGCAGATTTTACAAATGATAAATTGAAGCGTCATTTAATTACATCAGTTAATGATTTAGAGCCTTATTTAACTGCTTCGCAATCGGGTAAACTCGGATCTGGTTTTATTGATGCAGCAAAGGCATTGCAATCAGGTTCTGCAAGTAATCCACCGGCAAAAGTAAGTGATTTATTGGTGCAAACATCTCAGGATGAGGCTAAAGTTGAGTGGAGTATTGTAGCTGATACCGATGATGAAATTGGTAGTAGTTATACTTTATACTGGAGTAATCAGGCATTTGATTCAAACAGCCTCGAAAGTGCGGCTTCAACAATTATCAGCCGTTACTTTGATAAAGTGGGCGATAAGGTTGAATACACATTAAAAGATCTCGATCCGAAAACAGATTATTATTTTGCGGTTAAGGCGTTTGATCGTTGGGGCAATGCTTCTGAGTTGTCTGATGTAACAGTAATGGCAACCAACAATGGTCCGGCCATAGAACTGGTTATCAATGAACCTGATTTAAGTATTGATGTGGCAGGCTCTTCACAGGTTTCATCTGGCATTCAGTTAAACAATAACGATGAAGGTTTATTAAAATGGAACTCTTACATTGGTTTGGCTGCAACTGAATTGGATGACTATAGTCTTGGTATTCATCAGCCGGTTGAGGCAGACAGAAGTTTTAGCATTAATATAAAGGCCAGTGAAGTAAATAGTTATGAAACTGTTGAAGCGCCAGTTGTTTTGTCCATTGATGATCGTTTGACGTACAATGGACAAGCATCTTATGTATATATAGGCGAGGAAGATACGAGTTTGCCAAATTCTGCGGCCACACGATTTAATGTTCTAAGGAGCTTTAATGTAACCAGTTTCTGGGTTGATTTAAATATTGATCCTGAATACGGACCGGCAACCATTGAGTTTTATAAGGGTGCGCAGATTCAGGATGCACAATTAATTACTTCTCAGCAAATTGAATCAGTTGGCGCGCACCAAAATTCCTACTATGTTGATATGGAGGAGCAACTCTACCTTGAAGCCAATAGCTATTATTGGGTAGTAGTGCATACACAAGCTGGTAACCTGTTTCCATTGGGATTAACAAAAGAAACAGCTGAGTGGCAGTCTGAGAACTGTTTGTTCAGTACTAATGGTGGACAAAGTTGGGAGTTTGTTAATGATGTGTATGGTGAAACAGATGACTGGGTGTGGAAAATAACCCTTCGAAGTTTGAATGCTCATCTGGGTGATTATATTACTTTATCTCCTTCCAGTGGTGAATTGGCAGGTAACAGTAATAAGGAATTACAATTATCAGTCAATGCTGAAACATTAATTGATGGTACTTATACAGAGCATCTGGTTTTTGCATCAAACGATCCGGTTAATAAGTTGATAAAAAAGAAGGTGACGATAGATGTTGATGGCCACGAACCTGTATTGACGTCACAATCTATTGTTGATTATGGTAACGTATTTATCGGTAAAAGCAAGACATTTAATATTCAGATTGCCAATGAAGGATATACTGGTTATTATCTGCATGAATCACAAATAAACTCAGATAATCCTGATTTTAAGATTGACAATGTAAGTTCTGATTTCATCCCGGCAAGGGGAGAAGCCTCTGTACAGATTACTTTTACACCGTCTGCAGCAGGAGCTCAATATGCCGATATTCAGCTGAATAACGGACAGTTTTCATATTCATTTAAGCTGGCAGGTGCAGCGGTTGAACCTGCTAAAATTGAGATTACACCAGGAACAGCTTCTATTGGTACTGGTATGACAGTAGGTGATGCTGTGGCCCCTGTGTCATTTGATATAACAAATGTGGGTAATTATCCGCTAAGTTATGCTATACCAGCTTTTGCTGATGGACAACTAGTGGAAGGTTTAGAACGTCCGGTTAATAATTTTGGTTATTCATACTCTTATGCCCTGGATTTAGGGCCAAGTTACCAAAACGTTATTGGAAAAGAACATGGATGGAAAGATATAACTAACGGAACCAGCATCCTTGAAGAATTAAAAGGGATGGATTATGCTGTAGAATTGGATCTAGGATTCTCATTCCCATTCTATGATCGATTCTATGATAAAGTATGGGTTAATGAGCAAGGTGTACTAGTGTTTGATGACAATGGAAACCTTAGAATCAACCCTAACAACAATACAGATTTAAGCAGAATTCGTTCCTTAGATATGATTTCAGCAGCCATGTTGGATGCTGCTTTTGAAAGTCAGCAGGCTGAAATATATTACGAACGGGCAAATGGCGAGTTCAGGGTGCACTACCAATACATTAAGATGGGGGGGCGTACCGTTAACCTGCAGATGGTTTTATATGCCAATGGGGATTTTGATATATTATTCGGCCAGGTATCAAAAGATGGAGGTAAAAAACCAGATTACTTTGTGGGTATAACGGATAAAGAAAATGGTGGACATGCCTATGCTTCTAATAGTAACTATCCACTATCTTTTGGTGTTGAAACAGATTATCACTCACATTTTCATTTCAAGCATCCTGGTGAGAACATGGTAACAGCAGCAACCAATGCTTATGGTACGCTATTGCCAAACGAATCGGCCACTGTTACATTAAGTTTTGATACTCAATCAGCTTTACAGGGCGATGTATTCCAGCGTGTACCGGTTGTCAGCAATGATGTAAGTGCGCCAATGTCTATTTTTGAAGTAACCGCCAACTTTAATGCAGGTGGTGTTTCAAATGTGGAAATGGCCAATGATACGATTGATTTTGGTGATGTTTTCAAAACTTCGGTTAAGGAATTGACATTACAGGTTATCAATAAGGGAACAGCCAGTGAAGATATAGTAAGTATTGATTTCGATAATAGCGACTTTAGTACCAGTGCAGAACTACCATATGCCGTTGGTCCGCGTCAATCGATTTACCTGCCAATTGCTGTTAATACCTCAGTGGCTAAAGAAACATCAGGTGTGGCGACGTTGACACTTGAAAACGGATCTGTATTTGAGCTTGAGTTGATGGCAAATATTCAGGAGAATCCAATCATCTCAGTCACTCCTGTTGATGGATTTGCCGAAACAGTGAATGCACGTTCTTACAAAGATGTTAATGTAACAGTCAACAATACAGGATTAGGACAGTTGGAAATTGGTGTCATGCCTAATGAGTGGTTTTACCCGATAAGTACCAAAACGAAAGTTGGTGAAATTGATGAGTACGACTATACCTATTCAAAGGGCTCTGGAAATGGTTGGATTGATATTCTGGAAGTGGCTAAAGAAAGCAACCTGCTAGAGAGCATGTGGTATGATGGGACTATGGATCCGTATATTGCGATTCCTTTAAACAAACCATTTTATTATTATGGTCAGGAATACAATACTGTTTATATAGGGGCCATGGGCTGGATTGCTTTTACAGAACCAACAGACCTTACTAATATATTCGAAATGCCTGTGGAGTTTCCTGCAAATGATAAATTCAAAGGCGTTCTTGCTCCAATGGTGGGGCCGCACAATAATGCATCCAGAACCAGCTATCCTGAGACAGGTATTTACCACCATCACGTGGATAATAAATTTGTGGTCACTTTTCATCAGTTTGTTGACTTAACCGGGGCGATGAGTAAACCATACAGCTTCCAGGTGATTTTACATGATAATGGTCGTATTGACTTCAATTATAATCACTTTGGACAAGTAAAGGTTTATGGTATAATTGGCATTGAAAGTCCGGATGAAACTGAAGGATTTACGATGCATCACGATTTGTTTAATGGCTCCTATGAACCATTTTCTTATACAATGTTCCCGGTTAAAAAGCAATTGATAACGTCACAAAGTGAAACTGTTATACCAATGCGTATTGATACGGAGAATCTTTATGATGGTACTTACAGCTATGACCTGCCTGTTATTAATAACTCAGTGGAAACACCTGAGCTAACAGTACCGGTTAATATAACGGTTAACGGACAAGCTGATATTACTGTTGAAAACATCAATTCAGAAGTATGGTATGTACAGGATTCAGTATATGTTCAAGGTTTTAAAATTAAGAACCAGGGAACAAAAGCCATTCACTTATCATCATCATCAACAACCAAAGACAGTGATCTGAAAGTTGAATTCTATTACCCTGCCGCAGGAAATGCTGTTAGTGGCTACGCAGAAGGTTATGTGGCATTGGATGATTTCATTGGAGAACAACTTTATGCTCAACAATTCTTTGGTCAAACATTGATTGAAGATGGGGAAGTGTTGGAACCTGGAGAAGAGTGGCAGTGTTATGTGACATATTTTCCAACCGAAGTAGGTTTATCCACTGCATCCTCAAGTATTTATGATATTGAAGGTAATGTGGCTGTAATATGGAATGCCAGTATGACCAGCTTGGTGCCACCTGTTGCTACCATCGGCGATGATATCATTATTATGGCAGATAATAATACGCATCAGGAAGTTCGACAATTACCTATTGGTAACACAAATGGTAATAGTGAGTTGGAGTGGACAGCGAAGCTTCGATTTAGCCGTGGACAGGAGGCTCCTGAAGAGGCTTATGTTGCAACA
>JAKSBD010000501.1 GCA_022361295.1 Bacteroidales bacterium
ATCTGTATGGCCAGGAGTTGATTGACTTTATTTACGATGAGCGTAACAGGGAACTGGCATTTGAAGGATTTTACTGGTTTGATTTAAAACGACATGGTAAAGGATTTGAGCGAGTACCGCAGGAAAATACTTATACTGCCAATGATCTGAAGATTGGAGCTGATGATTACCGCTGGCAGTGGCCTATACCAATTTCAGAGATTAACGGTAACGGCAATATTAAGCAAAATACTGGTTATTAAGCAATGGAGAGATTAATTATGAATACATTTATTAAAATAGTAGCCTTTCTGGGTTTGTTGATAGGTTTAGCCTCTTGTGAATCCAATGATATAAACCTTTTCAATGATAAGGATGCATTTTTTGCATTTGAAGAAGAGAATATTATTGTGGGAGAGAACACGAGCGAAGTCATTAATATTTCACTTTCTCTATCCAGTTCTCATCCGGTTGGAGACCTGCAGATTGATACAAATACAGAGGGAATTAGCAATCCGGCTATTGAAGGAGAGGACTTCATTATTAAATCGGGTAAAACGGTCACTTTCAACGGTCAAACCTTTGAGAATATAGAACTTGAGTTAATAAACAACGAGGTACGTGATGGAAAAAAGCAATTTTATATTGTAATGAAATCGGCCACAGTGCCTGCTTCTTTAGGTATGGCCGGAGGAAAGATGTCGCGCATACTGGTTGATATTACTGACGATGAACATCCTTTATCGCCACTGTTTGGCGAGCTTGATGTGTTTGAAAAAACCATTGAGCCAAAGGAGTTTAATTATGTGGTTAGTATTTCAGGTCATGAAGATGCCGATAAAGCTATACTAACTGGTTTATGGGATATTCCCCAACCACTAGTACTACAATTCGATTACGAAACCAATGAGGTGTTTATTCTGCCAAACCAGGTATTTACAAACATAGATGTTGGTATTCCTCTTGATTTCACCATTAAAGGCTGGAATTGGGCACCCGATGGATCCAATCGACTTCAGTTACATCCCGAAGTGACAGGAACATTTGATATTGAGAATCGTGAAATAGAATTCCCTAACGGATACTTACTACAGTGTTCGGGACCTGATGGTAGCCAGTATATAGGCGGCATATGGGCATGGACTGTTCAGGATTATTGCAAGATGACTAAGAATTAACATCCCAATTAAGTTAATAAATAGGATATGGAGAAGGCTTTAACGAAGGCCTTCTCCATCTTTTTTATGAAAGGAGGAAGATGGGAAAAAATCAATTTGTTAGACATATTAAACCAAGAGGTGTATTTGATGAGTTCACCATCTTTAACGAGTTAAATAAACAATTACTTAGTACGCAGGCTAAAAACTTGGTTTTCGATATGTCAGAACTTAGCCTTAAGGGTGAGTATGCAGCAATATACAATAGGAGTAAGATGTTTTTACCGTTGTGTTGTCTTAAGAAAAAAGACTTTATAGCCTTTGTTTGTCAAACCAGAAAAACAACCTTACTCGCCTACTTAATAAAACTTCAATTTGATAAGAAAGGTGTTGTTTGTATGCTGTTTTATGATCACAATAAGGCAATTGAGTGGATAACCTGCATAAATAATAAGGAATAATGTAGCGAAGAATCAAACATTAAAGGTGTTTAAGTGGTAATAGTAGCTTATAAGCATTTTATTTCTACATTTATATGATTAATAGTTCGTTGAGATTTTGTAATTAATTGAAAAATAGATGTTTGAGTTGATTTACTTGTTTTGTTTAAAATAATGGTGTTAAGGACTTTGTAAATCAGTTCTGAAACCATTAAGAATACTTAATTCTTCATAGCTCCGATGTCTATCGTCTAACGATCTATTGTATGATAACACTTTAACTTAATTAAATGGTTGATTTTAAGTGCCAGGCAGAAAGTAATGTTAGTTTGATGCTGAATTCACTATTTTTAAAGAAGTATTCCCATTGGGTGATACAGCTATGTTGCCACTGTAATAAAAATAAACTTACATCGATGAAAACACTTATTCCTATCGTATTGGCCATCTTGTTACTGGCAGGGTGTGTACAAAAAGAAACACAAAAGCGTCCCAATATCATTTTTATGATGTCTGATGATCATGCTTATCAGGCGATCAGTGCTTATTCTGACAAGTTGATTCAAACACCAGGAATAGATCGTTTGGCCGATGAAGGAATGCTATTTACCAATGCCTGTGTTACCAATTCTATTTGTGCACCATCAAGGGCAGTTATTCTAACCGGAAAGCACAGTCATATAAACGGAAAGATTGATAATTATTTTCCGTTTGACACAACACAGGTAACCTTCCCGCAATTACTGCATAGGGCGGGGTATCAAACAGCAATGTTTGGTAAGCTTCATTTTGGGAATAGTCCCAAAGGCTTTGATGAGTTTAAAATATTACCTGGACAAGGCGTGTATTACAACCCGGAATTTATAACGAAAACAGAAGGTAACATAACGATTGAAGGCTATGTAACAGATATTATCACCGATATGGCCCTTAACTGGCTTGAAAATGAACGAAAAGAAGAGGAGCCATTTATGTTGATGTACCTGCACAAGGCGCCTCACCGCGAGTGGTTGCCGGCAGAGCGTCATTATAAAACATTTACCCAAAAAACTTTTCCTGAACCAGAAACATTATTCGATAACTACGAGGGCAGGGGCAGCGCCGCCAAAACCGCCGAAATGAACTTGCTGACTCACATGAACTGGGCTGGCGATTCCAAGATTCACCCCGATTTGATGGATGAATTAGGTATTCCGGAAACATGCAGCTGGGATAAAGCAGCGTTTAATCATCAGGTTGGACGACAAACGCCTGAGCAACGTGCTGCTTGGGATAAGGTGTATGGGCCAATTAACGAGGATTTTAAAAAGAATTACAAAAACATGTCGGATAAGGAGTTGATGCAATGGCGTTATCAGCGTTATATGCAGGATTACCTTGGTACTATTGCTTCTGTTGATGAGGGAGTGGCAAGGCTGCTCAATTATTTGGATGAAAATAACCTGACTGATAATACCATTGTCGTATATACATCAGATCAGGGCTTTTACCTTGGCGAACACGGCTGGTTCGATAAGCGTTTTATTTATGACCAATCATTTAAAACACCACTGTTGGTGCGCTGGCCAAATGTTATAAAACCACAAAGTGTGAATACCCAAATGGTGCAGAACCTTGATTTTGCGCAAACATTTTTGGACGCTGCAGGTGTTGAACAACCGGAGGATATGCAGGGCGAAAGTCTGGTGCCTTTATTCAAAGGTGAAAATACCGGTTTTAGAGATGCTGCCTATTATCATTATTACGAGTACCCATCGGTACATATGGTAAAGCGCCATTATGGTGTTGTGACCGAGGATTATAAATTGGCCCATTTCTATTATGATGTGGATGAGTGGGAATTGTACGACCGTAAAAAAGATGTTAATGAAATGACCAATGTATATAATGATCCGGCCTATGCAGATGTGGTGAAAGATTTGAAAGCGAAACTGACTGAATTAAGAGTGAAATATCAGGATTTTGAAGAATTGGACAGCCTGTATCTTCATCGGTTTCTTAATAGAACGGAAGAAGGTCACTAGTTAAAGCTGTAGTTGAAAAATAGGAGGGTGTTTGACAAAACCACTGCTGCCGTGCAAATCCATTAGCGCGGTAGCGGAGAGAACTGAAGACCTGTTAAATCGACGAATTGATAAA
>JAKSBD010000467.1 GCA_022361295.1 Bacteroidales bacterium
ATTATAAAGTATGGATAGACGATTTAAAGATATCACATACAACAGTAACCATCTCTGACAATATAAACGATAATGTTTTACCCTTCTCTGTTTATCCCAATCCGGCAAAAGAGACACTTTACATCGAAACTGTTCAGCATTTTGACAGGCTGACCATTTTTAATGCTAAGGGTCAAATTGTACTGAAAACAAATAGCCATCAGAAGTCATTAGATATTTCTAACTTAGCTGGTGGTATCTATTATATGGAGCTTACTGTTAATGGCCAAAAAATGATTACTAAATTCATTAAAGCATAAGTAATGAAATCAATGCACCTCCAACTATTCTTAATTATCTTCTCACTTAGTTGCATCACCAATCACTCAACTGCACAGGATCAATACAACATCCTTTGGCTCAGTTGCGAGGATATTGGACCTGTACTTGGTGCTTACGGCACCGAAGGCATTGAAACGCCCAATATCGACCGACTGGCTAAAGAAGGCATTCTTTACAACCAGGCATACGCAACTGTTGGGGTTTGTGCACCAAGCAGGGCATCCGTTATAACGGGTATGTACCCTGTTAGTATTGGTGCTCATAATATGCGAACAGGTAATCACTGGGGTTTTCATAAGCCTGAAGATGAACAATATGAAAGATGCATTAAGGTAAAAGATAAAACCGGGCGTAATGTCCCTCAGTACTCGGTGGTTCCACCTCCATATGTGCGTTGTTTTAGTGAATACCTGCGCAGAGCCGGTTACTATTGTACCAACAATGCCAAATGCGACTACCAGTTCAATTGCCCCATTACCGCCTGGGATGAAGTGGGTAATAATGCTCATTATAAGAACCGTGCAGCCAGCCAGCTCTTCTTCGCGGTTTTTAATCATGGTGTTACCCATGAATCGCAGATATGGAAACGCCAGAATGAGGCCATTACGGTCGACACTTCTGCGATTCACATACCTCATTATTATGCAGATATACCTGTCGTACGACGTGATGTTGGCCGCAAATACTCCAATATTGAGTTGCTCGATCAACAAATAGGTGAATGGCTGCAAAAGCTGGAGGATGAGAAGCTCTTAGACAAAACCATTATCTTCTTCTGGAGCGATCATGGCGGACCGCTGTTACGCCAAAAGCGGGCTGTTGGTAACTCTGGATTACATGTGCCTTTAATAGTGCGATTCCCTGACAAACGTATGGCAGGCACTGTGGTTGAAGACATTGTATCGCTAATGGATCTGGGACCGACTGTTATGTCACTGGCCGGAATTGATACACCGGAATACATGCATGGGAAAGCATTTTTAGGTCGCTATAAATCTGACGAAACGCGTCCATATGCTTTTGGCAGCGCCGACCGTTTTGATGAACATACGCAAATGAGTCGATCAGTCATTGATGGCCGATATGTTTACATTCGTAACTACATGCTCGATCAGCCATACACCTATCCGCTTTTTTACCGCGAACAGATTGAAATGACACAGCAGTTGATACAGATGAATGAAGCCGGTGAGTTAGAAGAAGATGCCCGCTATATTTTCCAAAACAGCCTGCCATATGAGGAGTTATATGATCTGAAAACAGATCCGGATGAAGTACACAACCTGGCAAACGACTCAAGTCATACAGTCAAACTCCAAGAGCTGAGAAATGCATTATACCAATGGCAGTTATCAGTCAATGATAAGGGATTTATCCCTGAGCATGATCTGGTGAATATGATGTGGCCAGAAGGTATTCAGCCCGGAACAGAGCCTGTTGAGTTTATTAATAATGGTAAAACCATTGTATTAAAATCAGCTACAGAAGGTGCTTCCATAGTCTACCAGTTAAACGATGCCATCGGCTCTGGTCATTGGCAACTATATTCGAAACCAATTAAAGCTAAAAATGCAAAAGTTGCGGCAAGGGCTGTAAGGATTGGTTATAGTACGTCGGAAGTTACTTGGAGTGAGTAAGTTTATACTTTCATTAATTTGCCTGGGCGACCAATAGAAAAAGGATATCATCTTTACTTACATAATGTAAGTAAAGATGATATCCTATATGAAACAGTTCCATTTTATCAGAGCTACCAATAAAAGGCCATAGAACTCTAACATTTATAAGCTGAGGTGATTGAATGCCCATCCAGGCCGATTTGCGCATTGATGCGCATAACAGATGAAAAGCAGGCCAAACTGTCTAATCAACTATTAAAAAATACCTCTTCTATCTGTTGATATATACCAACTACCTACTGACATTCACCTTCTACTTTACCTCATACCTTACCATTGATATCACGCTTTACTTCAGCCATTGTGTTCCTTATCTGAATTAAGCATACATGTGTCTTTTCAACTTGTATACACCTCTACAATTACTTCACAGTTCAGATAATGTTAAATCAAATTATGATCAAAGTTTATTCAATTATCATTGAACAAACATCGAAGGAACTTCGAAGGAACTTTGAAGGAACTTTGAAGGAACTCTGAATTTAAAGCAACAATGCACACTAAAAAACCTGACAGGAATTGAAGCCTGTCAGGTTTAAACTTTACCCCTATCCTTTAAAGGATCAAACAAGCTAATTGGTTAAACCAGGCTTTGAGTCTGATCAATTGCAACAGGATACTGGTTGATGTTTGTGTATTTGTAATGAAAAGCCGTTTTAACAAGCACTAATATTACTTCAGAGTATGCTTAATAAACCAATGTTTGAATACCATGAGCAGGTATTTGCAGTACGGTTTGCTGCTCACCAATAATCATTTTATAGGTAATAGCTTCTTCTGTATCGTTCATCACCACTGTAACAATGCTTCCGTCAGTATTTAAGAAGGAGGTGCTGTTTATATGGCTGCGACTGGTAGTCGTGCTGATTCGTCTTGCACCCGGTCGGATAAACTTAGAGAAATGCCCGATGTAATAGTAGGATGGTGTAAAAATCAATTCGTTAGTGCGTGTATCTGCATGAACAGGTGCAAAGCAGAAATTACCAACATGATTAGGACCACCTGTATGGTCAAGCAAAATATTCCAGTCCGTCCATCCTGCCGTGCCACAATTAAAATCATTGATCATTGAGGTACCGTAGCGCTCAGCATTTGACCAGCGTTCATATTGTGTCTCATCAAAGGCCTCAATACAGCCTTCGGTAAATAGCAACTGCTTATCAGGGAAAGACTCTTTTACATTGCGCAGGTTGCGCCACATTGATTCACCACCAGCCCAACGCTCATACCAGTGGAATCCAATCCCCCAGGCATATTTAGCGGCTTCAGGGTCACCAAAAATTGTATTGGCACGTTGTGAAATAAGGTCGCGGTTATGATCCCATACCACTATGTTTTTATCGGCTAACCCTTCCTTTTCCAATGTTGGTCCCAGGTAATTTTTCAGGAAGTCGCGCTCCTCTTCAGCTGTATAAACACATGATTCCCATCTTTGCACTGCCATTGGCTCATTTTGGATGGTTAAACCCCATACAGGCATACCTTCAGCTTCATAGGCCTTGATAAACTTTGCATAATAACTGGCCCACGACTGGTAAAACTCCGGTTGTAGTTTACCACCCTGCAACATGTGTTCACGCCCTTTCATAAAGGCAGGCGGACTCCATGGGCTCACGTAAAACAACAATGGTTCGGAGGCCTGTGCCATGGCACGCTTAATCATTGGTATGCGCTCTTTTTTATCACGATCAATGGAGAAGGTTTTCAGTTCTTTGTCGCCTTCTTCAATGTATGTATAGCTTTCGCTTGAGAAATCACAACTATGAATGGTTGTACGCAACAAAGTATAATCAATACCATTGTCACCATAGTAGGCGTCCAGTAGTTGCTTTTGCTTGTCGTCTGTTAGTTTGTGAAATATTTCAGCCGATGCATCAGTGATGGCACCACCAATGCCAATAAAAGTCTGGAATTGTTTCTCTGGATTTACAAAAACAGCTACTTCCGACTCCAGGGGCTGTTCGGCATTGCCAAACTCGCTTGTTCCTTTGGTTGCCAATCGTTCTGTACCCGCTTTGGATGTTTCATATACACGAACGGCTTTATTCCCGATATTATAAGGCAAGTTTTCATTCACCGCAAGCTCTTCAGTCGACTGCCCGGGCGAACAAGCTATTGCAACAGCAGCCATTAATAACGCAATGTTTAACTTCATAATTAGTGTTTTATGTATTTGTATATTTATTCTTAAATGCATTGGTCCATTTGCAACTTTGTGTTGCCCTTATCATTAGCAGTTCATTGCCAATCTGTATTTTAAATTCTCCATCTTCAAGCACCCACTCTCCATCCAGGTTCACAAATGCAAAGTCTGAGGCTTTGACCTTTATTTGAACATTTTGGGTTTCGCCAGGCTCCAGTTTTATTTTCTCAAATCCTTTTAAGCGCCTGTTGTCAGGAGTTATAGAAGCATATAAATCCGAAGCAAATAGTAAGACTGTTTCTTTACCTGCCCTGTTGCCTGTGTTGGTAATATCTACCGAAAATGTTAAGCTGTCAGATGGACTAAAATTGACTTTATCTACATTAAGGTTGCTATAGGCAAAAGTTGTGTAACTCAGTCCGTGCCCAAAGTCATATTGTAAATCCTGTACTGCTCCGTAATTATATGCACCCTGCATATCTGTTCTGTTTTCCGCCGATTTGTAATCGTAATTCATCAGCGAATTAGGATGTTTTGGATAGGTATAGGGCAGTTTACCCGATGGATTGGTGATTCCGAATAAAACATCTGCTGTTACCTCGCCTCCAAATGTACCGGGCAGATAGGTCTGCACAACAGCATTAACTAATGGTTCAATATCAGAAATAGTACGCGGGCGACCTTCATTTAAAACCAGCACAATTGGTTTTCCTGTTTTAGCTAATTCCTTAACCAGATTTCGCTGGTTTTCAGACAGAGAAAGGTCATTTAGGTCACCAGGTTTCTCCGTATATGTATTCTCTCCAAGGCAAGCAATAATGACATCAACGTTTTGTGCTGCTTCTACTGCTTCAGTAATGTTTGTTGTTTCTTCTTTCCAATAGGCATTTTTTCGGTAGGATACACCGGGGGCATAAACAACATCCAAAGCATGGGCTTTTATTGAAGTTAAGAAGGAATTTTTATTATCAATAAACCGCTCTACACCATCTCCTTGCCATGACAGTGTCCAGCCCCCCTGCAGAGTGCGCATTGAATGGGCATTAGGCCCTGTAACCAAAATGCGTTGCTCGTTAGAAAGTGGAAGTATATTCTTGTCATTCTTTAATAATGTTATAGACTCCTCAGCTGTTTTCCGAGCTTTAATTTTGTGTTCTTCGCCGGCCAACTTCTTATATTCAGAATAGTCAAAAACTGGTTTTTCGAATAAACCCAGACGGTATTTAAGGCGTAAAATACGACGTACAGCATCGTTTAAACGTTCCATGGGTATATCGCCTTCGTCAATCAGTTCAATAAAATAATCAGTGTAACTAACATCGTAAGGTACCATTGCCACATCAATGCCTGCATTAAAAGCTATTTTGATAGCTTCTTTATCATTTTCAGCAATACGATCACGCTCATACAGATTATTAATATCCTGCCAATCAGTCACAACCACTCCATCAAAATTCAGGTCATGCTTAAGCATTTTTGTAATCATATTATAACTGGCATGTACTGATTCTCCATTCACAATGCCCGAATTAACCATGACGGTAAGAGCTCCTGCTTCAACGGCACGTACAAAAGGCTCATAGTGCTTTTCAATCAATTCCTGTAAAGGAATATTGGCTGGTGTTCTGTCTTTACCATTAACAGGTGAACCATAGCCCAGGTAATGCTTCAGACAAGCTGCAACATGATACTTTCCAATTGAATCTTTATTGGTCCCCTGGTAACCTTTGATCACTTCTTCTCCCATCTCAGAAACCAGAAAGACATCTTCACCAAAGGTCTCCCATATGCGTGGCCATGCAGCATTTCTTCCCAAATCAAGCACAGGAGAGAAGTTCCATGGCAGATTTGATGCACGTGTTTCGTATGCTGTAATTTCGGCTCCTTTTCGCACTAAATCTCTGTTAAATGTTGCTGCCTGACCTATTTGCTGGGGTAAAAATGTAGCCTTTTGTGTGTAGGTTGTTCCATGTATTGCATCAATACCATATATAACAGGTATGCCGGTTGATTTAATGGCAACTTCCTGAATTTGACTTACCACCTTGTGCCATTCTTCAATTGTAAACGGAGTATTTGATGCCGTATTGAGTATTGATCCAGCCTTTCGATTAACCAAGACATCATTAAGCATCACTTTGTCTAACTTAAAAGGAAAGTGACTGGAATAAACATTTTCTCCTTCCCCAATAACATCAAGCGTAAATTGGGCGGTCTGCCCTACCTTTTCTTCAACGGTCATTTGTGCCAATAAGGCCTCGATCTGCATTTCAATAGTAGCATTTCTATTATCCTTCTGACAGGATGTGAAGAAGCCACTAAGGGCTATAACCACAGCTATGACGATAACTTTGTTCATTTTGTTATATTCTGAGATAGTTATTCAGAACCTGATAAAAGACCAGAATCCTTTCAACTATTTATTGCATAAAGCCAATTCTAGATTATTAAGACAGGATGGTTTGGATTAAGCTGTACTTGTTGATTGTTTCTAATTAAGCGTTATGGTAACTACTGCACTTCTGGACATTTGACCTCTGCTATCTTTGGCCTCAACGTACCAATTCAGCATTCCAGCACTGATATTATGGGTATAAGATGTTTCTGACATACCACCCCTTAGTAATTCAAATGCTGAAGCTGAACCCTGCTTAGTGTATAAATTGTAAGTAATATTTCCTTCTCCTTCGGTAGAGGCATTCCAACTAAAGGTAATATCACCAGCTGCCTGATCACTTTGCGGAGCTATCAATATTGGTCGGGATGGAAGCACACCGCTCTCCCCTTCGCCCATTGTACCAAATGAAACGATTTCGCTTTTTGTGCTTGATGTTCCATCGTGTACTTCGACTTGCCAGTAATATTTTGTTGACAATGATAAATTATCTGAAGGAGAATAGCGTGTATTCTCTAAATTATCCTTTTCAATGCTCAGGTCACTCTCTGTTGTTCCCAACCATAAAGTGTAGGTAAGTACGTCCTCCTCCGGATCGCTGGCATCCCATGAGAATATAGGCTTAAGAGACTCACATGTTTCTCCGTTGGCTGGTAGCAGATTGACTGGCTGATCCGGAGCCATATTAGGATCGTCAGATTTACTGCAACCCATTAGCACCATAATGATAGCAAATATGTAAATTTGTGTTCGCATAACTTTTTTGTTTAATAAGCTTATTGCATGATAAATCGGATGGTTTCAGTCATGCTATCGTTTCTCATTTTCAATAAATAAACTCCTCTCTTCAGTTGACTTACCTGCATTGTTATTGAGCCACCGGCCGTTTTTCGCTGTCCGGATAAAATGTGTTGGCCATTAATTGAGTATATATCCAAAGTATATATCTGTTCTTCAGCATAGACGGGACAAATTATATTCAAAGCACCATCGCTTATCGGGTTGGGGAATATATCCACCGCATTAATGGTAAATGACAACTGAGAATCTTCAGAACATTGGTTACTATCTGTTATTGAGGCTGTATATGTTCCTGAAGATAGATTGTTAAGTGTTAAAGCAGAAGATTGACTGACGTATGTTTGTCCATTTAGAATAATACTATACGGTGCTTCTCCTCCTTCAAAGTAAAACGAAACATTGCTGCCCGACACCATGGCTTTACCATAAAGTGCCTGTACTTCATTCAATATCACCTTGTGGTAACTGTCGTAATTATTAATTGATGTAACCACCAGCTCATATTCTCCGGCTGATAAATCAGTAATAGTGTAAGCCATATTCTGGCTTACCGGGTGAACCTGACCATTATTCAATACAACATCTACAGGTGCTACTTTACTTAATATTGTAATGCTCCCATCTGCTAATTGATAGCAAGATGGAGAAGCATAGGACAGTTGAAAATTATCAGCAGAAAATATCTCATCTGCATCATCAGAGATGACTTCACCAACCTGTTTAAATTCAAACCAGTTAAGATTATGTTCTTGTTGTTCAACTTTAAATCGTAAAATATACTCTCCTTTATTCAGTAAAACTGAAGGTCCGTTCTGCGTTTGCCAGGTTGTCCAACCACCTGTACTGCTTAAATTAACAGTAGCAAGCTTTTCAAAGTTCACACCATTATCACTGCTTAACCACATAGACAGCCTTGGTGCATTGTTTTCAGATGCAACACGCATTGTTAAATCATAATAAGCCGTATTTTGAATACTAACCAGGTAATCTAAATAATAACCATCACGTGCATACGAAGAATTTTGTCCACCTCCTGCATCAGTAGTGTTCTCAAAAGTAAAGCCATAGTTATAATGAAAGGCTTCTGCTTCAATTTTACCAGGAATGGCATGGCGCAACGGCAAGTTATTTTGTATCGACAAATTGGAAAAGGATGCCAATTCTTCTGTTCCTGACTTTACACTACTCCCATTATAGCTTAATTGCATTTCATCAAAAAAGGTAAAGGCTGTAGACGTTGTTAAAATGATTACTTTGGGTTTTTCGCTGTTAACCTCAAGGTTTCTTATTGGAAAATCCACATCATTTTCATCTGATAAACTAAAGTCACTGACTTGCATACTGCTTCCTGATGTTACCGCTTTATTTAGCGTCAGGTATACTTTGAATCCATCTGTATCAGACGCTGCAGAAAAAGCCTTAAACTCCACACTATTTGTGGGTTGTGGATTATTAAATTCGAAATAATTAAGATTAGCTCCTCCTTGTTCGAAATAAAATACAACTTTCACCTCTCCAACTGGTAATATAATATCATTAAACGTTGTTGTTGTCCAGCTTTCATAGCCCCCCGTTGATGGTAACTCCAATATTGATGCAACGTCCAGGTCATTGACCATTAGTTTAACTTTTGCTGTATTACCGGCATGGCGAATATTAAGGGTATATGCTTGTTCTGTTTCGCTGGTGTTGGAAATGGTATATTGTAACCATTCTTTATCTGCCGTCCATCCTACATTATAAGGAGCCCCGGCAAATGAGCCATCCTGATTGACATCTGTACAATGTTGAATATCTACGCCATCACTTCGGTATGCCCAACCTGTATTCCAGTCTGTATAATCAGTTACCAGGCTAAGGTTAGCGGTATCTGTGTCCCAATAAGCGAAACCATTACGTCCCATATCATAGTCAGCAAACCATGTTTTATCACCAATTTCATGCTTTTTATATGGCTTTGTTTCATAGGTATGTGGTTGACGAATCATGGCGTCAAGAACATCGTACATGACACGTATGTTCTCTATTTTATGATTATTTGCCCAATCCGTTACTGCATCAATGGCTGCTTGTCCGGTCACATCATCTGAGGTTTCATTGGTTCGCCAGCCATCAATGAGCTTTTTGTATGATTCCGGCTCATCAACAAACATCACATTGTTAATACCATTTTTTTTAACCGGCCACCATGACCAGCCAATATCCTTGCTTTCGCATAGTTGAATGAGATGTGTGTACCATACGTTTGAGTTTTCACCACTCTCTCCCAACCAAAGAGGCACATTGTGCTGTTCACCTTTTGCAATAATCCAATCAAGAGAATTAGCATCTACATTGTTCCAGTACTTATGAAAACTAATCACAAGGTTATCATCCCACAAAGGATCAGGAAGACCATCATAATTATTAGCCCAATCATTACCTTCTAAAAAAATGATGTGATCATCTCCCGTTGCGCGTATAGCACTGGTACATTCTTCGAGCAAGCTCCAAAGCATTTCATTGCCATTATCTTTTAGTTCGCTCCAGTTAGTTTCATTCAGTAAATCGTATCCGCCAATCCATGGCTCGTCTTTATAGCGCTCAGCCAGTTTTTTCCATAAGGCCACCATTTTATGTCGATTATTAACGTCTTCCCATAAGGAAGGT
The DNA here is from genome assembly GCA_022361295.1 of Bacteroidales bacterium. Taxonomy (GTDB): domain Bacteria; phylum Bacteroidota; class Bacteroidia; order Bacteroidales; family Marinilabiliaceae; genus Carboxylicivirga. Next base: position 9,989 of record JAKSBD010000467.1, read on the forward strand.
TTGTTCTCGTCGTAGTCACTAATATCCGCATTACGACCTTGTCCTCCCGGGGCTGCATGCAAATCCAGTATCAGGTACATATTGTTGGCTTCGCACCAACTTAAGACATCATCAACACGGTCGAAACCACTTTGATGCCATGTGTAGGTCTTAGCGCTTAAATCAGCAGCACTTTCTTCTTCAATTGGTGGTGTAAATTGATTATAGTGCATAGCCAGACGCAAGCTATTAAACCCCCATTTGGCCAATGAGTCCACGTCTGTTTTCGTCATATGATTGTTCCACCAAAGTTCAAAAAAATCATCTGTCGCTGTCTCTCCTATCACTTCGATTAACTTATTTCTAAACTCGTGTTGAGTTCCTGCCACACCGGCTGTTTTCATCATGTAACCTTCCATCAACACCCAATTACCGGTTCCAATTCCACGCAGAATAACCTTATTGCCCTGATCATCTTTAATTAACCGGCCATCGGTAGTGAGTGTCTGGGCATTGACAACAGCAATGCTAAACACCAATATTATTAACAAGAGTATCTGTTTCATCATGTTCTTTTTTTAGTAAACAGCAATAACTGCTTTAACCTCGCAGCACCAATGCCACTATCTTTCAATTGCCACATAATTAGGAAGTAAGGAGGCAAATAAGAATGCACCTCCTTACTAGTTTTTATCCTTATAATTATGGCTTTTTAATTCCCGGATACTCTTTCTTTAATACGATATCATCAACGTAAATAACACCACTTGTTCCTTTACCATGACTGAACATCACCCATAAATGCCTGATATCATTTGCATCAATTTTACTGTGAGAGAAGTCCTTAGAAGAGAAGTCAAACGATAAATCAACCCAGGTGTCAGCAGATGTAATGGTGTGCTCTACTTCAACACGACCATCCCAGTCATCAATCGTTGTCAAACCTATCTTTAATAAACGCTCGTTTTCAGGCATGTCAAAGTTGTAGTCAGCACCTCCAATATTGACCGTGTTTCCTTCGAGGTAGACGCGTAAGGCCACCTCACTAAACTCACCTGAGAAATCCAGAAATTCACTTGATATACCGTAGCGGGCTTCAGTCCACCAGCCTCCGGTTTTCCCCATTAACAGGACATTACTTCCATCGAAAGAATAAGGATTGTTATCAGGATTATAATCATTAAGCAGCTTAGTATCACCATTTCCTTCGCCCCAGGCCCCAGCATAAGCATCGCCATCGAAGTTATTAAAAACAATGCTTTGTTTTTGAATATCACCACTTTCAATTACAACTGTTGCTTCTGCACTCAAGAGAGCTTCCTGAACTGAAGCTTCAAACTTCACTTTATAAGTTCCTGCGTCAAGGTAACGCAGTGTTATATCTGTTTCAGTTGTATTTACCCATGTGCCATCACCAAAGTCCCAGCGACTATTGGTAAACACCGTTGAAGCATCTGCATTTATCTTAAGCTGTCTTAAATTCTCCTCTCCTGCAACACCCGGTGTAGAGACATCGGTAACGATAATTAGCTCATCGGCCTGTACATCTATCGCATCAAAAGTTTCAACATTAACTCTATTGCCATAAACAGCCGTTACTTTTGGTTCGTAAGTTCCATTTTCTGTGTAAATAAATACGCCTGAATCCTGACGTACAGTGGTTCCATTACCAAAATCCCACTCTATGTAACTCAAATCTGGTGTATTGTTCTTAAATGAATAGCTATTGGCAATCCCAATCTCATCAGATACATTTGTAAATGTCACATCAAGATCGATGAGATTCTCACTCCAATCTTTTGGTTTTTTTTCATCTTCACAAGCGACAGTTAAAGTTAACAGTGCGATTGCGAGAGTATATAATAATTTCTTCATTTTTTTAACGTTTAAGAATGTATACTTTATTCGAAACACCCAGGTATCTTTTGAATTAGTTCTATATCATCGACCATAATGACACCTGTTCCGTCACGTCCAGCACCACGGTCATTATCCCATGCGTGTGTAAACATCACCCATATACTTTCAACTTTAGCAGGATCAATCTGATCAAATGTACTGTCTGAAAAATCAAACTCCACATCAATCCATTGGTTCAACTCGCTTAATTTGATCTTTCGCTCTATCTCCTGACGACCCGAACCATCATTTAATCCAATCTTTAGGTTCAGGTATGATTCCGGAATGTTAAAATCGAAATTTCCTTCAGGCACTTCAAATGTACCTGGAATGTAAAAACGCATGGCCACCTTTCGCCACATACCTGCATGAGAGAAATCAAACACATCTGTATCGAAATCAAAAGCCACTTCGGTCCACCATCCACCGGCTTTTCCTATAAGTAATACATTGTTTCCCTCAGGAAACTGATACGGATTTGTATCAACATGATAATCTTTAAAAAGAGCAACATCACTCGAATGCTTTTGAACCCATGAGCCAGCGTATGCGGCGTCATCATCAAAGTTATCCATCATAATTCGCTTAGGAACGGCACACTCCAGTACCTCATCGGCAACAATTGTTTCAGCTTCTTTAGCCAACTCACCATCGTATGTATAAGCATTAAAAGTGATATTGTATGTTCCCGGATTGATATAATAAACAGTGTCTTTGTCCTGCTTACTGGTTTCACCATTACCAAAATCCCATGTAATAAACTGAATCGCATTATCTGCTTCGCCACCGGCACCACGAACATATTCAACTTCATATATTTGGGCTGCCAATTCTGTCACATTAATCTGAATATTATCAGCCAGCTCTTTTAATCTTTCTGGATTTTGCTTTTTATAGTCATCTACTACACCTACTTCTGTCGGCTCACAATTCCATAAACCTACAGCCAGAATGAACAGTAATAGTTGTGATATATATTTCATAGTCATTTTATTTTAGTTGCTTAGTAACCTGCGTTTTGTTTTAAAGGCTTAGAGCTTGAGCTCGAAAGCTGTATCTGCACATCTGCAATTGGCCAAACACCACGTGTTGCCTTATCAAATGTGACATCAAACGGACTTTCATAATTGTTTGTAATTGCAGCATCAGCCACATCAATACCTCGACGTAATAAATCCCAATAGCGTAAACCTTCGCCGAAGAACTCTTTTCGGCGCTCTTCAAAGATTCTGTCTTCACTAACCGGCGGATGCGTTGAGAAACCGGCACGTATGCGGACCTCATCAAAATAACTCTGGGCACTTCGTGTAAATGCGCCACCTTTTAACGATAGTTCGGCAGCCATTAAAAGCACATCGGCATATCTTACAACAGCACGTCCGTCAGGATGTCCGCTAAAAGCAGGGTCATCAACAAATCGGCTAAGTGGGGTGTACTTTTTAAAATAATAACCTGTATGCTGATAGCTATTGCTATATTCATTTTCACCCACCTCACTGTTGGCATCCAAAATGGTAGCATTTCGTCTTTCATCAGAAGGTTCGAAGATATTATACACATCCGGGTGAATGGTGCCAAATCCCCAGCCAGCTGCATATGTATCCGTGTTTGATAAGTCTCTTAAACCATAGAACTGAACATCAGATCTACTGGCACCTTTACCATTGTATGAATATGGAATTTGGTAAACATGTTCTTTGCTGTAATACGATTTACCTGAACCGGAAACTAACCATAAATCAGCAAAGTTATCAACTAAGCCATGATCACTTTGCTCAATAATATTATCAACCAATGCACTAATATCAGACAGTGTTATTCCACCCGGCATTTCATTTTGAGCATAAAAACCAGTATAAAACAAATACATACGGGCTAACATGGCCTGAGCTGCGTATTTAGTCACCCTTCCTTCATCTCCTTCAACTTTTGCCGGCAAATCTTCTATAGCGGCCAGATAATCAATGGCTATCTGCTCATATACAGCATCAGGATGAGCCTGCCCCACATCAGCATCGGCTAAAGTAATTGGTTCGGTTATTAATGGAATGTTTTCATACATACGCACCAGGTTTGAATAGATATAAGCACGAATAAACTTAAGCTCAGCAATTATTCTTGCTTTCTCAGCCTCATCTTTAAAATTGATAGCGGGTATTTTTTGCAGAGCAATTTTTGTGCGATAAATACCTACATAAGCCTTCCACCAAAATTGGTCGTGTTGCCAATCTGTTGACAACATCTGATGCTTTTCAAAGCGTCTGATATCTGTACCATCAGAAGAACTACCTCCCCCGGTAAACATATCATCAGAACACATATTCAGGAAAAACTCAAACTCATTAGTACCTCCTTTATCATCGGTGGTTGCATTATAAGCAGCGTAAAGAGCAGCATATGCATCTTCTTCAGTTTGGTAGAAGTTGTCTTCTGTTGTTGCCGTGTGATTATCTACCTCCAGATAATCGTCACAGGCATTAGCTCCTATAATAAACAGAGCCATTGATATATATAAAATATATTTCTTCATAATCAATCTACTTTTTGTACCTATTTGAAAATGTAATTCAAACATCTATTTCAATTAAAACCTTAAATTCATACCAACTGTAAAAGTTCTGGCCTGTGGATATGTACCAGTATCCACTCCTGAATTGATGGTACCTGAACCAAACTCCACATCAACACCCGGATAATCGGTAAAGGTGTAAAGGTTCTGAGCAGCCACATAAAGCTTTAAGTGTTCTATTTTTAA
>JAKSBD010000283.1 GCA_022361295.1 Bacteroidales bacterium
AAATCCTTTTCATTTTTATTCAGATACATCCGCCCATACAAAAAGTTAATTGGTCAACTGGTGTTGGGTTTACTGGTTGGTAGTTGCCTGCAGTTACTATTTCCCTTCTTAACACAGTCAATCGTTGATGTTGGTATCAATACGAATAACTTAAGCTTTATATACCTGGTGCTAATTGCACAACTTGTTTTGGTTATAAGCAGACTAAGTGTTGACTTTATTCGCTCATGGATCATGTTACACATTAGTACACGTATAAACATTTCACTTATCAGCGATTTCCTGCTTAAATTGATGCGTCTGCCAATAAAGTTTTTCGACGTAAAAATGACTGGCGACCTTATTCAACGCATTGAAGATCAATCTCGTATTGAGAATTTCCTGACCGCACAAAGCCTGTCTGTAGTGTTTTCAATGGTTAATCTGCTTTTATTCGGATGCATTCTCGCTTATTATAATGCCAACATATTCATTGTCTTCATTATTGGTTCAATACTATATTTTATTTGGGTTTACCTGTTTATGAAAAGAAGGCGAAATATTGATTATAAACGTTTTGCACAAATGTCATCAGAACAAAGTAACCTTATTCAATTGATAACAGGAATGCAGGAAATAAAACTCAACAATTGCGAAAAGCAAAAACGTTGGGAATGGGAACGTATTCAGGTAAAACTATTCAGGATAAATATACTCAGCTTGTCACTAAGCCAATATCAGCAAATTGGTGGTTTGTTTTTTAATGAAACAAAGAACATTGTAATTACAATAATGGCAGCCCAATCGGTTCTGTCTGGTGAAATGACTTTGGGAATGATGCTTTCTGTTCAGTATATCTTGGGTCAATTAAATAGTCCCGTTGAACAAATAATCGGTTTTTCTCATGCCATGCAGGATGCAAAAATAAGTTTAGAACGTTTAGGAGAGATTCACAGTAAAGATGATGAAGAGGATTCCAGCAAAAACAGATTGGTTGAATTACCCGAATTAAAAGATATTGTTATTGATAAACTACTGTTTCAGTATGAAGGTCCTCAGTCTCCAAAAGTTCTTAATGAACTTACATTAAGAATTCCTGAAAAAAAAATAACTGCTATAGTGGGCACAAGCGGTAGTGGTAAAACAACACTTATCAAAATGCTATTAGGCTTTTATAGTCCTGTTGGCGGTACAATAAGTATTGGTGTGAACCAGCTAAATAATTTTAACCACAACTGGTGGCGTAGCCGGTGCGGGGTTGTCATGCAAGATGGCTTTATATTTTCAGACACCATCGCCCGAAATATTGCTGTGAGTAGTGAATTTATAGATAAAGAACGATTAAGATATGCTGTAAAAGTAGCTAATATCCAATCTTATATTGAGGGCTTACCTCTTGGTTATAATACAAAAATAGGACAAGAAGGAATTGGCCTGAGTCAGGGACAAAAACAACGCATACTAATTGCACGTGCTGTTTACAAAAATCCCGACTATATATTTTTGGATGAAGCCACCAATGCTCTTGATGCCAATAATGAAAAAATCATTATGGATAATCTTAATCGTTTTTTTACAGGTCGTACTGTACTTATTGTCGCACATCGCTTAAGCACTGTTCAAAATGCCGACCAGATTGTAGTGATTGAAAAAGGGAAAATTACTGAAACAGGTAGGCACAAAGAATTATCAAAACTAAAAGGAGACTATTACAATTTGGTAAAAAATCAATTGGAGTTAGGAAATTAATATCATACCGGGGGCTGAAAAGGTTATAGAGTAGGCGTAATTAAAATTTGATTACCATGAATGGTTTCAAAGTAAATGAGGAAGCAAAGAAAGAAGAACAACTTGAACAAAAGATGTTTCCTCAGATGTATCAATTAGAAAAAGAGGACATGCTAAAAGTTAGAGGTGGCCGCCAACACGAATACTCTGTTGATTGTGATGCTGTTTGCGGAAGCGAATGAGTTGTCTTATGAATGAATAAAAAACTAATTTATTAATGAAATATCTTATAGTATCACTATATGTATTTTTTGCATTTCATACATATAGCCAAGAATTTAAGGCAACTTTCTATTCTGCTGAACAAGTAAAAGATGAATTATCTTTTTTTAAGCAAAAGTTAAAATCTGTTCATCCTAAATTTAACAACCAACAGTTTGCATCTGAGTGGGATGAACTTTATAGCTCAATTAAATATGAACTACCAGATTCTGTTACTATAAATGAATGTTATATAATATATTGCAGGTTAATGTCTAAACTCGAAGACGGACACTCTAATGTTTTGATTCCATCTGAAGAAAGGATAAGGTATATGAATGAAGGTGGATTAATTCTTCCATTTACTTTGGAAATTAGAAATAATAGAATCTTTGTTGGGAAACATTTTCAGGAAAAGGAAAGTACGAATTTATCCGGATTTGAGATTCTTTCTATAGATGAGAACCAGTCTTCTGATATACTGAAACGCTTATCTGTTTTTTCAGGAGCGAAATATAAGTCAGAAATAATTCAAAGGTATTTTCATGTTTATTACTGGACTATATATGGAGCATTTAAGCACAGAACAACAATAGTTTTAAAGCAAAACGATAAGTTAATCACAAAAGAACTCCCACTTATTACAATTAAAGACTATGTCCAGTTGCGAAATAAGTACTCTCCTGCTAATAGTACCAAATACGACTTGAATACATTTGATAATCAAACTGCTTTCATGAAAATACAAACATTTGCTGAAGTAGAAGCGTTATCAACATTTTTAGAAAAAAGCTTTTATGACATCAGAAAGAATAAGTATTCAAGGCTAATAATCGATATTCGTAACAATGGAGGTGGTACCAGCAGAAGTGTTGATACGTTAATTTCATATTTATATTCAGAAAATTATCAACAATATAAATCAATACAACTTAAAATAAGTGACGAGGTAAAAGATAAATATAAACACAGGAATCCTTCATTATTTGCCCAAATTGATTCTATTGACAATGGTAAATTATTTACTTATCCCATTGACTACTTAATGAAAGCGGTGCCACAACGCGAAAGTACTTATAAAGGAAACATCTACTTGTTAATAAATGAAGGTACTTTTAGTGGAGCAGCTACCTTTGCAGGATTTATAAAGGAAAATAAACTGGGCAGCTTAATTGGTAAATCAGAGACAGGAGGAAATATAGGTTATTATGGTGATTTTTTGACCTTTACCATGCCACATACAGAAATAAAATTCAACATCTCTCCTAAATATTTTATCCAATTTGGTGGAGAAAACCTGAATAAAGGAGTATTCGCTGATATACTATTAGATACAGATACAATAAAAGATATTAATACAATATCAGGATATATTGATGGTCTCAATTAAAAGGTAATGTCTAAAAATGACAAGATAGAAATTCGTAGTGAAGAAGTACAGGAAATATTGGGAGCAACTCCAACTTGGATAATTCGTGCTGGCATTAGTGTTGTTTCTTGTGTTATACTGGCCATACTTATTAGTTCCCGGGTCTTCAAATACCCCGATATTATAAGTTCACAGGTGGTCTTAACCACCCAAAATCCACCTGCCCAATTAAGGGCCATGTCCAATGGTAAAATCACCCATATTTTTGCAAAAGAAAATGAATACCTTGAGGAAGGTCAAATTATTGCAATAATTGAGAATACCGCCGATTACCTCGATGTTTTATACCTACAGGCTGTTCTTGACACCTTAAAAGATAAACGTCACTTCAATACCTCTAAACCAATGCAACTTGGGGAATTGCAACAAGAGTTCGCCTCATTTAACCGACATGTTAAAGATTATCAAAACTTTGAGCAATTGAACTTTTACTCACAAAAAACTAACGCTATCCTTAAACAATTAAAAGTATACAATAACTATTATAATCAGACGGTAGCTCAAAGTATATTAAAAGAAAAGGAGCTGGGCATCGCAACAAAACAAATCGAGAGAAACAAGCTCTTATTTGAAGAGGATGTTATTTCACAATCTGACTTTGAAATTAGAGAAAAACAATTTCTACAGGAAAAAATAGCTTATGAAAGTTTACTTTCATCTCTCTCTCAAATTCAAATTCAAATAAGTCAGCTTGAGCAACAAGTGATGGAGCTCCAGTTACAAAATACCGAAGTCGAACAATCAAAAAATATTATCATTAATGAGGCCATAGACAAATTAAAAAGTCATATTGAAAATTGGAAGCAAAGCTATTTGATTATTACGCCAGTTAGCGGATTTGTTACATTTACTCAAATTTGGAGTAAACATCAGAATGTGCAAACCGGAAGTATTGTAGCTACAATAATACCCGACGAATCTTCACCCATTATTGGTAAAATCCTTATACCATCAACAGGTGCGGGCAAAGTAAAAGAAAATCAAGTTGTGAATATAAAATTAGATAATTTTCCACACTTGGAATTTGGAATGCTAAAGGGGTTGATCAAAAACATTAGTCTCGTTCCCACTACTACAGATCAGGGAGTATATTATGTGGCAGAAATTACAATTCCCAATGGAATGTTATCTAATTACAATCGAAAACTCATTTTTACACAGGAAATGACAGGAACAGCAGAAATTATTACCGACGATATTCGTTTGTTGCAGCGGCTATTTAATCCTCTAAAAGCAATCTTCAAGCAAAATATTGACAGATAAGAATGTTATTGACAACGCTTATAATGTCGTTCATAGGACCATGTGTTGTAAATGCATCAATTAGATAATTATTCTCTGCACGTTCCGCTGCAAGTTAACCTCTACCCTATTTAATTCACAGTTGTAGCGGGTTGATGGATATGATGTAAACCCAGGGCGTCGCCCTGGGCTAGAATAAGCCGGGCCTTCAGCCCGCTATTTACAGCTTGCTTATCAGTTCGACAGTTAATCAAATCAACGGTTCGACAAATAATAAAACTCTGCGCCTCAGCGTCTCCGTGGTTATTTTTTTTAAACAACTCGACGATTTGACACATCAACAGTTCGACAAATAATAAAACTTTGCGCCTCAGCGTCTCTTCGGTTAATTTTTTTAAACAACTCGACAATTAGTCATTTTCTTCGATTCTCCTTCCACCCCGCACCGGGACAAGTTCGTACCACCTTCGGTATTTTATCGGAAGCGCATCGGCAATTGTTCGGCTACGCGCGTTGTCGATGAATTACCGAACAATTACCGATGAAATGCCGAAGAGGGGTCGGTTATGACCCTAAAATGTCCCCAAAAAGGGTCAAAGAATGGCGAAAAATTCAAAAAATGGCACTAAAAAATGGTTTTTGGTGTAAAAAGGCCGTTTTCTCTAACGTCTGAATGTTAATTAACTATGCATTATTGTTAAGCAAAAAACCTCACACCTCACACATCCAGGCATTTACGATTTTTCCAAATTACAATGCATGCACTGTCATTGCAGAGGGGGCTTTGGCGCAGTATGTTTGTAACTGTATCCCGGCCGGATAATCGATTGGATGCTCATGATACAAGCATCCCCCACTCTTAAAACGGAAATAATGAATGAGTTAAGAAGTTTCTTAATTGCATCAGCGGGCACGCTGGGCCTGCTGGAGGTCACCAACAGTGAGCAGCTGATGCCAACTGATTCAGATCCGGAGACCCTGGCCTTAAAGGCCCTGATCACCCTGGTGGCGGGTCTGCTGTCAACTTTCCTGACGCGTGTCTTCAGGAAAACCAAAGGCAGATCATCACCCAAAGACCTGTCTGCAAGCGACTCTGGAAGTCGGGGTGCAGCAGAAAATAATTTAAGTACAACCCCTAAAAACAAGAAACAATGGGACGATACAAAAAAGGAATATTAGGCTCATTTAGAGGTAAAATCGGCAATGTGATTGGCAGCACCTGGCGAGGCATCACATACATGCGCTCCTTATCGGAACGCAGTAATAAAAAGGCAACGGAGAAGCAATTGCTTCAAAGGGCCAAATTTGCTTTTGCCATGGAGTTTCTGCATCCGCTTTACCCGGTGTTAACCATTGGCTATCGTAATCAGAATGATGCCAGGTTACCTATTAATTCAGCCATGAAGCATGTATTACGGCATGTGGTTGAAGGTGAAGATCCTGACTTGAGAATTAACTACGGTAATTTACAAATAGCCAAGGGCTCGCTTGAAACAGCAAAAAAGGAATCCATCAGTATTGACGAAGATGAGATTTCTTTTGAGTGGGAACCTATCACACATGATGAAGAGCGTTACGATAACAATTATGCTATCATGCTGGGTATTGGTGAAGGTTTGTACCCGAGTTATTCGGTGCGTGAGTTTCGTCGCAGCAATAACGGTGGTGTCATTGCATTGCCCGATGGTCCATCAGGTTCAGTAGTTCATTGTTACCTGGCTTTTTACCACGAAGAGCACAATGGCGTAAGTAATGGTAAATACCTGGGCTCAGTTGTGATTCCCTAGGCACTCCTGATGTGATAAATTGGGATAATGGGACAAGCTCAACCTGCTTAAGGTAAACATATTCCCGACCCTGATATATCCAAACCAAACCTCACTGTAATCGCCTGATTTAAAAGTGATGCAGTGAGGTTTTACAACATATTTTTTGACTTGTAAATCAGTGATTTTTTTACAATATTCATAGTGGATACAACCTTCTTAATTTTAACATATGCTATATAATTTGCATCAGCACAATCAGTATATTCTGTTACATAAATCCACACAATGGAAAGAACTACGTACCGACAGCACACTAGATATTGCTCAGCTGCATACAGAGTGTGATAGCGAATTACTACAATGGCTTAAGCAATTGGAAAATGGCAGTATGACCTGGGAGCAGGTTCATGCAAATTTATGTAACCTTCGAAATATCAAAGAACAGCTGGAGGAAACACCATGGAACTATTTACCTCCCAAAAACACTCCGGCACAGGAAACCTTCACTGAAGATTTGCTTTTTTATTTCATGATTTGCAGTTTATTGCACAAAACATACTCTTATTTTCAAAGCCACTATAAGGACAACCAGCGTCCTGCTAAAGTAAGCCTGCTTCCAACATTTGATATAAGCGGTAAAAAGATTGAAAACCTGTTAAAACCATACCTCGATACTCTGCGCTGGTTAAGGGATATACTGATACATATTGATGTAGAATATCTTCACTATTATAACCAATTGGTGGAGGCTGTTGCCAACCTGCAGAATGCGAATGTTGTAAAGGGTATTATTAAACCCTGCATTTCTACCTTAACGAAACCGCCCGTTACGCATAAGGAAGAGCTTAAGCATATCAGTTCCATGAAACAGTTGATTGATGCCATTGATGATTATAATGTTACTGAATCCTGGTCATCATTCAGAACACTACTGGCTTTTTCGGTGCCATTGAGTGGAGCCAAATCCTTTACTATTGAGCAATATAGCCAATGGATTGATGACTTGATGCATAAGCCTGTTGCTATGGAGGATGAGCTCTTGTTCTGGAAGCAAAGCTTTTCGTTTTATAAGCTTAATACCAATTACAAACATGCTCCACCAACTCGTTTTTTTGAGCACCTGATCAAATACATTAAAAAGCAGTTAAAAAACAAAAAGTGTTCACGGGTTTGCAGTCACTATGCCCGTTATGACGGCACACCAATGCACTTTGCACGACATATATACCAGTTTATTGAACGTCGGCAAATTGAGGTCAATAACTCCCGTAACCTAAAGGATCTTACCCGATTCTTTTATGATATGGTATTTGTGAAGAATTCCAAAAGCGATAAGCGAATTGATTTTGAAACCATCTACAGTTACGTACGTCGCTACAGCAATGGCGAGCTGGAATAAGATATAATGCCTTCCATCCTCATCCATAAGGTCTTTCTGGGGAATAGCTTATCAATTCGATAGTTCGATATTTTATCAGTTCAACGATTCGACAAATTAACAGTTAAACAAACAATAAAACTCTGCGTCTCAGCGTCTCTGCGTTTTCTTTTTAAACAACTCGACAGTTC
>JAKSBD010000244.1 GCA_022361295.1 Bacteroidales bacterium
CTCAGGTGTGGAGATGGAAATCAATGCTGACCTGATCACATTAAACCATTTCAAGTTTAACCTGAATGCCAATGCATCTTACAATATTAATAAAATCACCAAGTTGTATAATAACCTTCAGGAAATTGATAATGGCACAACCATACTGAAAGTAGGTGAACCTTATGGCACCTATTATATGACTGAATGGGCCGGTGTATCGGCGGCTAATGGCAAAGGACTTTGGTATACAGCTAATGGCGGTGTTACAGATAGTTATAGCGACAACGACCGTGTTATTCAGAAAGGCATGTCGTGGCTGCCACCATGGACCGGTGGTTTCACAGGTACCTTCAGTTATAAGAACTTGTCTGTATCGGCCTTTTTCTCATGGATGGCCGACAAATGGATGATTAACAACACACGTTATTTCATCGAATCACATGGTATGTTTGCAGCCTACAACCAGACAAGTGAAATGTTGAATTACTGGAAGCAGCCGGGCGATGAGGTACCGCATCCCGACCCCACTCACCAGGATAACCAGTTTGACACGCGCCTGCTGGAAGATGCGTCTTTCCTTCGCTTAAAGAATGTAACCGTGTCTTACAACTTCAATCCCAATCTGGTTCGGAAATCCATTCTGTTCCGCTCAGCCAGAATCTATGCCCAGGGGCAAAACCTGTTAACATGGACCAAATACTCAGGCATGGATCCGGAATACTATGGCTCATCTGAAGCCAATATGTATCCACATACCCGCACGGTTACACTGGGGATTGATTTAGCTTTTTAACAGGTTTAAAAACAATTAGAAACGAAACAATGAAGAAGATTATATATTTATTTAGCCTTTTATTTAGCCTGTCATTGGTATCGTGTGAGGAGTTTTTTGACATCAAACCACACGACAGTACACCCACAAGTGATATACTGACCAATGTGCAGGATGCACAAACAATGTTGAATGGCGTTTATGCCCGTTTTATGTCCGGTTCATCTTACGGAAAAAACCTGACAGTCTTAACAGATATCATGACAGATGCCTCGTTAGCTGCTTCTGGTTTCACCAACCAGATGGGTTATATGTATGCCTGGAACATTCAGCCTGGCGTATCAGAAGTTGGTGGTTTATGGAGTAATCATTATGGCGGCATTTACAACTGTAACTTCCTGATTAATAACATTAATAATATTGAAGGTGATACAGATGAGATCAATCGTATTAAAGGGGAAGCCTTTATCGGAAGAGCACTCTTACACTACAACATGGTGCGCCATTACGGTAAAAGTTATAATGCCCCTACAGCAAGTCAGGATCCCGGGGTACCGTATATGACCGTCAATGAAATTGGTGCGCCAGGACGCAACACGGTAGAGGATGTATATCAAAATATCATCGCGGACCTTGAACAGGCTTTAAGCTTGCTTCCTGCCACTCCATCGGCTGATAATGTGACTTTTACCAGTCATTTCGCCAATGGCGTTCTGGCCCGAGTCTATCTGGATATGAGAGACTATTCCAATGCCGCCGATTACGCCACTGAAGTGATCGACTATAGTGGTTGTACATTAGCTTCAGGGGAAGCCTTTCAGAATATGTGGTTACGTGATTTCAGCGATGAAATCGTGTGGAAAGTGGGTTATACTGAAACAGATTTAGGCTCAGCTCCGGGATATAACTTTGGTAATCGTAATAATACCGGCACACTGCCTCAACCTGACTATATACCTGCCGACTGGTTGCTTAACCTCTATGACGTTAACAATGATATTCGTTTTGCCACTTATTTTATTTATGGTGAAACCGGACATGGCTGGCCATCATACATGGTTAACAAGTACCCCACAAATCCTACATTACCTTTTACACAAGGTATGAACATGCCAAAACCAATGCGACTGGCAGAGATGTACCTGATCAAAGCAGAGGCTCACGCGATGCTTGATGAAGATCAGGAGGCCCGTCTTGCTCTGGATGAGTTGCTGACAACGCGTGTTGCTAACTTTAATGGTGTTGGAGCTGCCGGTGACCAACTGAAGCAACTAATCTTTGAGGAGCGAATTCGCGAACTCATCTTCGAGGGTTTCTACTACCATGACTTAAAACGATTTGGTTTAGGTTTCGAACGAATTCCTCAGGAGAATACCTCGGCTGCAAATGACCTCAAAATAACAGGTGACGATTACCGATGGCAGTGGCCAATTCCAACCAGTGAGATCAATGGTAATCCAAATATTAAGGAAGAGCAGAATCCTGGTTATTAATCTTAAAATTCGTTGATAATGAAAGCATTAAAACAGATATATTTAGTCCTGCTGAGCAGCCTGCTGTTGGCTGCATGTGAACAAAACAAAGTGGGATTGTACGAAGGGCCCGATGAGGCCTTTTTCATGGAGACATCAGGTAGTATGATCGTTGATGAAGCCAACCCAACGGTACTGATCGAAATCGGCACCAGCACAGTACAGAGTACCGAACGCAATTACACTGTAGAAGTGGACACAGAGCAATCTTCAGCCGCAGAAGATGCCGATTTTGAATTGGTTAGCAATACCATCACCATTCCTGCCAATGAGACGATAGGCAGTTTTGAGGTACGTGGTTTGTATGATGGCGTTAGTCCGGACGGAAGAACAGCTGTATTTAAAATAACAGCAAGTGGCGAAGGTATTGCTGATTATAAAAATCATTATACGCTTGATTTATTCAAGTTTTGCTCATATGAACGTACTGCTTTCGTTGGCAATTATACCGTTTATGAAAACTCGTCCGTATTTGGCCCTTACAATTATCCAGTGACAACAATGCCTGGTACAGATGAATACTCAATTTATGTGGATGGCTTATGGACCTTAGCAGGTACTCCGATTAAAGTGGTGTTTAATTCACGAGCTTCAACCTGTAATATTCCAGAACAGCCGGTATTTGTGCATGAAACATACGGGCAGGCTTATATTAAAAGTATTGAAGACGGTACTATCAACAGTTGTAAAGGATCCATTGAAGGATTACAATACATGGTTTATGTTGATGCTGGCTATTTCGACATTACCTCTTCAACATGGGAAAAGGTAATTGCTATACCTGGTTCTTTGAGCAATACCGGCATCGATTTTAATGCCTTAACGCCAGTTCCATTTGATGGAGAATAGAATACATCTTTATATGGTTTGGTAAGAGTGGTCAGAAAGGCAGAGGTGTTCATACTCTTTCGCCTCTGTCTTTTTATCGCATCACCAAACCCTTATCACTCTTTTTTAACTAAAAATTATAATCATGAAAAGATTTACAATGTTTATGATTGCCACACTATTAGCTCTTGGCAGTATAGTGGGGCAAAACACTGTTGGATTCACTGTGACGGATGGCACTAATCCTATTGAAGGAGCTTCCATTACCTTTAACAGTGAAACTTTAACAACTGATGTTAGTGGTTTAGTCGAATTCTTAAATGTTATGGATGGTGTTGATTTACCATATACCATTAGTGCTGCAGGATATGCTTCTGTCGATGGTGCAGTAACTATTGCAGGCACAAGAGTGGATGTTCCAACCATAACAATGGACCCCGTACGTTCATTTGCCTTCGTCATCTACGACTCTTCCATTCCGGCAGGACCGATGGGTGGTAATGAGCTGGACGGTGCTACTGTTGAATTAACTGATGGAGTTAGTACATATACCGCTACTTCGGCCATGGGTGGTTTTGCCGATTTCGCGGATGTGAAGTTCGGCA
>JAKSBD010000505.1 GCA_022361295.1 Bacteroidales bacterium
GGAGTTTTTGTGAACCTGTCGAAAGGCAGTCATGAGTTTAATGTCAATGATGAGCTAAGAGGTTATCAGCTGAAGTTTAATTTACCGGAAACTATAACGCACACGGGTGCTTTAAATAATGATGCGACCTATAGCCGTGCAACGCAGGATGGTTGGCAGATAATGGCTAACCCATATCCGTCGTATTATAAAATCCCACAGGCAGCTGTTGGTACTGGTGATTTAGCTCATTCAACAGGAACAGTTTATGTTTCCGTATCAACCACCAATGCAACTAAGACCTTTGAGACATATAACGTTGCACTGGGGACGTCTTCTCCCGCCGAATTTAAAGGGATATTAGCACCGTCACAGGCATTCTATATCAGTACAGCAGCAACTTCAACTCCAGGAGTAGATCAGTTGTTGATGAGTGCTTCAAATCGTTTCCACGATGTAAATAAGACCAACCTGAAGTCGGCTATGGATATTGAAGAAGATATTCTTCGAATAAAGATGGTTAATGACTTTGGCTTTGAGGACGAAGCTGTGATTGCATTCAGAGAGAAGGGGGATAAAGGTTTGAGCCGAATGGACTCAGAGCAACGCTACTACAATGGAACCAATATTTCTTATATCTATTCAATGGTGGAAGATACCAAGGCAGTTATTAATACCTTACCAATGGATATGTATAATGAAAAGGTTGATTTAGGAGTTAACCTTAAGGCAGGTAATCACCGCATTCGAATTGAAGGCCTTAATACTTTAAGCACTGACTATCCAATTCTTTTAGAAGATAAAGACACAGGTGTTAAAGTTGAAATGGATGCTAACTCAGAATATGCATTTACAGTCAATGAAGCTACCGAGAGCAATGGTCGTTTTGTGTTGCACTTTGGTAAATCAGATGTAGCTACAGATATTGATGATAAGGTAGCAAATAACGATAGTAAGGTGAAAGTATATGTTGAAAATTCATCTAAACTGGTTGTTAGTTGCGAATGGACAGGCGATAAGCAGGTATACCTGTTTGCACTGGATGGTCGAATGGTTTCTCATGAAGAGTTCAGAGGTGAATCATATACTAAAGACCTGAACCTAAAACCAGGTATTTATGTGGTTAAAATCATTGGCGACGATGATAAGTATGAACAAAAAGTGTTTGTAAAATAAGTTTTAGTTTGAAGCAGAAGAAAGCCTGATATGCAAGTGCGTATCAGGCTTTTTTATTCTTATCTGTTAAGAACTATCTCTTTTGCCTGAAAAAGCTTTGAATTATTTCCTGGCACTCATCTTTCATAATGCCACTTGAAACCTCAGTTTTAGGGTGGATTAATGAAGGTTGGCAACGTGCAAACCCTCTTTTTTCATCAGTGGCACCATAAACAATACGTTTTATTTGTGACCAGTTAAGAGCTCCCGCACACATTACGCAAGGTTCTAAGGTTACAAACAAGGTACACTCATTAAGGTATTTGCCACCCAAATATTCAGCGGCAGATGTAATGGCAAGCATCTCGGCATGGGCAGTGACGTCATTCAGCGTCTCGGTTAAGTTATGTGCACGCGCAATTATTTGGTTGTTACACACAATTATGGCCCCCACAGGTACTTCATTTTTTTCCCGTGCTTTTTGTGCTTCCACAAAAGCTTGTTTCATAAAATATTGATCTGAAAAGTTGATTTCGCTCATACCTGGTTCAATTTTAATCCTGGATTTTTAGTCTTATGTCTTACGTCCTGAATCTTATTTCTTAAAACTGCGTCTTTAGTCTTAGAGAAAATAAGGTGACATATATCATGTATTTTAATCTTTGTTTAAAAAACTACGACCTAAAAGTCTCAACAGCTTTTTTGTATGCTTTTTCTTACTATTTTCGCAAAGATAATTTTAAACGTCAATATCGTTGCATACATTTGCCAGTTGGCAACGATAAATAAGAATTACAATGTACAGGACACATACGTGCGGAGAATTAAGAATTGAGCACATCAATCAATCGGTAACACTTAGTGGTTGGGTGCAAAAGGTAAGAAACCTGGGGGGAATGACCTTTATTGATTTGAGAGATCGATATGGGATTACCCAGTTAGTTTTTAACGAAGAAACACATAAAGAGCTATGTGAGCAAACAGCTGAGCTTGGCCGTGAGTATGTGATTCAGATTAAAGGTCAAGTTGCAGAAAGAAGCAATAAAAACAATAAGATTCCTACCGGTGATATTGAAATATTAGCAGAGGAATTAACTGTATTGAACTCATCAGAATTACCTCCTTTCACTATTGAAGATGAAACGGATGGTGGTGATGAATTGCGAATGAAATATCGTTACCTGGATCTACGCCGTAATCCGGTACGCGAGAATTTAGTGCTTCGTCATAAAATAGGATTTGAGGTTCGTAACTACCTTAACAATGAGAATTTTATTGAAACTGAAACACCGGTTTTAATTAAATCCACTCCTGAAGGGGCACGTGATTTTATTGTGCCATCTCGAATGAATGAGGGCCAGTTCTACGCTCTTCCTCAGTCGCCACAGGTATTTAAGCAATTGCTAATGGTGAGTGGTTTCGACCGCTACTTCCAGATTGTAAAATGTTTCCGCGATGAAGATTTACGTGCCGATCGTCAGCCTGAGTTTACACAAATAGACTGCGAAATGTCGTTTGTTGAGCAGGAAGATATCCTGAATACCTTTGAAGGAATGACCAAGCATCTGTTTAAGACAATTAAAAATGTGGATATTGACTATACATTCCCACGTTTGTCATATGCCGATGCTATGAAATATTATGGCTCAGATAAGCCTGATACACGCTTTGAAATGAAGTTTGTTGACTTAACAGCTGATGTGAAAGGTTCTGAGTTTAAATTATTCAACGAAGCGGAGTATGTAGGTGGTATTTGTGCCGATGGATGTGCCACATACACTCGTAAGCAACTGGATAAGTTAACCGATTTTGTTAAGAAGCCTCAGATTGGTGCCGGTGGATTAATTTATATCAAGTTCAATGCTGATGGTACGGTTAAATCATCAATTGATAAATTCTTCACAGCAGAGCAGTTAAAAGAAATTGGTGCGAAGTTCAATGCAAAGGATGGAGACCTGGTATTGATATTGGCCGGTGCGCATAATAAGATGCTAAATGCGCTTTGTGAGCTGCGTCTTGAGATGGGTGAGCAAATGGGCTTACGTGATAAAAATAAATTCTCTCCACTTTGGGTTGTTGATTTCCCATTGTTAGAGTGGGACGAGGATTCGAACCGTTTCCATGCGATGCACCATCCTTTTACGTCGCCTAAAGCTGAAGACATGCACAAACTGGAGAGCGCTCCGGGTGAGGTACGTGCTAATGCTTATGACCTTGTTATCAATGGTGTTGAAATTGGTGGGGGTTCGGTACGTATTTTCGATGATGTGCTACAGCAAAAAATGTTTAAACTATTAGGTTTCACAGAAGAAGAAGCGGAAAGTCAGTTCGGTTTCTTAATGAATGCCTTTAAATATGGTGCACCTCCGCATGGTGGTGTGGCATTTGGTTTCGATCGCCTTGTGTCGTTATTTGCTGGTTTGGACACAATCCGTGATGTAATTGCATTCCCTAAAAATAACTCAGGTCGTGATGTGATGATTGACTCACCATCGCCAGTTGCACAGGAGCAATTAGATGATTTAAGCATTGCGCTTAACATGAAAGAGGAGTAAGAAACAGAATAAAACTCAAACCACCGGCGAGTTGATTAAGACAAGACCGGGGATACAATATTATTCCATACGCAAGGAGATTATATACCATGCGTATGGAATTTTTATTTTGTATAAGTCAATGCTTCTGCGGTTAAACCCTGCGAACTCTATGGTTACTGCCTAAAGCATCAATTGATTTTCGCATTATTCTTTAGGAGAAATGATTGTTACCGTATTAATCCCATTGTATGCAAAGGCAGTATTATCAACCTTCGTTGCCGTATTGGGGATAACAACAGAGCTCAACTGATTAAAAGCAAAAGCCGCCTTTCTGATGGTAGTAACCGAGTGAGGAATTGCCACAGAGGTTAGTCCTTTATTTCTAAAGGCATTATTGCATATTATTTTAACCGTATCTCCTTCTAAGTTATCAGGGATAATGATAACCTTTTGTTTGGAGTTGTTATAGTTGGTTATAGTGCCGGTTGCTGCATCAAATTCAACATCATTTTTTGTTAGTCGGTATGGTAAATTGGCAAAAGTAAAACCGGTGGTAATAAGAAAAAACAGAAGTGTAATTGCTTTAATCATTATAATAAGAATGTAAGGGGTGATGTTATTAATCAGTCATTTTAAGGCACTAAGCGACACGCAGCTTAGTGAATACTGAATAGTTTTATTATTTTAAAGTTTTTTGAATTAAAAAGAAAAGGGGGCGGGTGGGGCTTAGGTTGTGTGTGTGTGTGTGTGTGTGTGTGTGTGTGTTTATAATAATTTGACACACTGCCAAATTTTATCTGTCGGTATCGTTTATAAATCATATGTTCTGTAGCAGTTTTCAATCCTATTTGCATATCAATCGTGTGATGATGAATAACTGCTGCAAATTTACATCAAAGAGAAACATTGTATATTAGGTGTTTTTCCCATTTTATATACCAATAGTTAGTAATTTTTGATTTTTTTTTGACTTTAAAGGCAGTTTTTTGTCAAAACTGCTTTTGCAATTTGTCCTGGAATAGATACAAAAAAAGGATCGCACCTTTATTGGCTTATGCCTATAAAGATGCGATCCTCTAATGTCTTTTAACCTGAATCTTAAGTAAGTCTTGTGTTATAAACCTAAAAATTATAGTACAAACTCTTTAATGAGGTGCGAACACCAAAATAGACATGCTGTGTATCCATTGTTTCATTATCGTTCTCGAGTTTTCTGATTCTGGCCCCGGCCACAATATTAAACATATTACGCGGGTTTATGAGGAAAGAAACGTTAACATCGGCATTAAGAACCGTGGTTTCAAGTCCCTGCCCAATGGTATGCCCATAATCATAAGGACGTTCTGTATTAGGCATAAATACATCCTTCCCCCAGCTTACTCCATCTCCAAAGTCATCACCATACTTTGTTGCCATCAACTCAGCTTTAAACTGCCAGCGATTCTTTTTGTATTTGAGAATAGCTAAACCTTCGCGGAAGTTAGCGCCTAATATATGTGCCATTGGCTGATTTAAGTGTCCGTAGGCATATATACTGGTATAGTGCGAATAAGTGTATGGCCTGACCTGGTTATACTCGATTTGTAAATCAAGTTTCTCAATGCCAAACAAATCAAAGGTACGCGCCCCCAACTGAAAGCCATGTTTATTGGCCCACCATTGGTTGCCGCCAAATACTTCGTCAAACTTAAACTCACCCAAAACAAACTGACCATACAGTGTTAACCAATCGGCTGCTATGTATCGTGTGTTAATTCCCATGGTCACATTATCCGGCGATCCAAGATTATACTCCACTGGTCTGAAAAAGCCAACCGGATTTAAATAATGCATATCAAAGCCCCTGTGTCCACTTGTATCTTGTTCGGCATATACCACGTTTGCATACAAGCCTATGCTCAGGCGTTTGTTAACATTCCAATCCAGGTATTGATGTACACCATATCTGCCATCAAATCGGTAATCATTATCTGCCTTGAATTGATCAAATTCAAGCATCTTATTCCACATGATCA
>JAKSBD010000507.1 GCA_022361295.1 Bacteroidales bacterium
TAGCCTGCAGCTTTTCCTGATCGGTTTTTAAAACCAGTGTTTCAGCTTTTTCTTCAAATCGAAATTCCAATCCACGTGAGATAACCTCGTTATTTAAAAGGTACTTAATAGAGTTTATCTGCTCATTAACATCTACATCAGTAAGGTTGATGTCAATAACGCCTGATTCTATTTTTGAAATATCAACCAAATCGTTGATAATGGTCAGCATGCGCTGCCCGCCATCCTCAATGACATCCACGTAACTTTTCAGCTCATCGGGCTTTAGATCCGGATCGCGTAGTAGATCAGTAAAGCCAAGAATGGCATTCATGGGTGTACGTATCTCATGGCTCATATTAGCCAAAAAAGCCGACTTCAAACGATCACTCTCCTGTGCTTTCTCTTTTTCTGCCTGTAAAGCAATATTGGCCTGCCGTTTTATGGCATTCTGACCAAGCAGGTAAACTAATAATGCTACAAGGAGAACGATGGTGGTTACACTCATTATCCTGACACGAAACTGCTTTTTTTCCTCTTCAAAGCGCAGAGCACGCTCCTCCTGATCCAGCTTATACATGGCATCAATACGATTAAGCTGATGCTCACTAACTTTCTTATAAGTACTATCAGACAGCTCCTTATACTGCTCCATATAGTCCAAGGCTTTCTTGTAAAAGCTCTGGGATTTATAAAGATCAATTAATGCCAGAAGCGTCATTTCCAAATTATCAATGCTCTTGCTCTTTTCCGATTTGGTGAGAGCTTCCATTAAAAATGTTTCGGCATTGTTATATTGTCTTAAACTGATATACACCTTTCCTATATTACAGTATACTTTTGCTATGTTGACCGACGCCGGCTTTAACTTCCAGTCGTTAATGACCTTTAAGTAATACAATATGGCCTGATCGTAATCTTCCTTAAGAACACTCAAATCGGCAATATTAATATGTGTCACCATCATCCCGCCCCAGTCGTTAAGAGATGTTTTTATGCCCAATGAATTCATATAACAATCCATAGCTAACTTATAGGTGCCCATGTTTTTATAAGCCAGCCCCATATTATTATAAGCCTTGGCAATTCCTGTCGAATCTTTCAGTTTTATATTCTGTTCAAGGTAAAGTTTAATATACTTTAAACTGTTATCGTAATCTTCCAATTCAGAATAAAGTATTGACATATTATTGAGTGTTCGTGCAATACCATGCTCATCTTTTAAAGCATTATAAATATTAAGCGCTCTTAGGAAACACACTGCTGCCTTATCAAAATCTTTTAATTTTCGATAAGATACTCCCATACCACTTAAGGTAAAAGCAACGTCCGACTTATCACCAAATTCTTCCCTGAGTGTTAAGGCATTGTCAAAATAGATGAGGGCCGAATCATTATCTCCTGTCATTCGATATAAAACTCCCAAATCATTATAACATGCTGATAAGATCGACTCGTTATTCGTTGTTTTAGAAACTGCCAGGGCCTGATGTCCGTATTTCAGCGCCTGCTCCATTTGAAAGTCCCCCCTGTACTGCTTTGATAGTTTTAATAAAACATCTGCCATCTCTGTACCTTCAACTGATGATAAAAGAGATTTCAGGCTATCTGTATTTTGTAAACTCTCTAATGCAGCAGCGGGTATTAATACATTTATTAAAACAGCAAGTATTAATAATCTCATAAATTTGATAAACATATATCTCTTCAACAAAAGATGCATACAGGCTTAGATTTTATTATTTCCCCTACGAAATAATCACTCAAAAATAACATTCAGGTTATTAACAAGTACCCTAACAGTCATTAATTTACATTAGCTTGCAAAAAGTGGTGCTGAACTGCAATAAAACCATGATTGAAAACAATATGATAAAACTGATACTTAAAAATCTTTGTCACCCAACACAGTTCACCAGTCTTCAGTCATCGGTCCTTTGTATAAAATTCCTTAGCAATATTGACTTTGCTCTCTTTTTTGGAAACAATACATAACAATTACCGTAACATCCCATCGAAAGATTATTTAATACATTACATGAAGTCACTAACAATCGTTTTTTCCTTATTAATCGGCCTGACTTTAAAGGCTCAGAATCAAGAGTTAAAAATCACTTATAACTACATTAATCATGCTAAGCCCAATACCTATATGATGGAATTAGTGGCTAACAATGAACAGGTGTTCAGTTATACAATTCGACTAACAAAAAGCGGAACCGGCAAAAGAACGACTTATAAGCAAACCACCGATTCAACCAAGCTGTTTAAAGACTACACAAACGATTACCTGGTGTATGAAGAGCGCCTGGGACGCGACTACCATGTGATAAAAGAAGAGTTGAAATTATTTAAATGGAATGAAGTGGGCCAAAGGGATACAATATTAGGCTACCCTTGCAAAACAGCTTTCGCCGAATTCCGTGGACGCGAGTATCAGGCTTTTTACACAACCGACTTACCTTTTACGGCTGCCCCCTGGAAGCTACATGGACTTCCCGGTGTGATTCTGAGAGTGATAACGACCGATGATGTTCTGGTATATGAAGCTCAATCGGTTGAAGTAATTGATCATTCAAACCTTATTTATAATCCTTTTGCCAATTATGAACAGATATCATACGATGCTTTTTGCAAACACTACAAGAGCTATCGCAAAGAAGTGATTAAAAAGCGAAATAAACGTGCCAAGCAACAAAATCGTCCTGTTCCTAAAAACGACAAAGCACCACGCATAGAAGTTATTATTCCTGAAAACAGGTTTATTTTAAATGATTAACTACAAGCAGGGCATCCGCCCTGTTTCATAAGATCTCCACACAATGCTGTTAGCCTGAGTTCGACATTAAATTTCGACCTCAGGTTGTTAAGTTTGCCCTTTCAGTACTTACACTAACAATGCTGAATGGTAAACTAATGCATGGGTAATATAATAAGCCGCTGATTGAATAGTTCAGTGGCTTTGTTTTTATGAGAACCTTAAGGTCTGCCACTTTATAAACTCCCTCCCATACTCCTACTCTCCCCTTATTAATCATCATTAACCACTAACCGTAATTCCATTTTGCATTATCCAATTTATTTTGCAATTTTGAAACTCAATCAATTAACGCATAATTGCAGTGAATCGTCCGCATATAACAAAAGGATATCGTTGCTTGTTTGAATGCTTAATGTTCTACAAGCGTAACTCATAGGCAGCTTCTCTTTACAGGCTGCTCTCTCCCTGTTATATTTATCTTACTATTTTTTTGCTTTGACTAATTGCTTATACAACCATGTGCAGTTAAGCGGCATACACTATTAAAATCGCTGACAATGACAACTAAGAATAAAACCATAGGTCGACCTGATCCCAACGGAGCAGGCCTGCCAACCATTAAAGAATTATTAGGAAAAGAAGATACAGTTAAACAAGCCGAAAGAGCTGCATCTGCCGAAGGTAACTTTTACCAACCTTTAGGTGACAGAATAGGTCCGGGGATGAATCCTCGTATTCAGCGCTTACGAAAACTGAGTTTTGATGCAGAACCAAGCATCTCAATCGAACGTGCTTTGCACCAAACAGCTTTTTACAAAGAACACTACGGCAAGCACTCCATCCCGGTTTTACGTGCTCTAACCTTTTTAGATCATTGCCAAAAGAAGACCCTTTATATGGGCGATGATGAACTCATTGTTGGAGAACGTGGGCCATTGCCTAAAGCCGTTCCCACTTTTCCTGAGCTAACCTGCCACAGTGTGGAAGATTTTCATGTGCTCAACACCCGCGATCAGCAAAGGTACACCACCAGTCAGGAAGATATAGACACCTACGAACGTGAGGTTATTCCTTACTGGCAGGGACGCACCCAGCGTGAGCGCATTTTTAATCATGTGCCCGAAGAATGGAAGCGTGCCTATGAAGCCGGGTTGTTTACAGAGTTTATGGAACAACGTGCGCCTGGTCATACCTGTTTAGATGGGAAGATCTATAAAAAGGGGATGCTTGACTTTAAAAAAGATATTAAAGCACACCTGGATTCTTTGGATTACCTGACAGATCCTGAAGCCAACAATAAAGCTGAAGAGTTAAAGGCCATGGATATTTCATGTGATGCTGTTATTGTATTTGCTGAAAGGCATGCCGAACTGGCCGAAGAGAAAGCTAAAACAGAGAAAGATCCGCAGCGTAAAGCCGAATTAGAGAAGATAGCTGAAGTGTGTCGTTGGGTACCGGCCAACGCTCCACGAAATCTTCATGAAGCCATACAGATGTATTGGTTTGTTCACCTTGGCACCATTACTGAGCTAAACGGCTGGGATGCAATGAATCCGGGTCATTTCGACCAGCACCTGGCTCCGTTCTATGAAAAACAAATTGAAGAAGGAACCATCACGCGCGAAGAAGCCAAAGAGCTGATCAGCTGTATGTGGATTAAAGTTAATAATCAAACGGCTCCTCCTAAAGTGGGCATTACAGCTAAAGAAAGTGGCACCTATAATGACTTTACCAACATCAATATTGGTGGCGTAAAGGCTGATGGTTCTGATGGCGTCAGTGCAGTATCTTATATTATGCTTGAGGTGGTAGAAGAGTTACACCTTCTGCAACCGGGTTCGTCTGTACATATTAGTCATGTAACACCCGATAAGTTTCTAAACGCCGCTTGTAAGGTCATTCGCCAGGGCCATGGATATCCATCTGTTTTCAGTCCCGAAACCTATATAACTGAAATGCTGGCCCAGGGTAAATCATTAAAAGATGCCCGCGAAGGTGGTTGTAGCGGCTGTATTGAAGTTGGTGCATTTGGTAAAGAAGCTTATGTATTAACCGGCTACCTGAATGTTCCTAAAATTCTAGAGGTAACCTTAAACAATGGTATTGACCCTGTAACTGGTAAAGTAGCAGGTTGTGAATCAGGCGATCCGCGAACCTTTAAAAGCTACGATGAACTATATGCTGCATTTAAAAAGCAGATTGAATACATTGTGGATCAAAAAATGCGCGTGAGCAATTACATTGACACCATGTTTGCCAAGTATGCACCGGCTCCATTCCTGTCTGTTGTTATTGAAGACTGCATCAGTAAAGGGCGCGACTATTACAATAGCGGTCCGCGATACAACACCAACTACATTCAGTGTACAGGATTGGGAACTGTAACAGACAGTTTAGCCACACTTAAGCACCATGTTTTCGAAAAGGAGACCTTCGACATGGATCGCATTCTTACTGCTGTTGCCAATAACTTTGAAGGTGATGAAATAATGCGTCAAACCATTGTTAACCGCACACCATTCTTTGGTAATGATGATGAGTATGCCGATGAGATTGCCTTAAAAGTATACGATGACCTGGTAAAAACCATTGATGGCAAACCAAATATTAAAGGGGGTAAATATCATTTAAACATGTTATCAACCACCTGTCATGTCTACTTCGGAAAGGTAATGGGCGCCACGCCAAACGGTCGCCTGGCAAGTAAATCTATTTCTGATGGTACATCACCATCACATGGTTGCGATGTCAACGGACCATCGGCTGTAATTCGTTCGCTCACTAAACTTGATCATACGCGTTCAGGCGGAACCCTGTTGAATATGCGTTTCTTACCAAGTCTGTTGAAACGTGATGAAGATGTGGCTAAAATGGGTAAACTGATTCGTAGCTACTTCACAATGGGAGGTCACCATGTACAATTCAACATTGTTGACACTGCAACATTGCGCGCAGCACAGGAGTCACCGGATGACTACAAGGATTTGCTGGTACGAATGGCAGGTTACAGTGATTATTTTAACGATATGAATGCCGATTTACAGCAAGAAGTAATTGACAGAACTGAGAATGAGTCGTTTTAATAGATAGTTAGTTTTGATACAGCAGGCAGATTTTACTCTGCCTGCTGATTAATTTTAATTTTCTTTCCAATTCGTTAATTCCCTTGGCTGGTTCGCGAGTCCCCTCGTGTTCCTTCTATAGATACAATACCTGGTGAAAGGATTCGCCCGGCAGCGAAGATTGGAGCTCAATTAGTCAGTTTAACGGTTTATCAATTCGACAATAATTAATTATGGAAACTCCCAGCTTAATATTCGATATAAAACGCTATGCCATTAATGATGGTCCGGGTATACGCATTACCATCTTTCTAAAGGGCTGCCCATTGCGCTGTAAGTGGTGTCACAATCCTGAGAGTCAGAGCAAGCTGCAACAAAAAATGTATAACAACAGCAAGTGCATTGCCTGTGAAGAATGTGTTACGCATTGCCCTGAAAATGCCTTGTCTCTCTCGCCCGATGGCATTGTAACTGATGTTGAAGCATGCACGATGTGCGGAATTTGCGCAGATGTATGCCCGACAAAGGCCATTGAGATGACCGGTAAAACGATGAGTATTCCGGAAATAATGAAGCAAATAAAGAAGGAAACCATGTTAATGGATAAATCAGAAGGCGGCGTAACATTCTCGGGTGGAGAGCCTTTACTGCACCATGAGTTTCTGATTCCTTTGCTTGATGCATGTGGTGATGAGGGCATTCATCGCTGTGTTGACACAACCGGATATGCCAAACCTGAGGTAATAATGGAAGTTGCCAAACGTACTGATCATTTTTTGTATGATTTAAAGATGATTGATTCGGAGAAACATCAGCAGTGGACAGGCATGCCCAATGATAAAATATTGAATAACTTAAAAATGATCGCCGAAACCGGTGTCGACATCAACATTCGTATTCCCCTTATAAAAGGTGTGAATGATGATGATTGGAATATCAATGAATCGGCAAAACTACTTGCCGGCCTTAATGGGAAAAAACCACTGGTCAACCTCTTACCTTTTCACAACATAGCTGAAAAGAAATATGAAAAATTGGGTGAAGACTATGATAAAGGTGAAATGGAAGAACCGTCTCCTGAAAGGTTAGAGGAAATCATTGCCATCTTTAAAAGTTATGAAATTGAAGCGATTATTGGAGGTTAATAAATATAATACAGAGGGCATCGCTGATTATTTACCTATGACGTCTCTGCCCTCTTTATATTACCAAATGCTACTATTTGTTGATCTTACTAAACTTATAGGTAAATGAAAGTAACAGGCGCCTGGTAATGGCTTTTGAGGTGTTATAGGCAATAATCCCCTCAGCGGTATTTGTCATTCGTTGACGTTGCTTATTATCAAATACATCTGAGAACTTCAGATATAGCGAACCTTTCTTCTTTAACACTGCTTTACGTATACCCAAATCAATGTAATAATACTCAAATCGTCGTCCTGTAATTGTGTTCACCGGTGACTCGTAAGCTCCTGTCAGTTGTAGTCTTATACTCTTTCCTAAAATAAGATCCGATGTAATTTTACCACTGTAAGCATAATCGGCCACCTGAAAAGTATTGCCTTTAACATTACCTTCAATATCCTGATGCATCACTAGAAAATTTGATTTGATATCCCAATGGTCACTAATGCGGTTACTAAGGTTTAACTCGGCTCCCAACTCCCGGCTATTCCCCAGGTTCATATATTGTCGAAACATAACATCCCGCCCATCTTCCACAACCAGGTACTGATATTGGTTAAACATATCTGTATTTTCTTTCCAGAAAACAGACGGTGAAATAGCATGCTTACCCAATTGCCAATGGGCAGACAGTTCCGTATTAGTCGTTTTCTGTGGCTTTAACTCAGGATTACCCCCCGTTTTTGAATACAATCCATTGTATACCACAAAAGGATTTAATTGTTTATACTTAGGTTGTTTTATGCGTTTGGACCACGATAATCCCACATTACATTTGTCACCAAACTTTCTGGATAGTTGAATGGTAGGCAAGAAATGATGATAATTTTGATGTACACCACTATCTGTCGTAATTGAATAAGGTTCAACAGAGGTATACTCATATCTCAGGCCGGCTGAAATAAAAACTTTTTTAATCTCTGTTGATACAACTGTGTAAAAAGCAGGGCTCAGCTCCTCTACACTAAATGAATTATTCCTTGAGTCATCTGTTGATACCTCATAGTCTTCTGAGTCGGCCCGGTAGTTATATTTTGTTTTTAAAAATATGTTATCAGCTTCTGAATAACGGTATAAGACTGTAGCACCTGCTTCCAGTTTTAGTTTCTTACCAAGCGGATGTTCATAGTCGATGTTCAGGCGTGTGCTTTTAATTTCTTCCGGCATTCCCCGCTCTTGCGTGCTGTAATCGGCCTTAGCTAATCCATCATTAACATTATACGGCTGTATAGTTCTGAATGAAGGTGCATCATTTTGCTGCTGTTCATATTTAACAAATACATTAAGCGATGCCTTATTTTTAAAAGACTTTTTCCACCTGCTATTCAGCTCCCAGAAAAAACGCTCTCTTTCACCACTCCCAGTTGTTTCATTATGGCTTTTAAGAGTGGAGTCGGCCCGCATATTATTAGATGAGTTAATACTGGAATAGTTCCGCATGCCGCTTTTAATCATCGCCCTAAGATCAATAAACTGAGACTTATCGATATGATATTTGAATCCTTGCCGTACCATAAGGTCATCAGTATGCTGTTCAATAAAGCCTGTATTATTCAGATATGAAGTATCATTATTAACTATGGAAGTGCGATTAAGCTCCGATTCCACTTCATCGGTATTATATTTATAACTCACATTGGTATATGACGTCCACTTCTTCATACGTAAAGTATAATTGACAGCGGCAACATACCTTTCAGGAGTTCCAATGGCTGCTTCCAGTCGTCCGTTAGAACCTTTTATCTTATCCTTTTTAAGTACAATATTAATGATGCCATTTCCGTTACGGGACGAGTATTTGGCAGAGGGATTAGTTATGATCTCCAGTTTATCAACAGTTTCAGCAGGAAGTTGCTCCAGCACATTCGCCAAATCTGTTTCAACCCCATCAACCAATATCGTAACAGGCGCCCCCCTCAACAATACATTATTATCTTCATCAGTTGTGACTGACGGAACAAAACGCATCAGATCAATGGCACTCTCTCCTGCCCCGGCAATATGCTCACCAACATTAATGGTCGTTTGGCCCAGTCCCTGTTCAATAAAGGGGCGTTCGGCTGTAACCTGAACCTCATCCAAACGTGTGCGCTTGCGACGAATCATAACTGTATCGAGCTTATGGTCCTCACCTTGCCTGATAAACAAGCTATCCTGCTGAAAGGGATCAAAACCTATGTAATGCACCTGTAAGGTATAATAGCCCTGAGCAATATGTTCAATTTTAAAGTTACCCAAACTATCTGTTACACTCCCTCCGGCAATGGCCTGAGAATCCATATTCAGCAGAGCGACATTACAAAACAACACTGCTTTTTTATTAGGCCTGACAATTGTTCCATATAGTGTTGCGTCAGACTGTGCCCACACCATGGAACATAGCAGAAATAAAGCAAGGGAAAGAGTAAATATTTTAATCTGGTGAAGTTTCAATCTATTTCTATTGGTTAATTGAGAAGCAAATATGCATTAAAAGTACTGAAAACAGGTTACTGAAAGTTCATAATATGTATCTCTCCGTACGCATGCACAAAACAGTTCTGACAAACATGCTATTTTTAATCCGATTTCATATCAGCATTAACCAATGTAGATTTTAATTTGCTTTCGCTCTTTGCATCTCTCTGCTTCTGCGGAATAAGTTGTGTTTATCCTATATGTTTACATATGAACAATCAGTAAATCACAGGAAAATATTCTCCTGCATTTTGGAGGACGATTTCCGGACGTACGGAAATACTCTCCCATTTTGGAGGACAGTTTCCGGACGTTCGGAAATGCTCTCCCATTTTGGAGGACAGTTTCCGGATGATCGGAAATGCTCTCCCATTTTGGAGCACGGTTTCCGGGCATTTGGAATTGCTCTCGCCAACGGCAGGAAAATTCACCAACCCAAAAATGATAAAACCAGTGCTGTTTAATCATTGTATAAAGGTTTAAGCATCCTAAAGGAGTTTGCAGGGCTTAGACCAAACACTTTTTACAAAAGGAAGCTTAGGGTGTTTGTCTAACTTACTGAGCATTCTGTGGTCAAAAAGCATGCCCCTTATTCTTCAATAAACTTCAAATAATGCTCGTAACGTTCAAATATCTGCCTCACATAGGTATAAGGTTCTGTACCTCGTAAATAGCCATGCTTCACAATCGGATCATTAAAGTTTTTAGGATATCGAAGAGCCAATATCATCTTTTCAACATTATCGTCCCACCTGTTTTGATCAAGGTTATATTTTTTAGCCAAACGCCTGGCATCAGCAACATGACCATAACCACAATTGTATGAAGCCAGTGTAAACTTTATTTGCTGTACTGAATCTTCAACCGACCCAAAACGATCCAGTAAATGATCAAGGTAGCGCACACCTCCCGCCATGCTTTGCTCGGGGTTACTGCGCCATTGCACACCAAATTCCTTAGCTGTAGCCGGCATCATCTGCATTAAACCAACCGCACCGGCCCATGACACTGCCGACGGATTAAACTGCGATTCCTGATAAACCTGTGATGCCAGCAAGCGCCAGTCCCAATCTATTTTAGCTGACTCAAGCTTTATCAGGTCATCGTATTTACTGATCTTATTTTGCTTCAGGCTGTAAAAATCACTTTTAACACGACTGTTATAATCCTTTTTATTCTTATAGTATTTATTGTAGATGACGTAGTATTCGCTTTCTTTCTTATAGTCCTTCAACCATTTATTTATCTCGTTTAACAGTTGGGGAGACTTTTTTCGAACTACCCAGCCCATATTTTGCGTGGTACTAACAGACACGTCAATATTCAGAATAGGATAGTATGAGGCCATTAAGCTGGCAATATTCAAATCAGCAACAGTTTGTTTAATACGTCCGTCGGCTACCATCTCAATTATTTCTTCGGTTGTTAAATCACCGGGTAAGCTATCAACAAATATCTCTCCTCCAATCTCATCAGCCAGGTTCTTAAGTCGCTGGTGGTACGACGAGTTAACGCGCACAGAAACCGTATCACCCATTAACTCAATGGCATCATGCAGTAAGGCATCTTCTATTTTTCTCCAGTGCAGATCATACCAGTTATCTGGCATCTTTTGCACCAATACCTGCCTGCTGTTGTATAGCGATTTTGTGAAATTCACGAACTCTTTACGCTTGCGTGTTTCGGTCAAGCCATGGGCCACTAAATCAACATCGCCCCTGTTAAGGTAATAAAACAGACTGTCTATACTTCCGACTGTCCTCAAATCAATCTTGAGCCCCTTTAATTCGGCGAACTTTTCAAGCAACTCATACTCAAACCCCATTGGGCGTCCCTTGTATAAAAAATAACTGGTTCCGCTATAGGTAGTCAGCACTTTTAAAACGCCATCTTCTTTTATGGCATCCCAATCTCTCTCAAAATTAAATTGTCTGCCTGTGATATCTTCTTCCTCAACTGTTTCTACAACTTCGGATGTTGTTTTTGGGGCACTATTACAGGCCAGCAAAAGTATAAGCAGAAGCTGTAGAACTACAAAATTAAGTATCTTCATGTGTGTTGGTTTAGGTTATTAACACAGCCTAAAAGTATTATTTCTTTGTTATCCAACCAATTTCAGCCTTTAAAAACAAGCCGGTAACTTAAGCAGCTAAATTCTCAAAAGTGAAGCTGTGACAATAAAACAGGACTTAAACCGTTTTTTATGTGTCTAATTATTATTTATTTTTGGTTCTTTATAAAATTCGGACCTGATGCCCATTATTAAAGCAGACTTCAAATACCTGATATTTGTTATAATTACCACCATAACCCTAAGTGGCTGTATTGGTGGCAGTAAACTTGGCAATGCCAATAAAGCCTATTTAATAGGTGAGTATGACAGGGCTGCTGTACAGTTTAAAAAAGCTTCCAGACAAGAAAAAAACAAAAAAAACAAGTATACCAGAGGAGAAATATCTTACTACCTGGCAGAGTGTTATAGAATCACTAATCGCCCCAAAAAAGCAGCAATGCATTACGATAGAGCAGTAAGGTATAATTATGAAATGGTTGACGCCGGATTATACTTAGGCGATTGTTTACTGGCATCGCAAAAATATGAAGACGCCATTGAAGCCTATGAATCTTACCTGGAAAAAGAACCTTTAGACAAGCGTGCTCATAACGGAATAGCATCGTGCAAATTAGCCATGAACGACTCGATAAAAACGCGCTATACTGTTGAAAAGATTAAAAAACTGAGCAACACCCGATACAGTGATTTTTCGCCAGGCTATGCCAGCACCGACTATGACCAGGTTTATTTTTCGTCGATGCGTACAGAAAAGAAAAAGCGCAAAAAAAGCCGTATTACCGGACAAGGCGGTTCTAATATTTACATGGCTAAAATTGATGCCAAAGGAGAATGGACCGATCCTGAATTATTGGATGAAACCATTAATACACAGTTTGACGAAGGTAGTGCGACCATGTCGTCAGACGGTAAGGAGATGTATTTTACCCGTTGCCGCTATGACAATGAACAACCCCGAAGTGCTGAGATGTATATGGTAAGCCGCTCAGGCGGTAAATGGGGTGAGCCTGCACAAATAGAAATAGCCGACAGCCTATTAGTGGCACATCCTGCTATCTCACACGATGGTGAAACACTATTTTTTGTGAGTGATATGCCTGGCGGCCAGGGTGGCAAAGACATATGGAAAGCTAAGAAAGGTGGAGAAGGCGGCTGGGGCGAACCTGTCAATATGGGTAATGTAATTAATACAGCTGGCGACGAAATGTTCCCTTCTGTTCGTATGGATGGCTCTATATATTTCAGCTCCAATGCACACGTTGGATATGGAGGCCTTGATATATACCGTGCCGTATTTAATGAAGAAAAGCAAGATTGGGAAGTGCATAATCTTGGTCGCCCTATAAACAGTGAAGGCGATGACTTTGGAATAGCCTTTAAAGGTTTGGAAGAAGCAGGTATTTTCAGCTCATCAAGAGGTAGTTCAAAAGGTGTTGATAACCTTTATGAGTTTAGTTTACCTAAGCTTGAATTCAGTATGAGAGGTCAGGTATACAGTCAAAAAACCGATGAACCAATATCAGATGCATACTTACGATTAATTGGCACTGACGGCACAAATGTTAAGCTTAACATCCGTAATGATGGAAGTTTTGGAGCGAAACTGGCACCTGCAACAGAGTATGTATTTATGGTAGCCTCAAAAGGTTACTTCAATTACAAGCACAAACTGTCAACAATAGGATTAGCCGATAACAAGCAATTTGAATATGAAGTTGGAATGATGCCAATGGAAGAGGCCATCGTTCTGAAAAATATACATTTTGCAAAAGAAGATCCTTCTCTAAATAATGATTCGAAACAGGAGCTCGACCGCCTAACTGCAATTCTGGGTATGAACAAAGCTATTGTTCTCGAAATTGTAGCTCATGCATCAGGCGAAGGATCAGGCTCGCAGGCTGTTGTTCTTTCACAAAAAAGAGCACAGGCCGTTATGGACTACCTAATGGAAAAAGGCATAGCTACAGAACGTTTATCTGCCAAAGGGGTGGGTGACACAGAACCTGTTACATTGAGCAAGCGTCAGGCTAAAAAGTATAAGTTTCTTGATGAGGGCGATGTGCTGTCGCAACGCTTTATCAGGCAAATAAGAGGAAATTCTAACAAAGAAGCTGCCCATAAATTAAACAGGCGTATTGAGTTTAGGATAAAAGAGTAAAGCGGCCTCATATATTTTATTGAAACCACGAAAAACCAGACACTAAGGAACTGGCTATTATAGTCTATACCTTTTAATTCCTTGTTTAATTAAAGGGACATTGAAATTAATAAGAAACCCCAACTCCTTATTGGAAAGCTTCATATAGCTTAATAACTGGGCCCTATGGACCGGATGAATCTCAGTTACACTTTTTAGTTCGCATATTATTAAATCTTCAACTAAAATATCGACACGATATCCCTCATCGAATCTAATTTCATCATAATAAATTGGCATAGCCACCTGCCTCTCAAAATCAATCCCTGCTTTTTCCAGTTCATAACATAAAGCCACTTCATAAACCTTCTCTAATAAACCAGGTCCTAATTGCTTATGCACCTTAAATGTACAGTCAATTATAGTTTTTGCAACACTTTCAATAAATGGAGTAGGTAAACTAAAATTTGCTCCAGGAAAAGTAGAATCATTCATGATAGTTAATTTTAAAACTAAAACTATCAAACATATTATTTATAAACAATACCCATACTTCTCTTTTCACCACAAAGACACCAAGGTCACGAAGATAATTGAAAACACCTATTAAGACTTTGTGTACTTTGTGTCTTAGTGGTTTACGATCTATCACACCAATATGCATTTTATTTACCACGAAGACACCAAGGTCACGAACAAAACTGAATCACCCATAAAAACTTATTGTACTTTGTGACTTAGTGGTTAACAACAATAACACCAATATGCATTTTATCTACCATGAAGACACCAAGGCCACGAAGAAAACTGAATCACCCATAAAAACTTTGTGTACTTTGTGTCTTAGTGGTTTACTATCTATCACACCAATATGCATTTTATTTACCACGAAGACACCAAGGTCACGAACAAAA
>JAKSBD010000510.1 GCA_022361295.1 Bacteroidales bacterium
GCCGGTGTAACTGTATGTGATGATATTGAAACATATGAATATGGCAAGTTTGTTCATATTCTTGATCCCGAAAACAATAAGATTGAGCTATGGGAACCTGTTGACTCCGTTTTTACAAAGATGTATGATGGAGAAACAACGAAGTAGCTTTTTTTAGAGCTGTTAGCAACAGTTGTTAAGCCTTACATAGGATCGTTACCAATTGGGCCACGTGTGAGCTCAATAATGGTGATTTCGGGTGGCATACCTACACGGGCAGGCATACCTAAATAACCTAAGCCACGATTTACATATAAGAACTTGTTGCCTTCGTTATACAAACCAGCCCAGCGACGGAATTTGTATTTGGCCGGACTCCACTGGAAGTTTTTGAATTCAATGCCAAATTGCATGCCATGTGTATGTCCGGCAAGCGTCAGGTCGTAATTATAGCTTTGCTTGACTTCTGCGTCCCAATGATCAGGATCGTGGGACAATAAGAGCTTAAAAGGTATATTGTCGGTTCCTGCAGATGCCTTTTTTAAATCACCATACTGTGGAAATGGTGGGTGTCCCCAATTTTCAACGCCGGTAACCACTATCTGTTCGCCATTTTGTGCAATTGTTCTCGATTGGTTGTTGAGCAGGTTAAAGCCCAAACGCCCATGGGCTTCTTTTATTCGGCTTAAGTTATTTCTTTTTTCTTCAGAAGATGACCACTTTGAATAATCACCATAATCATGGTTGCCCAATATAGAGTATTTACCAATGCGTGCATTCAGCTTTGAAAATACCTTTTCCCAACCAATGGTTTCTTCATAAAAGTTATTCACCAAATCACCGGTGAAGCAAATTATGTCCGGATGCTCATCATTTATTAGCCTGACAGCCTCTTCCATTTCTTCATAGTTGGAATTTAAACTGCCAAGATGGAGGTCTGATATCTGTACAATTTTGAGTCCGTCAAAAGACTCAGGTAAATTGGGAAACGATAGTTTGGTGTAGCGCTTGCTAAAGGCAAAACGTCCTTTAATAACTCCAAAAAGCAACGATACAAAAGGTAAAGATGCCATAACAATACCCACCTGGCTTAAAAACTTCTTACGTGAAATAGTCGGATAGCGTCCGTCATTCATCTTTTTAATTTTCCCGTCACTGGAAAATTTATTCTTCACTTTTATGGCACGGTGTGTTAATTTATAACCCAGGTAATAAAATAATTTTGGCAGATATACAGCCAGGTAGCTAACCAGTAACCATTGAAATACAACATAGGTAAATGCTGTACCCGTTGTTTTGATAATGGCAAAAATGGTAGAGAACGCTATGATAAAAAAAGTAGGAATACTGTAAAACCAGAAAGACCCTAATGGAAAAGCAAAGTGATTAATTCGTTTATCATCGTCTGAATGAATCAAACGATGTAATAAGAAGTCAATTAAAATTGTAAAAATCACAAACCCCACAAATGCTCCCAAACTGTATTTCATTCGTAATTTTTTCGTTACTACTAAACAACTCCTGGTCCCGGTGTTTTGTTACGCAAGAATAATGTAAAGGTTTTATATATCAACTGTATATAAACAAATTTTAAGTTTTTTTATTATAACAACTTGTTAATGTGGTATTTGTTCATTCACCCTTATTTTCCGACAACAATGCCGGCAAAACCCATTGAAAACAAAACCTCATGGTAGTGTTCACGACTGTCATGAAGATAAGCATAACGGTAACCCATACTAATGGGAAAAACAAAACGAAACGGATGTAATTCGGCCCTTATTTCTGTACCAATGGAACGAAAGTCGCGCTCACTTTTAATCCAGTTTCCGGTTTCTGTTTCCTGAAGGTTTAGAACAGTATGAGAGTAATCGTAGAAAAGATTGGTCGTAATACGCTTCAGGTACAATATACCGGGGATGTTAAAATCCGGATTGGCAATTGGCAACATGTAATCGGCTTTAAAGGAATATAATTCATCATTTGATACACTGTTCACACCACGAGGAAACCGGGCATAGTCAGAGAACTGCCTGTAATAGTTGTAAGTAGAGCCTTCGCGAGCAACAAAATCACCCCGTTCCTTGGAATGCCAGTCGTTATCTATGCGAATGGAATGATGACGGCCAAAGCCCGGGAAATATAATCTGGTATGCACACCAAAGATGCTGCCATAATTCCAGCCGTTAAAAGGCGTATTCCGGTATTTTAATTCAACAACCTGGCCCCAGCGTGTTGCAACATCGCGCTGTGTTGTCCTTAATAAATTATAGGCGAAAAGGGAGTAATCCATTGACTTTATATCTATTCCCTCTGCTGTTTGCGATTCCACATAATCAATAACATATCTGTCATCTTCAATTATTGGTGAGCCGTCTTCATCCAGTTGAAGGTAATACCGGTCATAATTAAAATCGTCAGATAGCTGATAGGTTATGCCTAAGGATGGTTGAAGACTTCTGATGTATTTACCTCTTGTAAGGTTTAAAGGCAGTTTCATTTCGAAGTCTACCAGGTAATGATTCGGTTTGGCATCATAGCTGTTATAGTACCAATCGGTTTCATTAAGATAACCCCCTTCAATTGTTTCATTACCGGCTTTAAATTCCAACTCAAAGACCGGCCACCACGCCCTGTACGACAGATTCAGGTTGAATTTCTCTCGCGAGTATTGTTTGTCGGCATTGTATCCGGCTGTTATAAAGGTTGTTCCCAGTAGGTTTTGCGACATGGCACTTATACCCGGTGTAACTTCTGTATCATCAATGTTGATATAAGCAGGTGCCCAGCTATGGAAGTTAAACAGATTCCATTTTGAGTATTTTTTAGATGTATAATGGCTTGTATCAACATCTTTTAATTGTGGAAGTCCTTTTTCGTCTTTTTGTAATTGCTTTATTAACTCTTCGTTTGGAAGGTCTTTTGCTTGGAATGCAAGGGCTTTAATGTCATTAAAGTTTGCCATGGCAATCTGATAACCATCGGAAGTGTAGTTCTGATAAAAGAATTGCCCTTGATATATGGACGGAAAGGCTGCACCAAATTCAGATTCGGTTAGCTTTTCCATTTCCCCGCCAGTTAAAGAAATCCTGTATAAATTTTCAACTCCACTGTACGAACCGATAAAGTAAACATGTTGCCTGTAAAGTTTGGGGAAGCGTATTTCTGAAAAGTCAGGAGCGCTTATAGTGGTCCATTGCTCACTATCAGGATTCAAAGATTCAATTCTTTTGCCCTCTTTCGAAAGTAAAATCATCACTAACAATTTGCCTTCATCATCCCATGATGGTGTCATTGGGTAATCGTTACCAGGTATGGCAATTGTTTTTATTAACTGACCGTTTTGCGCATTTAACAAGTGAATACTAAACTCGTTAGTTTCTGAAGTGTGCGTAACAGCAATGGTTTGTCCATCTGGTGAAAGGGCCGGTGCTTTATATCGGCTGTTCTTAGTAAGCTTTTTTTGCGTGCCTGTGATTAAGTCGAATTTACGAATTACAGAAAAGGTCTGATTATCCCATCTGGGGTGTTGTTCCAACTCTGACCATATAATGGTATTATTGGCATATGAAAATGGTTCGCGGTTTCTGCTTCCTGTGTTTAATAGTTTCTCTTCTTCACCGGTTGTAATGTTTATTCTGGCAAAATGATTAAGTTCACCAGGACCGTTAATCTCTGCAATCAGGTATTTATTATCAATTGGAGTTGGGTAATTGTAGTTTTTGTACCTGACATCTCGTTTGCTAATAGTTTTGTGATTATCAGTTGTAATAGAGTCATTAAACTGCTGCCAGCGGTCTTGCCAGTCGTTATAAACTTCATTGTATAGCGGTACTTTGTTTTTACCCGTTACACTTTTAATGCCCCTGTTAAAGGGTGTTACCGACCAACTTTTACGACCCGATTCATCCAATGCTCTTTCCCAAACATTGGAACCATATTTATAACGGGCGCCGGCCACATATAAATAACCCATATGATAATGGTTTGGTACATAGTCTTTATATGAGCCAAAGTAGGCTTTATCGTAATGATATATTTGCTTTTCAAGTACCTGGGCTTTGGTTTCCTGTTCAAATGAGGGGCGGCGTCCGCGTCCGGCCTGGCTAAGGGTTGTTTCTGTCACCACGGCGTCTCCTTCTAAAAACCAAAGGGGGGCATATAATCCTAATACCCCTCCAATGGCCTGTTGTCCAAAGGGGATAGTTAGAAATTTAGTAAAACCTTTGTTTAGCTTATCAATTTGAACCACATGCCTGAATTCATGTATGGCCAGTTGTTCTAACCAATCCTGAGCTAACATATCCTGATGAGGTGTTGGGTATATTTCCATTCGTTTAGGAGCCCATGATACAAAACCGTTAGAATAAGCTGATTTTGAATGGATCAGGACCTGTATTGGTTTAGGAGTGTGTTCCAGGGCATAACCCCCATATGCATAAAGAGAGTCAAGCATGGCAATAAAGCGTTTGGCCTCACTTTCAAACTCCTCCGGATAAACAACTTTGAATGTTTCAGAATTGACTTGTCGCCATTGGGTGTTAGCAGGATCAGCACCTGAGCTGTAATATTGAGCTTTAATACCAAGCGATAGAAATAATAATATGGTGATTACCAGACTTTGTCTCATAGTTGATAGTTGAATCTTTGCATATAAAAGTAACAGAAATTTGTAACAACAGTGTTCAATATTGCCCTGTCTGAAAGATTAGAGAATTTTTTAGTTATTTAGAATGAGGATAAATAGGTGATAATGTGGCTTCTACGCTTTACTTCGTTGTCTTGTTATTGTAATTTGTATAAAACCTAAACTAAAAGGAGGATTACCATGTCACAAGTCAGTTTTACATTCACCGTTATGTTGGACGAAAATGAATTTATCCGTGTTGATGATCATTTGTATACAACCCGTTGTTCATTGCAACGCGAAGAACCTAAAATCCACATGATTGAAAATTGTTGTCTGGAGGTGTTGAAGGAGTTTGAAGGGCAGTTAACTCAGCCAATGGTTGAAGAGTGGCTATTGCTTTCAAGAGCTTTGGATCAATCGTGTAGCTTCGAAAGTAAGTGGGATGATAAAAAGATAATTCAAGAACTAATCTCCGGATCAGAGCATCCGGTATCTTGGTATGCTACTAACTGCAGGGTTAGCTAGAGCCAATTCGTTAAGTTGGAGTTTGTACACAAACGCTAGCTGAATTTAACTTTTCATGGACGGTAACAGCGACTCTATTAAGTCGCTGTTTCTTTTGGGGTTAAGCTTTGTTGTTGTTTTGATGTTGCACATTATTTTCACATGTTCTTAAAACGTTTGTAGATACTTGTTCAAAAAAGTGCAAATCAAAAATGTGCGTTGCGGTGGGGTGAAGATACAAAAAATCCGAGGGAACCACCCCTCGGAAATAAACCAATAACCATGAATCTTACTCTCGGGCGAGAGCCTTTGTAAGTCGTTTTAAAA
>JAKSBD010000402.1 GCA_022361295.1 Bacteroidales bacterium
AAAATAACAAAGTGTCATATACCTTTGGGGACGGATTACTGGGTATGAAGGTGGCTAAGAATATACGTTTTAGTAGTGACTATTAGTTTAATAGTTGATGTGTTGAAAAGTTGAGGAATCGATTCCTCTGCGTGTGTGGTTAAAGGTTAGTGTAATAACATTCGGCATTAGTTTATTCTCTATTGCAATGGGGTATGTGGGGCGTTGAACCCGGGGTTACATTTCGTTCACCCCGGGCTAATAAGATTGCAGACCTACAGCCTGCTATTTACGGCTTGTTAATTCGTTCCGCAAGAACAATTCTGTGTTCATCTGTGTAATCCGTGGTTAATTTCTGCGTAATCTGTGTTTTTACCCCTTCACCACTGCCAAAGGCTCCAATTCCACTTTAACTCTCACCAGGTCTGTCTGATTTGCCATTACCACATCAATATCCTTGTAAGCTCCCGATGCCTCATCCAGGTCTTTCTGATGACGGATACCATGAATAATACCTTTGTCATTCAGTTTTTTAATTTCAGACTTAAGATCAAGCTCGCGCTGCGCCTGCTTTCTTCCCATTACACGACCCGCGCCATGTGAACAGGATTCAAAGCTTTCAGTATTTCCAAGGCCTTCAACAATATAAGATCTGGTGCCCTGTGATCCGGGTATAATACCTGTTTCACCCAGGCGTGCACGTGTGGCTCCTTTTCGGTGTACCAGCACATTTTCCTTAAAATGGTTCTCCCAGGCGGCATAATTATGGGCAATGTTGATCAGGTCATCAAACATCACATCACCTTTAAACACATCCATGAAGGCATGCTGCACCCGTTCCATCATTAAACGGCGGTTGGCAAAAGCAAAGTCAACACAGTAATTCATCTCATTGATGTAGGCATGTGCCTCGTCCGTTTCAATGGGTAAAAATGCTAAATCGTATGATGCAGGCACTGCAGAATGCCAGCGTTCATTCAGCTGTTTAGCCTTTTTATTATAAAAATCGGCCACCTGTTTACCCAGGTTTCGGCTACCCGAGTGAATCATCACCCACACTTTACCATCTGAACCATGCTGAATTTCTATAAAATGATTGCCTCCACCCAAGGAGCCAATCTGCTTACTCGCTTTTTCATAGTGGCGTTCCACAATAGGAGGCAGCTCTTCAGCCCGTGGCATATGCTTTATATCCTGCGCCTCTTTATGCCAGTTGAACCCAACGGGAATGGTTTTTCGTATTCGCGACATAATTTGCTTTAAAGTCTCGGTATCGGCATCGTCGAGACTGGTTCGCATGGCACACATACCACACCCGATATCCACACCTACCGCATTGGGTATAATCACACCCTTTGTTGCTAATACCCCTCCAATGGGCATGCCGTAGCCCGAATGAGCATCGGGCATTAGCGCCACATGCCTGTGCACAAAAGGCAGGTTGGCCATATTCTTAGCCTGTGACAAGGCGTTTCCTTCAATGTCATCCAACCAAAGTTTAATAGGTCGGTTTTCTGATGATATAACTTGTTTCATTTTTTTCTTTTATGAGCAGGATGCTCTCAAATCGGCATCCTGCATTGATTTATGACTGCTTGGCTGGAGAAAAGATATCCTTCAACTGATCAATAATCTGACCGCCACCCGATAAAGATATGTTGTTTATCTTATCGGCAATCTTTTCAACATATTCCATCTCTTTCAATTTAAACAACATTTTGTTGTCTTCCATCAACCTGGCGGTATTTAATAAGCTTCGGGTCGATGCCGTTTCTTCGCGCCTGGTGATGATATTGGCCTGTGCCTTCTTTTGTGCAATCAACACCTGGTTCATAATATCGCGCACATCGCCCGGTAATATAATATCGCGTACACCGCCATCAGTCATCTCTACACCTAAAGCAACAGCCTTTTCCTTTACTGATGTCATTACAAACGCTGATACCTCTTCCTTCCGTTCAAGAATCTCATCTAAGCTCAAGGTACCCACATATTCACGCAATGCCAACTGGATTGATACATACAACTGCTTGATGTAATCCTGGTTGTCAGTTAAAGCCCTGAAGGCATCAACCACTTTATAAACTGCAAAGAAGCTCATTCGCAAGGCAGCTTTATCCTTAGTCAATAACTCCTGGCCCGATACCTCCATCTGTGCCTGACGCAAGTCGGCTTTTTTAACAGCAAGAGGCATTTCGTTCTTCCAGAAGTAATACATACCCGGACTTAAGACTTGCTCAAACTGATCGTTGACAAACAATAAACCCTTCTCATACGATTCAACCCTGTATACCCTGGTGTATTGGCTTACTTCAGGTCGTGA
Organism: Bacteroidales bacterium; assembly: GCA_022361295.1. Classification (GTDB taxonomy): domain Bacteria; phylum Bacteroidota; class Bacteroidia; order Bacteroidales; family Marinilabiliaceae; genus Carboxylicivirga. Next base: position 2,303 of record JAKSBD010000402.1, read on the forward strand.
TAACAAGGCTTTATCAACAGTTTCAATTACTTTGGTACCTGATATATCAATGGATTGAAAGCTAAAGTTGGTTGGACCCCTCCAGTAGGCATGTCTTCCGGTAGTTAAAACACCTGTAAACACTCCGTTTTCAAAGCATAAAACGATCTCCTTGTCAGATACTTCAATCACAGTAAGCATATTTGCCAATTCTTCATCCTGTAACAAAATGTTTAATTCCATGCTTAATGACAGTGGCTGAGACATGTTACATATGCCTACTTTGTCAGTATAGCGCACCCAGTAGGTACCGGCACTTAATACTTTTAAGTAATCGCCATTTCTAAACACTAAACCTGTTTTTCCTTTGTTTATTCGTACTCGTTTCATCTGTTCTTGTTTTTATTTGCCAGATGAAACCTCAATAAATTATAGCAAGTCCATTGGGGAAAGTAAGCTTGTTACAATTCATGTTCGTTTCATCAGGGTATATTTAGTTTGTTATCATTCGTTTATAAATGAAAGCAGACCGACAGAGCCATCCATAGCAACGGGAAGAAAGGGTGAGTAAGCTCTGCTAAATCAGTTTGTCTGTTGACAGTAAAGTCTTTTAATACGATACGCATCAACAGAGAAAGTAATCAGCATCGGTCAATCAGTCCTCTTGTTCACTGGTTGGTAATGGATTGTTGCACTCCTGAGAGTTTAACCGGCTCATTTGTCATTCTGCTTTCATGTGAGCATTTAAAAAGGTGAGGATGCCTCCTCAGGCAGGATTCGAACCTGTAGTCATAGGACTAAACCATAATTGATGTTACTCTAACCAACTGAGCTATTCTGATTATCAGTCAGAAGGAGGATTCGAACCTCCGACACACATCCCGGAATGAATCGGGTCGAAAAGCAAGCAGGATATTGAACTTAATCAAGTCAATACTATGAAGCTATACAGAAACTTACATCTCGTCTTGCAGGACGCCTTCATCATATCTTTATCTCCATACCCGGAGAAATATTGTAATCACTGAAAGTGAAATATCTTCAAAGAACGTTTTTGTCACATTGACAATACAAAGTTGAGATACTACTGCGCAGTCTTTTTGCGCAGCAAATATTTTTTTCTATTTTTCAGTAAAAAAAATGACAAATGCCTACCAACAGAAATGCCCTAATCAGATATACAACCATAGATAAATGCCTGCGTAACCGTTATCGACAGTGGACTTTAGAGGATTTGATTGATGCCTGTTCAGAGGCTTTGTATGAGTACGAGGGCATTGATAAAGGCGTTAGCAGGCGCACTGTTCAGATGGATATTCAGATGATGCGCAGTGAAAAATTAGGTTATAATGCTCCCATCATTGTCACTGATAAGAAATACTATACCTATGAAGACCCGGATTATTCCATCACACAATTACCATTGTCTGAGCAGGATCTTAGTAAGCTGGGTGATGCCGTTGAAATCCTTAAGCAGTTTCAGGGTTTCAGCCATTTTAAGGAGATGACCGGTCTAATACAGAAGCTGGAAAACAAAATTTATACAGAAAATACACAATCGCGCCCCATCATTCATATTGAGCGCAATGAAAACCTCAAAGGCCTTGAGCACCTTAATGACTTGTACCAGTCAGTACTCAAAAAACAAGTTATTAAAGTTGAATACCAATCTTTTAAGGCAAAGCGTTCCAACAGAATATATTTTAACCCATACTTACTCAAGGAATACAATAATCGCTGGTTCCTGATAGGAAAGCAGAAAAAGGGCGATATGATTATGAACCTGGCGCTTGACCGAATCCATTCTTTTGAAGTGATGGAGCAAATGCCTTTTAAGGATGATCCTGAATTTATTCCTGATAACTATTATAAAGATGTTATTGGCGCTACTGTCAATTCCGGTTTGTTGCCTCGAACAATAAAAATATTTGTCAATAACCACCATAAACCTTATATATTGACCAAGCCTTTTCATTGGTCACAGTATATTGTAGAGGAGCGATCGGATGGGATTGTAATCGCCATTAAAGTAGTACCTAATTTTGAATTGGAACGACTAATCCTTGGATATGGGGATAGTATAGAAGTACTTAGTCCGCCATCTCTTCGAAGACAAATAAGCA
>JAKSBD010000346.1 GCA_022361295.1 Bacteroidales bacterium
AGCTAACAACCGTAACTCTGTTTGGATTCGTAATTCGCGAATTGAGAACGCAATTGAAATGGAGTTGGCAGCTTTTCATCAGGATGTGCTCGATATCATCGAAGCTGAGCAAAAGGCAGGATGGAATCTATCCGACATGAAGAACGATACCATCTTTAAGAACTACATATCGGGCATGGGCTTGTCTTCTGCAGTAAAAGAGGGTTTGTTTGTCCGTAATATGGATGCGTTGGCAGCTTTTCAAAAGCGTAAAACTGCTGGCATAGATTTATCGCAACGTGTCTGGAACCTGGCAAGGCAAAATAAAGAACACATTGAACTATTCCTGCAGGGAGGCATCGCCACCGGAAGAAGTGCCGTTGAGATAGCGCGTGATTTAAAGCAATATTTGAATAATCCGGACAAACGCTTTCGTCGTGTTCGTAATCCTAAAACCGGTAAGTTGGAGTTATCCAAACCGGCTCAAAACTATCATCCTGGACAAGGTGTTTATCGATCATCTGTTCAAAATGCTTTACGCTTATCTCGCACCGAAACAAACATTGCTTATCGCTCTTCTGATCATGAACGATGGAGGGATAACGAAACGATTCTTGGTGTTGAAGTGAAGTTGTCTGCAGCTCATCCGATAACAGATATTTGTGATTACATGGCCGGACAATATCCAAAGGAATTTAAGTTCGTCGGTTGGCATCCGAGTTGCATCTGTTACTCCGTACCTGTCCTACTCTCACAGGATGACTTCGTGAAGCATTTACATGGTGATTTAGATGCATCGAAGCAGTACGTTAAAACACTGCCTAAAAACGCTAATAAATACATTGCTGATAATACGTCAAGGTTCCGAGGTTGGAAGAATGAACCTTATTGGCTCCGTGATAATTTCGAGTTTAAAAACGGTGTTTATGTGCCAAAGATGGGCGTTAAAAGGGCTATTAATCCGGTGGTAAAAACCATTGAACCTATCAAGCCGAAGAAAGAGATCCTTAGTCAAACAGCTAAACTATTGCGCAATGGTGGCGATGTAACCAACCAACTGATTAGGGATGTTATTCGCTCATATGCCAATGAGTTTCCAGAAGTATTCAATGGCAAGCTAAACAAAGTATCAATCCGTCAAAACATGAAAGGAATGATGCACAATAGCCGTTCTTACAATTCCCGTACAGGACAATATGCTATTGAAAATGGCAACTCAATAGCAATACGAGATGCCAACTACAATATTGGTGGTTCAATCTATAATCCAGCTCAAGCGCTTAGAGAAGCTTTTGATGCTATTCAGAAGAATAAGCCATTAAACTTTAACCAGGAATATGCCGTTGAGAGTTTGTGGCATGAAATACGACATGCAGGGGCTAAAGGATGGGCGCATTTCAGAAGGGCTACTGATAAAAAGACAATGGCAATGGAAACCATTAATCAGTTCTGTGCACGTCATTCATATAATAGCTTCATTAAACAACTTGGAGGCAAAGCATATCATCAAAAAGCAATTATTGAAGCTGGTTATGGATATCAAAAATTATTGGATAATTTCAGGACAGCATTGAAGCACTATCGAATTGACGAGAAGGTTGCCCATAAATATTTTAAGAATATTATCCAGGAGAAGCCGTATGAAGATATATTGCATCATATGGTTACTTTCTTTGAAAAGTACAAAATGAAAAACGCTTATGAATTGGCTGATAAGCTTTATTGGAGAAAAAGCGAATATATGAAATTGCTTAAGGGTGATGTATAGTTCTTAAACAGTCGATCTTATCTTCTTCAGGTAGTTTATTGGCGTAATATTCAGCCTTATCAATATCCTTCCGGTAACTATATAAAAACGCCAAGTCAAACAAAGCAGTTTCTTTTCCGATGATCTTCAGATATGCTACTTCATCTGGAAAAGAAATGCCAATAGCTTTTTTTTCTTCTTGGGTGATGTTATGTTGAAATACTGTTTCCATTAACTATCAAAGGTATGGTGTTTTGTATAAAATAGATAGTATGAGTTTTTATTTTAGCCCTGCCTTTTGGTGGGGCTTATTCTAACGGAAAACTATTATACACCTCTTCATTCTTATATAAATCTTCAAATACAACTTTTACAGTAAAACCATCCCTTAATAGACTTGAAACCTTCGTTAAACTATGTTTTGAATCAGCAATTATTTTTCCTCTAACTAAAGTTATCTCACCTCCATCTTTTATTATTGTTTTTTCCTGAATTGTAGAGGTTATAACATTATCGAAGTGAGTGCCTATTTGACCTTTGATAAAGAAACTTACTGCATCCCAATACTTAAGCCCACTATCAAACTCTTCATTTAACCAATAGTATTTGAAATTTGTTATAATAGCAGGCCCGACACCATTATTTCTTAACTTAAACACAAAAGTACCATCGTGCTCTATCACAGCTGATTCACTTAATAAAGGGCGTACCGACAACTCCTTATGTCTCTGATCGCGTTTGCTCGATTTAATCGAATGATACAAAGCTATGCCAGACACTACAAAACTCATAAAAGCCACTAAAACCGCGGCATTGTCTTTTATAAATAAAA
>JAKSBD010000373.1 GCA_022361295.1 Bacteroidales bacterium
ATGAATTTTTAAGACAAAAACATTTCGCAAATATTCGGAGTGCCTCAGCAGCTTTATCGCCGTTAAATGCACGCGCATATAAATTAGCTTGCCAACTAAACGAGTACCCCACCCAAAAATCAGAACCTTGTTTTGCTAAATTATCTAAGGAGTTATTAATCGTTTCGATGCTTTCCGCACCATCAGAATAATCCATTATACCTAGTGGATGTATTCCTAACAAGTGTGAGAAATGACGGTGAGATTCATTGCATGGAAAACCAGGTGCAAAATTCAAACCCATGTTCTCATCAACTGATAACTCAGGCCATTCGGCAAGAATCAGTCTCCACTTCGCGGCTTCTTCAGTCAGCCCTAATTCATAGGCCAACTCAGCACTTTTTTCATAAGTCCATCGGATTAAGGCTAAATCAAAATTGGTTGTTTCTGCGAACCAGGCTTTACGTTTATTGTCATAGATTTCAGGGCTCGAACTAATTTTCAATTTTCGCTTACCATCTTCTACAATAGCCATGTCATCCAGGAAAACAGCCACTTCTTTCAGCCAGGGATAAGCACGATTTTTTAAGAAATCATCATCCTGTGTGTATTGCCAATGCAGATAAAAATGATGGCCTAACCAGGCACTTACTGTCTGACCAAATGAATACTGACACCATCCCCCCATGGGTTTTCCTTCTATGGTTGTTACACCTGGAACATTTAACCCTTTGGCGTTAAAAAAGTTTCTGGTATAAGTTTTGAAATTATCGCGATACTTCCATAGCCAGTTAACAAATCCTTCTTCTAACTCCAAGTAATTTCCTGTGTAAGAAGGCCAGTAGCTTAACTGAGTATTTAAGTCATGATGAAAATCTCCTTTCCATGGTGGTAATTTACCATTATCAGCAGTCCATACGGCTTGCAGTGAAATTGGAGGTGCATCAGTCCGGGCAACAGCACCCAACTTATACATCTCCAGGTAATATTGTTTTTGCAAAAGGCTATCGGGAATATTAATACTTGATTTAGACCAAAAATTCTGCCACCACGCCTTATGCTTCTTAAGTGAGGGCTCTATTCCCTGTTGAATGTGTTGCTTAACAACCTCGCTGGCTTCAGGGTTTTTCTTCCACTCTTTATTCGATGACGAGATAGACCAACATCCTGTTAACGCTCCACCTGACTGTTTCCATTGGGTATTAATCTGATAACTGAAATTCTGCCAGCCATCTTGATTATAGCTTATTGAGTTGTTATCTCGTATTACCTCTCCCTGGCAATACCCCAACTGATTCAGGTCTATTTTTGAATGTCCATCTTCATCACCCACCGAATTAGTTTGATAATTTGGTGCTTTAATATCCAGATCAATCTCCTGTGGAAGATTCTCAAATTTATACCAGCCAATGGCATCTTCTGCATTTACAAATGTTGTCAAACACGCACCGTTAATCCATTTTACAATGCAAATTGCGCTTTCAATATCCAACTCAACAGAGGCAATTTCCCCCAATTTATCAGTATCAAACTCAATTGCTCCTGCTGGTATTTTTGTGGGAGCCGGATAATTGGTATAGGGCTCATCAAAAGTCGATTGTACCCTTTCGTATTTATCCTCTTTCCAGTGCTGATATACATCATCGAATTTCCATTCATTAAAATCAACGTATTCCATAGGACGTAAATCCCACAAATCAACACGATCCAAAGAGAAACGAAGTTTCCCTTCTTTTTGCCATACCAATTGGCCTACAATTCCATTACCTAAAGGCATGGCTTCATCCCAACTATCGGCCAATTTGTTAAATTTTAGATTGGTTCCCTTAAATGTATTTGCATCTTTAGGTTTATGCATACAGGAAAACAAAAAGACAACACAAAAGGCTAATATTATTTGTTTCATAATTAATTCTTTCTCTTTTTGATTCATTTATCATGTGCATTAATGCACCCTATGCATTGATTTATTCGAATGATATTTCACCAAAATATTGAGGTAAATGAAAATTAGGCATTTCATTTTTTATCGGGTTCCATGATAAATAATGAACATTCTTTTGCTTATCACCGCATTTATAAAAGTTACAACTTGCCTTTACCCCTTCGAGCAAATCAACATTATCATAGACAAAAGTGCTAACTGGAATATTCAATTCAAGTGTCCATTCAATTTCTTCCTCAATGCCTTCAATCTTATCAAATCCCAGTGAAGGTATTCTATCAATCTTTTGAAGCACCTCTGCTGGTAATTCTTTTCTCTGGTCACGACTTTGACCATAGCCCCCTAACAGGTTGCCAATGCAATTAAACTCCAGATTATAATAGTTAACCTTATCAAATGAAATAAAGAACTCAACACAACTATCTTCCCAAACAGGCCCGTTAACATTCGTATTAACAGCTCTTACATTTTCTTCTTTTACATAAAATTTTAAGTAAATTGAACGATTATCATGAGCAATTTTAAATGTAACTTTTACCTTATCAAAGTAATCCCAATTACTATTAGATATTTGACCATTAGTAGTATAACAAATCTGTTCACTTTCCTTATATACTTTCTTAACTAATAAGCTATTCATACTATTACTATTTTTTAGCATTTGAGCTTTCTTTTTATTAAGTCTTTTACTCCCATTTATAATCAACTGGCAGTTTTTTTTAATGCTGGACCATATTGAATACCCAACAGATCCATTAATGGATATTTTGATTTGACTTTCCTATAAAATTCATCAAACGAGATAAGTGGCTTTTTGCACCACATTTGTTCGCTCAATGCAAAGATTCTGGGAAAAACACGTTGATCAATCATATTTTCCAATACACCCCTGTTGGTCCATAAACAAGCACCCATGCCTAATATCATCTTATCAGGATTCTCAATGTGGCTTGGATTTTCTTCGTAAGCATCCTTTAAATCGAAGGTTTTCTTTTGGCTATACATTTTCCAAGGTGATAAAGGATAATTGAGATAGGTTTTGTGGCTGGTGTTACAAATGACCTGATGGCCATTTTTGATGGCATTTTTTAAAGCCAGGTCCTTTTTGCCTAACCAATTCCACCACTGGATAATTACATTGTCCGGCAATTGGGTGGATCCTTCCTGATAAACCA
>JAKSBD010000389.1 GCA_022361295.1 Bacteroidales bacterium
ATTAGCTGTGAAAAAATTATGAAAATACCATGGAGGTTTGTGTGTGGATTGAACTGCCTTATAATGAGTGCTTAATGAAAGCTTATTTATTGATTTGCTTGATGTCAAAACACAGATGTTATACAAAGTACGTTATTTTTGAAACAAAAGTAATCCCTTGACGTAATTGAGATTCCTGACCCTTGCAAGCAATTTTATCAATTAAATTAATTAATTATGAAACAGTTAATTGCAATTGTTTTTGTAGGTGCTTTGTTTTTGGGGATTACACAAAGCGCTAAAGCTCAGTTGTCTGATGAGGAGTACAACTATGTGACGATGGATTTACGTGGGATTTTAAATCTTACAATGACAACTAATCCACAAGTCGATTTTTCTTTTAAAACCATTGCTGAGTACCAGCAGGGTATCACACGCTTTAATGCCACTCAGCTAGAAGTTGATGCTACATTAGCGTGGGACTTATTTGTATATGCTAATACTGATACCTGGACACAGGTTGAAGCATATTCGACAAACGGTAACAATGCATTGCCGGCAGAGATTCTTGAATTGCGTTCTTCAGTGGATAACTCAGCTTCTCCATCTGATTTCTTAGCAGGTTTTGAGTCTTTAAAAGGATTGACCAACTCAGGTGTTGCCGCTGGTGTGCCGGCTGCTGCTACCCAGTTCTTAGCTGGTGGTGTTGGTACAACAGGTGCTGGCGATTCTTTTGCACCAGGTACGGCTGCAGGTAATCCTGCCACTCACCGTTTCCGAATTGATATGCGTATGGTGCCGGATGTTCCTGCAACATTCCCTAACTCTACCGTAGCTATGGCAGCTCCTGACTACGCTCAGGCGGGTTACTACTACCTTGAGGTAGTTTACTCATTGGTTGAGGACTTGTAGAGATATGATATTACTATTGGCGAAAAGAAGGTGAAATACCTTCTTTTCGTTGTATTATATAATAACTGAATTAATGCCCGGATTGCAAAAAAATATCAAATGTATATTGGTCATGACATGCCTGTTGGGGTGTATTTATTGTCTTAAGGCACAGTCTGTTAATTTTGCAATTAAAACATCTCCGGCTGTTCATCTGGATTTTAATACCGTGCAGAAATATGTTTCTGGCATTACAGTTATGAATGTGTGTGAATTAAATGTGGAGACTGTTGGTACACAATGGGATTTATATGTAGGAGCCACCACAACCGTGCCAGGTGAATGGGATGTGAATAGTGTTTATTCAGCTGTAGGAAGTGTGCCTCCAATCAACATTTTGCAGTTACAGTTTCGTAATGCATCATCTACTTCTCAAGTACCCGGGTTTTTTCCCATTCAGGATATCTTATCACCTACCTATATTATTGGCTCAGCCGTAGCTCCTGATCCGGCAGTTAATTGTCCTGCGGTAGGAACCAACCAGGCAGGTAATTATTTAGCCACACCATCTTGTTATAAGTTTAATGTGGACATGAAGGTTGTGCCAGGCTTTGGCTTACAGCCTGGTTCATACAGCATAAGGATTGATTATGTTCTTGTTCAGGATTTATAAATGATACCAAATTAATGATGCGCAACCTGAATAAATGCTTTTTTACGCTGGTCATGTTATTACTATGTAATGCAATGCTCCAATCTGTGAAAGCACAATCAGGTGTAAGCATGCAATTTTTACAGCCTAATTCTGAAATCAAACTATCTGAATTTGCCAGTAATGTTGTTCGACTGGTCAATAGCACCAACCGACCACAGGAGGTTGAACTGATGGTTAATCCACCAGCCGGCTGGCGTATGCTGGGCAAGTCAGTTAAGAAATATCATCTCGCCGCTAAAGATTCTCTCATCGTTCCTGTGCGTCTGCAACCAGCTGGTAATCTTCAGGGCGATATGACCTATGTAACCAATGTTTTTCTTACATCACAAGGTTATACAATTGCCAATGCCACCTGGAACATTGAAATTAAAAAGCGGTCAGACTGGAGTGCAAACCTATCATCCAATCAAATTTACTTTTCACAAAATACCGATTCAACAACCTGTACCTTAAACTTATATAATAGTGGTAATGCTGATGAAGCATTAATTGTTAATGCAAAGGCCGAACCGGGCGTTATGATTCAAAATCATAGGGGAGAGCTGGTAAAAGAGCTGCGACTTCCTTTGTTGCTTAAGGTAAATAAAGATACCAGCCTGACATTTAATGTGGCACGTATGAAAGATGAAGTTCTTCCAACTCAACAAGCAGAAGAGGAAGTAAAGCGTTATCGTATCAAAATAAAGGTGCTGAACGAACGACAAAAGCATTTATCAAAAGGCACATGGACCGGTAATGTTAATTTCTTAAAGCTATCTGACAACCGGCAGGTAGAAGAATCAATCCTGCCATCTTTTCCATTAACGGTAGAGTGGAATAGTTTCAATATCCTTGAAGACAATACATACGGCTCATTGGGATTGTATGGCTATAAAAAGCTAAATAACAGTCGTTATTTTTCATACTACTATCAGGCCAGTTTTGTTCAGAACCAAATTGACTGGGGAGCCTTGGAAGGCAATTATTTCTATTTGGGGTATTTTACACCCCAATACAATGTTGAAGTTGGTGATATTACTGCCGGTAAAATTGGGAGTTTGCTGGTGGGGTCAGGTGTTAAGGGAAGTTATACTTATAAAAACCATCAGGCCGGGGCTATTTATATTGGTAATCCTTCGCCATTTGAAGATCCGTTTTTAACCGGTTATGGCGCTTTCTATACCTACAAGAAAAGCAGGCTTAAAACTGATGTGTATTATGAATCGACCAATAATACAGTACGTGACATTCAGTCGAACTATGCAACTGTTGATGCTCATTACCGGGTCAACAGAAACCATTCGGTTCAGGTTGGTGGTGGCTATAGTATTGAAAATTTTACCGGAGCAGGAATTGATGGCGTTACCGGATATCGGGCCAAGCTTGGTTACCAGGGATTGGTAAAGAATTTTAATATCCATTTTAATGGTTTATACCATTCAGAATCTTATGCTCCTCGCCGGGGTGTAATAAATGGTGCAGCATCGGTGAGCTATCCACTAAATGAACGTATCCGTTTACGTGGTGGAGGCTCCTATTTTGAAAATGCACCATCAGACATTTTGTTTGATGGTAGTATCCGTGACACAGTGCATACCAGTCGGGCCAACTACTTTGTTCAGATGTTACAGACAGTCAATGGTCAGAGTTTTGTATTGCAACCTCAATATATAATGTATAAGTCAAACCCCCTTGATGCCAATACGGCAGGAGCAAGCTTTGAATACAGAACACGGCTAAACCATCAGACCAGTTTCTTTTCAACCGTGTTTGCAGGGCAGGCCAGCTTCCCGACTTATGCTGATGTTGATCCGATTTTTGTATCTAACATACGTTTGTCGTTGCGTTATAAGAATTTTAATACCAATGTGCGTTATTATTATGGGCCGTTTTACTTAAATGAGCAAATCATTTATGTCAATACGCTGGAGAATCCGCAGCGTTTGTTCGCCATGGTGAATCACGATTATTGGTTTGCCAAAAATAAGATGCAACTCAACTTAAATATGAACTACAACTACCGAACGGTGCAGGGACGCCATCAGCTGGTAGCACGCCCCGAGTTGTTTTATCATAGTAAAAGTCGCTTCCGCTTTAGCGTTTATGCCAATTACCTGCTGTATGCCAATGCACAATACGAGCGTTCATCAACAACGGTGAATAATTCACCCATTCAGAGCACCGATTTTTTGGTGCCCGCCAGCACATCAAGTCGTATTGAGTTTGGATTTGGGATTAAGTTTAACGTGAATGTGCCGGCTGGCATGGATCGAAATTACCGGGCAACAATGCTAGTATTCCGCGATTTGAATGGTAATGGCATTAAAGACCGTGGAGAGGATGGGTATGAGAATATGCTGATTCGCGTGACGCCTGTCTCTGAGAATTTTACAGAAGACGATATACTGTTTCAGCAGGAAATATATGAGCTTATAACCAATTACAAAGGGGAGGTGGAGTATCGTCATCTGCCTAAGGGTAATTATAAGATTGAAACCATACCACTGGTGGCGACTGAAGGTTGGTATGGCGGACGAGAGTTTTATAAATACATCGATGGTAATCAGCTAATAAATATTCCGTTGACACGAGGGGCACGCTTAAGTGGTGGAATATTTGTTCAGCGCGATGTACACACCGATAATAAAGCCATTCAGTTAGGCGGTATACGAGTAACAGCTGTCAACCAGCTGTCGGGTGAATCCCTTAGTTCACTGACTGATCAATATGGTAACTATAGCATGTACCTGCCAAATGGTGATTATATCATTACCATTAATGAAGGCGCTGTTGGTTCGCGTTATCAGTTTCTGGAAAACAATATTCCATTGTCAGTTAAAAATAGTGGCGAAAACTATAATGTTGGTTTCTTCCTGGTTGAAAAGCAACGTACAATCAACTTTGGTAATAAGCGAAGTTCCAATGCGATGTTGCGTTCTGCAAATATTACTGATAACAGAGCGGCAAGCGATAGTGAAGAAGCCGGCATGGTGACTGTTTCATCTCCTGAAGCCATTGGTCAAGGTCAGGTCATTCAACTTTTTAGTGCGGCTCAGGGGCGATTGAAAAGCAGCGAATTGGATACGCTTAGAATGGTTACAAATATACTATGTGTTGAAACCAATAACGGAGAATACCTGTATGTAACAAATGGCATAGGTAAGAAAAGCAGAGCGAAGAAGTTGCTGAAGAAAATTAAAGTATCAGGTTTTAATGAAGCAGCCATTATTGAAGTGAAAGACTTACCGATTGTTTCAACAGCAAAAGAAGCACCTGTACAGGCTGAGGAAGAAGAACAGGTGGTAAGTTCTGCAAAAAGTTTTGTGAGTATAGCATCTGATGCAGATAAAGCTTTGTATCGGGTACAGTTTGAATCAACGGTTATTTTATATGAGCCGGCAGACTTTGAAAAATCATTGCCTGATATTGATGTGATTTATACGATTCAGATTGGTGATGTTATCTATTATTCTGTGGGAGCATTTCAAACGGAGAAGGAAGCCAAAAAGTATTTAAAGACATTTAAAAAGAAATATCAGACAACAGAAGCTATTATAAAGCGATATGTTGATGAAGAATAAAAAGGAATTTGGATAAAAGCATTTACAAATGAGAAAGGTTGTTTTATTAGTACTGTGCGTTTTACTTGGGGGAGTGTTAAAAACAAATGCACAAAGTGTGTCGGTTTCACCATCACGCTTATATTTCAAGGAAGCGCTGGGAGGTTATAAGAGTCAACGAATTCGGGTAACCAACAATGGAAGTGTTACTGAAACTTTTCAGGTGACCTTTAATAACTTTGGTTCAGAAGGAAACAAAGGAAAAACACAGATCATACAGGACGAGGATTACAATCATGGATGTGCCCAATGGTTATCAGCATCACCGGCATTCTTTGAGCTGGCTCCCGGTGTGACCCAAGATGTTGAAATTATGTTACAGGTACCAAACGTTCCTGAAGCCAATAGTGCCAGATGGGCAGTGGCCAATGTAAAGCTCTCAAAAGAAAATACAGGTGGACAAAATGGTGCAGCTAATGAAACAGGTATGCAAATTATGCAGACCTTCCAGTTTTTGATTCACATCTTTCAAACACCGCCAACGGTAACCTACAAAGAAGCTAATATAACACGCTTTGTTCATAACGGAACCAATGCCGGTAATCAACAGGAATTGGTAATGGAAGTGGAAAATACGGGTGAAACCATACTGGATTGTGCTCCTTACCTTGATGTGGTAAGTCTTAAGACGGGAGAAACATCCAGGATTAAAACAAGAGCTTTTACTGTATTACCTCAGGGAAGGCGTGAAATAAAATTTCATTTACCATCTGCTCTGACAAGTGGAAAATACAGTATTCTGGGAGTTATCGATTATGGTAGCGATACCGATTTGGCCGGTGCAGAATTGGAAATAGAAATAAAATAAACGTCAGATCGCGTGATAATACCAAAAGAACATTAAAATGCGCCTTATTTTTCTGCTCTTTTAACTTTCTACTTCGTTAAAAAAGTACTGCCATAGCTTAGGTTATGTCGCAATTTTTCGCCTTGTAGAAATTCAAAATATTCAAAAAACATTGAGGCTCATTCTAAAATTCATTTGGTATAAATATCAATAAAACAGATGATATGTGTTGAAAATATAACACTCTGTGTATAAGTGCAAGCGAAGCGGGATGATTTTTTTATCCCGCTTTTCTTATTATCTCAAAGGATGAAAAGATAAGACCTGAAAATTTGAAAGTAGTTACGCTAATTTGTCGCTGTGATTGAAAGTTGAGCGTTAATTTCTTGCTGTAGTCCTTGTGTTGAGCATTATTTCTAGCATTAAAAGCTTTATTTTTGTGACTCATTCAAATTAACCATGCAAGGATTTATTAAGCCAAATAGAAAAGTGAATTATGGCCTGGACATCAATCGTGTATCCATAGGCCAGGAAATTATTAGTCACTTTAATATAACCGTTGATGAGTCGGTTCATAGTTTATGGAGCGGCTTGATGCCAACATCGTCATACCCTGAGAATAGTCGCGAGTTTGCAGGTATTCTGGGCTTTCACGAAATGTTTCTGCCATATGGATTCCTGATGAACCTGACATTGAGTTTGGGTGTTGAAAACTTTGCGCATTCAAGCCTTTTGCACCTTGAAATTCGCAATGCTTTGTATTTAAATCCTGCATTTGCCGGCGACACATTTTCTTGCGTGATTAAGATTAAGGATGTTACAGATACTTCCAATGGAAATTACTCTACTGTTGTTTCGGAGCATGTGTTATCCAATCAAAAGGGAGAGCCTGTCTTTACCCTTGAACGTGTCACCTTGTTTCCTCGGATAAAAATTATACAAGATGCAGATGATGCCGTAGTAGAATCCTTAAAAAATCACCATTTTAAAGAAAAGATTCTGGCCCGTGTAAGGGGTATCTCCATTGAAAATAAGATTGACGATTTTAATGAAGGTGATTTATTACTGCATCCCTTTGTAAGGCCTGTAGGAAAAAGTGAGAACCTGTTTTGGGCCACTTATTTCAAAAATACGCACCCTATCCATTTTAATTACCAGCGATACAAGCCGGGAGAGATTATTATCTCTGGTGGTATTGTATTATCAATGGTATTGGGTATTTCGGGTCGTGAGTTCAGGCAATTATTGTTGCCGCAAGTTGATAAAGCCTTTCACGTGGTGCCTGTTGTTGCCGAAGACAGGGTAGGTGCGTTTAGTTATATTAAAAGTAACAGGCAAATAATGCCTGGTTTTGAAGAGATTGAAGTACGCACCTTTGGATTGCGTAATGTGGATACTGAACCGGAGTTGTCAGATGCCGACTTCCCATTGGAACTTTTTAATGGTTTGGAACGTCCTGCTGATGTGGAACGCATTCTGGAAGAGAAGTGTCCGGCCCTAAAAGGTAAAATATGCTGTGTGGCCGATTGGAAAGCACTGCGTAAAGTTGAGTAGAAAAAGACCTCATTTAGATAAAAGCTCGTTTACTAACGGGCTTTTTTTTATTGAATTAATTACTACACATGTTGAGAGAAAAATCAATAGCTTATCTGTAAACGTTAACAACCTTGCAGTTTTATGAATGTTAATAGTTTCTGACATGGATATTAAAGCAATAACGCATTGAGTGTAAGAGTTGTATTTAGTCTCTTAAAAAGATATAATCATCAAAGTTTTTAGTTCATTAATACATTATTGTTATACTTTTGCAGTATGTTTTCGTACAAACAAAATAGTTGAAACTATTTATAATTTGTGCGTATAGATTATAAAATTGAAACAGCCACTGTGAAGAAGGCTGAATGAATGGAAAATACTTGGATATGAGATATAATAAGACTATTTACAAATTAGTGTTACTTGTTACATTGTTTATAGTACAAATAAGCTACAGTAGTCTATTTGCCTTAAATGTAACCACGAGTCAGACGGTTGCCGGGCCTTTGACATATAATGAATTAGTTACTATTGTTGATAATGGTAATCCGAATGATACAGTTATTTATACTATTGATGGTAACTTTACCTGTACTGAGTTAACTGTGCAGGCCAATACTTATATGATTGTTAAAGGTGATCTTGTTGTTGGAGATGTAAACTTAAATAATGTAGATTTTCAGGTTTTTGGTACTCTTGTAGTTACCGGAAACCTTGATGTGAGAGGGAAAAATTCACTGGAATTGAATATTGAAACAACAGGGGTTCTTGTTGTTGGGGGTGGATATGACTATACCGGTAAGAATGGAGGTGCTGCTGAAACAAATGATGGTCAGATGTATTTGAGTGATCCGAATGACTTTGGTGGTGATGGAAACGATTCTGGTGACATTGGAGATTTAATTGAATCAGGGGTTTTACCATCAGACCTTGAAGAAGAGTTTGTTGAAAATGTTGATGAATCGGTTTTCACAACTTCTACATGGAATGGAGGAAGCACACAATGGGATTCGGATGGCAATTGGAACAATACAGGTACACCTACTTCAGGAGATAATGTCTTTATTGGTGCGGGACAAGCTGCTTACCCGCAATTCTGTACTGGTAATGAGTATTTCATGTGGAACCTTGAATTGGAGACTGGAGCTGAATTAGTCATTCCTGCAGGAAGTAAAGTAACTATTCTGGGGGATATTATTATTCCATCAGGTGCTACTTTAACCGTTCAAAACTCAGATGCCAATCCTACTTCATTCATGGTGTTAGGAACTGTAACTGGCGACATTAAGTTTGAATGGACCTTAGGTGCCCTGCATTGGTGGTTTATGGGACACCCTATCTATAATCCATCGATGGATACATACAGAGCTGTTGAATCAGGAAGTACAACATATGCGTTTTATGATTATCAAAGCAGTGGTTTGGTTAATTTAGCTGATGATGAAGACTTTAGTTTTACAACAACTGTTGATTCTGAAGATATTTTGCGCGGATATCAGTTTAAAGTATCGGATCAGGTAACTATTTCTCATACTGGTAAGATTAATAATAGTGCTGTTTATTCTAAAAAAGTTCAGACAGGTTGGCAGATAATTTGTAATCCATATCCGTCGTACTACCAATTGCCTGTTGATGCACAAAGTACAGGTGATTTCGCAAAAACAGATGGTACTGTTTATGTTTCTAACTCAGATACCAATGCCGATAAAAGTTTTGATGCATTTAATGTGTTTAGTGGCCTTGGAACATCAGCAGACTACACCTGGTTTGATGGAATAATTGCTCCCGGACAGGCTTTCTATATAAAAACAGATGCAACAGCACTGGCTACTGACCTATTGTATATGAGAGCATCCAACAGGGTGCACGCTACTGGTGTTTCTTTAAAGTCAACGGTTAAACCTGCTGAGACCAATGTGCTGAGACTAAAACTAAGCAACGAGTCTGGTTTAACAGATGAAGCAGTGATCGCACTTAGGGAGAACGGCTCTTTTGAAATGACTAAATTAGATTCAGAACAGCTTATGCAAAGTGGCACTGACTATTCGTTTATTTATTCACTGGTAGAAGAGAAAAAGGCGGTAATTAATGTATTGCCTCAATTGACCGCAAACCATGCACAGGCTATGGGTGTAAAAACCGCTGAAGGAAGGCAATCAATCAAAATTGCCGGTCTTGATAACCTTGTTGAGGATTA
>JAKSBD010000275.1 GCA_022361295.1 Bacteroidales bacterium
GGATAGCAGCAATAACAGCAACACAAGGGAAATAGATTAGTATAAACAGCATAAAGCCAAAGGCTGTGATTTTATTAAACACCGGCCTTCCATCGGCATATTTCTCTTCACGTATCTGACTAATTAATTTCGATGATTCCTCTGAATCATCATCTGAATGGTATATAACAGCCATGGTACTGATAACAATTTCTTTTGCGGCTATACCGGTAATAAGACTAACACCCATCTTCCAGTCAAAACCAAGGGGTTTGATAACCGGTTCAATGGATTTACCCAGTCGTCCAATATAAGTATTGCTTTGATGTTCTCCTTTTTTTAATAGTGTAATGGAGTCCGTCTTAAAAGCTAATTCCTGTGCGTAAGAGTCTTTCAATTCATCAGAGCTATTGGCAATAAGTGTTGAATAATCAGAGTTTAACTGTTCTATTTTAGTATCAAAGTCTTCTGAGTACTCTACGTTCTGTGGAAAATAGCTAAGAAACCAAATAATTATTGAAGCTACCAGAATTATTCCGCCCATCTTTTTCAAATACTCAGCACCTTTGTGCCACATATGGCGAATTGTGTTTTTTAATGTTGGAATACGGTAGGGAGGAAGCTCCATCACAAAAGGCACTTCATCGTGCTTGAATATAAAGCGCTTAAATATGCGGGCAATTAATACAGCCAGTAATATGCCAATGCCGTATATGGCAAATAGCATAGTGCCGGCATTCTCCGGGAAAATAGCACCAATAATAAGGATGTAAACAGGTAGTCGGGCGCTGCACGACATAAACGGGTTAATAAGCATGGTTAACAGGCGATTGTTCCTGTTTTCGATGGTACGAGTGGCCATTACTGCCGGCACGTTACATCCAAATCCCATTACCAGTGGAATGAAGGATTTTCCATGAAGCCCCATCTTGTGCATTAACTTATCCATTATAAAAGCAGCACGAGCCATATATCCTGTGTCCTCCATAAATGATATGAAGAAGAAAAGAATTAAAATATTGGGCAGGAAAACTATTACGCCACCAACACCACCTATTACACCATCAACCAACAGGTGTTTAAATGAACCGTCGGGCATAATAGCACTCACAAAATCAGATAGGTGCCCAACTCCGGCTTCAATCCAGTTCATCGGGTATTCGCCTAATCTGAATGTAGCCTGAAACATTAGCCACATAAAAAATATAAAGATTGGAAAACCAAATAATCTGTGTGTAATAATGGTATCAATACTATCAGTACGTCGTCTTCTTGTTCTGGGGTTTTCAGTAAACGTTTCTTTAAGTGCACCAGCCACAAAACCATATCGCGAGTCGGTAAAAATAGATTCAGAATCTTCGTTCGATTGTTTTTCTATTTTGGATGTCAGGCGCTCTGTTTCTTCAATTATCGAACTGTAAAGGTTTTCGTTGTCGTTCATATAATCAAAGAGTTGCTTGTCTTTTTCAAGCGCTTTAATGGCCAGGTAGCGTGGAGATATCCG
This sequence comes from Bacteroidales bacterium, assembly GCA_022361295.1. GTDB lineage: Bacteria > Bacteroidota > Bacteroidia > Bacteroidales > Marinilabiliaceae > Carboxylicivirga. The sequence goes on from JAKSBD010000275.1 coordinate 1,484, forward strand.
GTTGGCAATATCTCCTGCATCAGAAAACATACCGTCCAGTTTTTCAATGGCTTTTTCCAGCAGATCACCATAGTTAACATGGATATGTCTTACTACCGGATCTCTGTCCTCATAAACTTCAATAAGTTTGTCAAAGAGCTCTGTAACGCCTTTACCTTTAGAGCTGACGGTTGGAACAAAAGGAATACCCAACATGCCGCCCAGTTGCTTATAATCCAGTTTATCGCCCCGATTTTGCATCTCATCAAACATGTTAAGTGCCACAACTACTTTAATATCCAGGTCAATGAGCTGTGTTGTAAGATAGAGGTTGCGTTCAAGGTTAGAGCTATCCAGTACATTGACAACAATATCTGGTGTTGCGTTTGTAATGTGTTCTCTGACAAATGTTTCTTCGGGCGAATAGGCTGAGATGCTATAGGTTCCCGGAAGATCTATTATATTGAAATTGTATCCATTATGACTAAAAGTAGCCGCTTTTGAATCAACAGTTACGCCACTGTAGTTTCCAACGTGTTCTTTGGCACCACTTGCGTAGTTAAAAAGCGTTGTTTTACCGCAATTGGGATTACCAACGAGAGCTATATTTATTGAGCGGTGTTTTTTATTGGCCGTTTGTTTTAGTATATCATCCGTTAAAGTTCCCTGAAAGGCAGTGTCGGCAATATTTTTTGCTTCGTCGACCGTTATAACTTCAATAAGTTTAGCTTCACTGCGACGAAGAGATACTTTGTAGTCAAGTATTTGGTATTCAATTGGATCTTTAAGAGGGGCGTTTTTAACAACAGTAACCTTTTTCCCTTTAATGAAGCCCATTTCAGTAATGCGTTTACGAAAAGCACCGTGTCCTTTAACCTTTACGATTACCCCTTCGTTACCATTGTTTAAGTCAGATAAATTCATGAAAACTTGATTGTATAGTCCCAATTGTTATAACGTGCAAAAGTACCTTTGTAAAGTCGCTATTGCAATACCTAAAAGTAGTGATTTTGTCTTTATCCGAAAATAATACACATAATACTCTATAACTTTTTAGGCTCGTTTGCGTTTACATATTTAATATGAAAGAAATGGGAAGTAAGAATAAACTGGAGCAATTGCTTAAGAATTACCCCGATAGCGTAACAGTTCTGGAAGAAGCCATTGATGTGAAGCTTCAGGTTAATTATTTTAAAGAGACAAAGAAGCAAAAAGAATCTTTGGATAAAGAATTGATTCTGGAACGAAAGCATAAATTGTTTGATAACGATTTTTCTCAAGAAGAAAAGAAGGTGCTCCTGTGTCAACTGGCTTCTGTTAATGAGGTTGAGGCATATAGGACCATTGAAAAGTATTTATCTGGCCCTGATGAAGATTTGGCTCAATGGGCCACTTTAGCCTTTCAGGAGAGTAAGATGTTGATGCAGAGTGAGTATCTCGATCAGAAGCCTTTATTTATTTCTACAGGTCTTGGAGGAAAGGGTAGTCAGTTACGCTATTTCGTAGTTATTTTTACGCGTAATCATGCTGTTTTTACATCGTACCAGGAGAAGTTAGTCAGGAACGAAATAGAATACACGTTTCGTAAAGAAGGAGCGGAGTTGGAGGAAATTGAGTTTATGGGATACTACGTTAAGTTTACCGGACTGGTGTCTTTAAATACCGGATTAAAAAAATTAATTTCGGACCTGGTTAAACAGTGTAACGAATTAGGTGATTTTTTAGATACATCTGTTTTGGTTACCAATGTTAAGAAATTATCTGCCGGTGAAATTGAAAAACTGGTTGATAAAAAAACAGCTTAGGAATTAATTAAGTACGCGGTTAAAATGGAAAACAAAATTGTTAATGTTGCAATTCAGGTCTTGCCAATGTCTGACAAGCATGAAATGTACGACATGGTTGATGATGCCATCTCTTTAATTCTAAATTCAGGTTTAAAATATAAAGTTACCCCCTTTGAAACAGTTGTAGAAGGTGAATATGCAGAGGTAATGAATTTAGTGCAAAAAGTTCAGGAAGCATGTTATGTGAGCGGTGCAGAGAAGCTCTTATGTAACCTCAAAATACAGTCACATAGTACAGATGCTGTTCTGATAGAAGACAAAGTAGGGAAATATGAATAAAAAAAAGAGGCTGTTTCTGCAGCCTCTTTTTTTATAAGTTGTTGTAATACTATTCATGTAAATCTTCAAATTCAACGCTTGTGTATTCAGCAGTTGCAGCTTGCTCTTCAACAACCTCCACAGTTTGATTCTGCTGTATAAAACCAACCGTTTCCTGAAGACCATTAATGAACTTCTCAAAGTCTTCTTTATATAGAAAGATTTTATGTTTCTCAAAATGGTACTTGCCATCTTGATCGTAACGCTTCTTACTTTCTGTAATCGTTAAATAATAATCATTTTTCCTAGTGGCTTTAACATCAAAAAAGTAAGTTCTTTTTCCTGCTCTTATTGCCTTTGAAAAGATTTCATCTCTATCATTCTTTTCAAATCCATCTTTTTTTTCAAATCCTTCCATCGTTTTCTTTATTGTTTTGGAAACAGCTTGTGTGCATCAAAAATGATAATTATTTCCATATTTACCAATCTTTTTTTTACAATTTTTTCATGTTTTTTATAGAAAGAAACATTAATTAAACCTTACTAACTATCTAATGTTAATGCTAAAATAAAGCAGAACAGGTGTTTAATATAATTGACATTGCTTTAGCTAACCTTTAGATTTTTTAATATTTATTAGAAAAGTCATTTTTATACAAAAATTAGCATTGTATTATTGTTTTATTAAGATTATACACATCACCATTCAACTTATCTGATAGAGTTTCCAACTTTATAAAATAACTCTTTCAAAAGGTCTTGATGCAATTAAAAAAAAAGCTACTTTTGCAATTAGTAAATAGTAAAAAAGTTCTTTAAGGATGTTAAGTAGAAGATTGTTAAGAGTAAAAGTTGTGCAAATGGCATATGCACATTACCAGAAGGGTGAGGTGTCGATACAACAAACTGAAAATGAGTTGTTTCATAGCATAGCTAAATCTCATGAGATGTATCACTCGTTCTTGCTGTTGTTGCTAGAACTAAAGAATTTTGCCGAGAACAGAATTGAACTTCGTAAACAAAAGAAACGTCCTTCAGAAGAAGATTTAAATCCCAACATGCGTTTCGTTGAAAATGGCTTTTTGGTGCAATTAGCTGGTAACGAATCATTAATGGCGTATAATAGTAAGAGTGGGACGCCATGGACTGATCAACCCGAAACAATTAAGGCCTTATTTAATGTGGTTACCGACTCAGAGATGTATAATGAATACATGGCAACTGAGGCTGGTGATTATGATGCTGATAAGCGTTTTATTGCAAAACTACTAGAGAAGGTAATTGCTCCTTTTGAGAGTTTATACACTTTTTTTGAAGAGCAAAGCGTTTATTGGAATGACGAAGTTGAGTTTGTTATTTCAATGGTTGTGAAAACCATAAAAGGATTTTCCGAAGAAAATGGCTCATCAGAGGCTTTGTTGCCAGAGTTTAAGGATGACGAAGATCGTGATTTTGTTCAACGATTGTGCCGTAAAACCCTGGTTAACCAAAAAGATAACATGAATCTGATCAAGAAGTTTACCAAAAACTGGGACTTTGATCGTGTTGCCTATCTGGACGTCGTGTTAATGCAGGTTGCTATAGCTGAAATTGTTGAATTTAAAAATATTCCGATTAATGTATCACTTAATGAATACATCGAAATTGCTAAATACTACTCAACCAATAAGAGTGGCGTATTTATCAATGGTGTATTAGATAAAATAAGTGAACATCTTATTGAAGAGAAGATTATCAATAAACCCGGTAAGGTTAATAAGTAACTGATAATGAATTTTCGCCTGGTAGGTTTTCTTGTTGTTATAATTGTTGTATCAGCTTCATGCGGTACTGCAAATAAAAAACAATCAAAAGGCAAGGGAAAACTCAATTTCACAGAGTTATCCTATAACTTTGGAGAGTTGAAACACGGGGATGTTGTGGGACATCGCTTTAAAGTGATAAATGAAGGTGAATATCCGGTCGTCATTCAAAAAGTTAAAAAAGGATGCGGCTGTACCGATGTTCTGTTTCCTAAAAAGCCTATTGAAGCGAAAGACTCTGCTTATGTTGAAGTAGTATTTGATACAAAGGGGTGGAAAGGCCGTCAGGTTAAACAAGTGGTTGTTCACGCCAACGATTCAACTAAAAAACACGAGTTGTTAATTTGGGCAAATATTAAATAAACGATAACATTATAACTATGAATGTATTATTAAACATGCTTCCTCAGGCTGCTGAAGGAGGAAATCCATTAATGTCATTTGCACCGTTTGTGCTGATTATTATCGTCTTTTATTTCTTCATGATTCGTCCACAGATGAAACGTCAGAAAGAATTGCGTAAATATCGTGAGGCTTTGAAGAAAGGAGATAAAGTTATTACAACAGGTGGTATCTATGGTAAAGTAGCTGAAGTAAAAGATCAGTTTGTGACTGTTGAAATTGCTGATGGTGTTAAAGTAAAAATGGATAAGTCTGCCATTGTGATGGATATGACTGATGTGGCTGCAAATAAATAGCAGAGGGTAGTTCAGATATCAGGTTTCTGCTAAAGATTATTTACTTTTGTAAGTAATCTGACAAGTAAACTATGGATAACGTAAAGAAACTACTGGAAAAATATTTACAAGGTATTATTGGAAAAACCAAGGAGGTACGCGATGATGGAAACGCGCTTATCTTCTTGGTTTTTTTGTTTTTAGCCGCTTGTTTTTGGGTGTTAAATGCATTACGAAAAGATAACTATACCACAGAAGTGAATTTTCCGGTAAAGTTTACAAATGTTGGAAGTAATGAAATAATAAAAGGAAGTTTAAAACGTGATTTATCGTTAAAAATAAGAGGTGGAGGTTTTAAAATTTTACCATATCATCTTCGTCAACGTTTTTCCGCAGAAGTGATTGACATCTCAAAATTAAGAAGGGTGAACATTGATGGTGTTGAAGGAGCTTATATTAATTCAGGAGAATATTATTCACTTATTGAAGGTAAGTTGGCAGTGGGGCTTGAGTTGGTTGATATTTCACCAGACACCTTGTTTATTCCCTTAATAGAAAGGATATCAAAAAAAGTGCCCGTTAAGGTAGAGGCTGATATAGGCTTTGATCAGCAATGTCAGTTATCGGGAGATATTATGATCGAACCTGATTCGATTATTATTTCAGGTTCTGAGGAAATGCTAAAGGAGATTAGTTCAATACCAACCAAATCATTGGTGTTTGAAAAGTTGTCAGATACCATCGTTAGAAATATCTTACTCGAGAAGATTGAGAATATTGACCTGAGCTCAAAGCGAGTGGTCGTAACAATACCGGTTGAACCGTTCACCGAGGCGAACATACGAGTTCCTGTCAGGGCTATTAATCTGCCGGATAGTCTGGTGCTTAAATCCTTCCCGCCTGAAGTTGTTATATCTTATCATATTGGCTTAAGTCGTCCGTTATATTCAAATGATGATTTTAAAGCCAACGTCGATTTTGAAAATATTGATTTGAACAATTTGCCAAGTCGGTTAAAAGTTAAGATAAATGCATCTCCGGGTGAAATTAACAATATGGCATACCAACCGATTTTTGTAGAGTATTTGTTGGAGAGAAAAGATTAGTAATGATAAAAGTAGGATTAACAGGGGGGATTGGCAGTGGTAAGTCAACAGTGGCAAAATTAATTGGTTTTCTGGGGTACCCTGTGTATGTGGCAGATATTGAAGCAAAGCGAATTATTAATTCGGATCGGCAAGTACGACAGCAAATAGTCAGTCTGTTGGGCGAAGGTGCTTACAGTGTATCTGGTTACAATGTAAAATATGTTGCTGAAAAGGTATTTAATGATAAACAATTGCTAAATAAATTAAATGCTATTGTGCATCCTGCTGTTCATTCTGATTTTAATAATTGGTGCAATGACAACAGGAATGCAAAACTGGTTTTTCAGGAAGCGGCTATTTTATTTGAGAATGGGAGCTACAGAAAGTTTGATAAAACAATACTTGTGACAGCACCGGAATTGATGCGTATTAACAGGGTGATGAAGCGGGATGGATTAAGTGAAGAAGAAGTGAATGCCAGGATTAGCAGGCAATGGAGTGATCATGATAAGATACCGTTGGCCGACTATGTAGTTAGGTGCGATGGGAGTCATCTGGTGATACCTCAAATGATAGAAATAATAAAAAAGATATAATGGGATTATTAGGATCGTTTTTAGGGGCGCAATTGGGTTGGTGGACAATGGGTCCGATAGGTGCCATATTAGGCTTGGTATTTGGACATATTACCGAAGAGCAGGCTTCTTTCATTAAAGGGAAAAAGCATTCTGCGCAACAGCAGTCGAGAAGCGGTTTTCTGGCGACGTTACTTGTTTTGGTAGCCGCTGTGATGAAAGCAGACGGTCGGGTAGTGAAGTCTGAATTAGACTATGTAAAGCGTAGTTTGGTGGCAACATTTGGAGAAGAAGAGGCAGGTAAAGCTCTGTTGATGCTGCGTGATATTTTAAATCAGAATATACCTGTTGATGACGTGGTTCATCAGGCGCGTGTAAATATCAATTATTCCTCTAAAGTACAGTTGCTGCATTTGTTATTTGGTATCGCACTGGCCGACGGTAAAATTACAGCCGATGAGCAACGCTTCTTGTTTCATATTTCGTCGGGTTTAGGCATCTCAAAACAGGATTTTGAATCGGTAAGTGCAATGTTTATTAAAAGTGCTACTTCGGCATATAAGACACTGGAAATAAGTAATGAAGCTACGGATGAAGAAGTGAAGAAAGCCTATAAGAAAATGGCCATTCGTTTTCATCCTGATAAAGTTGCACATTTGGGTGAGGACATACGTAAAGATGCTGAAGCTAAATTCAAAAAGGTTAATGACGCCTATATGGTCATTAAAAAAGAAAGAGGTTTAAAGTAGAATATGCTTACTGTTGAAAAAAATCTTTTGCTTAAAGCGTCTTTAGTTTTATTTTTGCACAAAATCTAAAATAGAATACAATGTTAAAAGGATTATTAGCAATATCAGGTCAGAGAGGATTGTTTAAGCTGGTGTCGCAGGCCAAAAATTCAATTATTGTTGAGTCGTTAATTGATGGTAAAAGAATGCCTGCTTATGCTACTTCTCGAATCAGTGCCTTGGAAGATATATCAATATATACTGAAGATGAAGATGTTAAGTTGTTTGATGTTTTTAAGGCTATTTATGAAAAAGAAAATGGTGGAGCAGCTATTTCACCCAAAAGCTCGGGTAATGAGTTAAAATCATATTTCGAAGAAATATTACCCTTGTATGATAAAGACAGAGTATACGTGTCAGATATTAAAAAGGTATTGACATGGTATAATTTGTTAATTGAAAATGATCTTTTCGATCCGAATGCAACAGAAGAAGAGGAAGTTGAAGAGACTGAAGAGTAGAGGATATTTTTGTCTAAATAGAAAAGGTGCTTGATTAGGCACCTTTTTTTTGTATCTTATCTGTAACTTTTTTTAGCATTTAAGCGTCGTACTTTTTTAAATTTAAAAAACCTTATCTTATGAGATCTACTATTATTCTATTATTACTTCTGGCTGCTTTTACCCAGGTTGATGCCCAAAGAAGTGTTTATACGGTTACCAGTGGAGAGATGATTTTTGGCTGGGCCGATGTTGAACAGTTAGATCCGGGCAGTGGGCAAATGGAGAATATAGCCAATAATCTTCGTTTTACTGTCTTCTTGCACTTGGGACAATATGTTCATCTTGATTTAAGCAATTCTATTGGCCTGTATTCTGGATTAGCTCTGCGGAATATTGGTTTTATTACCGATGATGATGCTTTAGATCTGGGCGTTGAAAAAGAGAAGCATCGATCTTACACTTTAGGTTTGCCTGTGGCGCTTAAACTCGGTTCGTTTCGTGATCATTTCTATCTATATGGAGGAGGAGAGTATGAACTGCTCTTTCACTATAAATACAAATATTGGATAGATGGTGATAAGCACAAGACATCTGAATGGTTCAGTAATCGTACAAATAGATTTGTACCGTCTGTATTTGCAGGGGTGCAGTTTCCAGGGGGATTAAATGTAAAATTTAAATATTATTTGGATGATTTCCTGAATAGTGATTTTAAAAAAGGGGATAATCCGCTGAATGATTATTCACGATACGGAAAAACTCAGATGTTCCATATTTCGGTAAGCTGGCAGTTCGATACGCGTGATATTGAAAAAATATGGGGTGGTGAAGGTTCAGGACGTGCCTACGATGCAAGAATCTAAGTGAAGAAGATAATTAATGTACTATAAGGGCTCCATTAGGAGCCCTTTTTTGATACCTACTCTCCATCACTCTCCATTCATTGACACACTAAACCCAATTTTAACACATAATAAACACATAGCAAATACAGATTAAATTCAATTTGAATCGAATTTAATTCGAGTTTGGTTTGAGTTTAGTCTGAGTTTGGTCTGAGTTTAATTCGAAGAAAGTACCAGGCGATTGCCTTTTAAAATACAATTGGTATTACTTGCAATGGGACGTGCAAAACTTATTTTACCGCAGAGTCTCAAAGCCTCAAAGAAGTTAAAAGCTCACAAACAGAGACTACCACTGTACTGATTGACGAATTGGAAA
>JAKSBD010000512.1 GCA_022361295.1 Bacteroidales bacterium
ATCACCGTTCAATATTCAGACGAATGCATTACCGCATCGGGGCTTTTTACGACCAGGAGTACCTGACAATACAAGGGAAGGATATTGATTCAAGAGGTATAACAGCCGGTTTAACCATACCTATGCGAGACGGTTCATTGATAAACCTGGCCTATGAATACAAAGAAAGGGGAACAACTGATGCCGGTTTAATAGAAGAGACATTTAACACCTTTAAGATTGGGCTGACCTTTAATGAAAGCTGGTTCCAGAAACGCAAGTTTAAATAATTGATAAATACAAGACTGAATATATAATTGCTACCGGGCGGCATTAGTTTTTTTAATTGGTCGAATTGCCAATCCTTCAAAACGCATCTGCTGCATGAATTTCAGATTCCTGAACTTTCCATACTAAAAATCCCAATTACCATCTGGCTGAAACGGTAGTTGGGATTTTTCAATAACCAATAAATTAAAATTCGCTTGTAATAATATGACTTGTAAAACCGATACAAACATACCATTGCTACATAAGTGAAACAATCACCATATATTGGGATTTTTGTATAATTGGGGAAAATAAATTACATTTGCGGCTTATGACACTAACTGTTGCTTATCTGGTAAAGTAAAGACAGGCAAGTCTTTACAAAAATTTCTTCTTCGATAGTCACTATCGGCCTGTCTGTTATATATCCTATTTTTTAATAAATTACAGGTTTATAGCTACTTTTTGGTAGTTCCAATATTTGATAAGCAATGAACAATCAATTAAATACATACGGTTGGCAATACTATAACCAACTTGCAGAAACCCAACATAACATTAATGAGCTTGGGCGTATCCGCACGGTTAATAAAACCAGTTATGAAGTTATTACAAGCGACGGTACCATTAAAGGAGAGGTAACCGGAAAGTTATTATTTGCGGCTGACCCTGAGGAAATGCCTCAAACGGGTGATTGGGTTAGAATAATGCCTTTCGATTCGCAATGTATTATTACTGAAGTTCTCCCCCGTTTCAGCACTTTAGCCCGTAAAGAAGCGGGTAAAAAGTATGAAAAGCAAATTATCGCAGTTAACATCAATCAGGCTTTTATTGTACAAGGCCTTGACAGGGATTTCAACTCCCGGCGTCTGGAACGTATGGTTACGGCCTTAAATGATGCAGGGATAACCCCCAACATCCTTTTGAATAAAGTTGATTTGATTGACGATTTTGAAGAAAAGATTGCTGAAATAAAGGGAAACATTCCCAACACCTCAATACACGCCATCAGCGCATTGAATAATAATGGCATTGATGATGTGGCAAACTTACTTGAGCCAGAGCAAACTTATGTATTAATAGGGTCGTCGGGGGCCGGAAAAAGTACATTGATTAATGCCCTGATGGGAGAAAAGGTGCAGCCAACAAAAAACACCAGTGAAGCGGTTGGAAAAGGTGTACACACTACTACGCGCCGCGAATTATTTGCCCTGCCCAATGGCAGTATCATAATTGATACGGCCGGTGTAAGAGAATTTGGACTGGCATTAGACAGTGCCGAAGCAATAGCCGAAACATTTTCCGACATAAGCACACTGTCTGAAGAATGTTATTATAATGACTGTACACACGTTAACGAACCAGGCTGTGCTGTTATTAAGGCCATTGAAGAGGGACGACTGTCACCCGATTTATATGACAGTTATATCAAACTTAAGAGTGAATCAGAACATTACTCTGCTACAGTGCAGGAGAAAAAACAGAAAGGTAAAGACCTGTCTAAACTGGTTCGCAATATGAAGCGCTATAACATTAAAAAACGCTATTAAATTATCACAAATGAAACGAGCATGTAAAATTTAATTATCCAATTTCACACACAGTAGGATGAAATACGAAGTATTCATGAACATCACTGAAAGTGTTAATCTGGTGAATAATAAATTTTCTTGTGAGTTCCATGTGACCATTGAAAAAAAATTTAAACACATGAAACATTACACATATACAAAAGCATCAAACAATAACGATTTAAGCCAGCTTGTTACACTATTCAACACTGTTTTTTCGCCAGAAAAGGTTGGTGAATTAGCCCAGGTTTTGACAGACCATTTTCCTGGGTTTGGTTTATCAAACTGGTATGTTGTAAAGGAAAAAGATACTGACACAGTAGTATCCGGCTTCACCTCTATCCCATGGCAGTGGATATTTGAAGGCATACAATTAAAAGTTGCTGAACTAGGTATTCTGGGAACCTACGATGCACACAGAAACAAAGGCTTGTTTAAAATCAACAATCAGCACTTTGAGGAGGATCTTAAAGAGCAAAATTACGATTTAGCAGTTATACAAGGCATTCCGGGTATTTACCACCGACTGGGCTATTATTATTCTCTACCAATGGAGAATCATACAGAAGTGCCATTACATGCCATAGAAACTGATTTAGCAATTGACATTCATGAAGCCTGTGCTGAAGATATTCCTTTCCTGATTAAGGAAGAGACGACCTTCACTAAGGCCTATAGTATTGCCTCTGTCAGAAATACTGAACATTGGGAATACATTTTAACGCATGGTAAAAAGTCTGAATATGCAAGTCGTGTTTATATTGTCAATAACCAGGATAAGCAGTATTACCTAAGAATACTTGATGGTGGATTTGGAACGGGTTTAACAGTTAGTGAGGCAAGTATGTCAATGCCGGTTAATGTTATAAAAACAGTATTCAGCTATCTAAAACAGGAAGCCACAAGGCTTAATAAACCCTATTTGCGATTAAATATGCCGGATTCGCACCCGTTTGTGAAGGCTGCGAAAAATTACGGTGCAAGCATACGTCCGTCTTACGCCTGGCAAATTAAGATTGTGAACCCTGTTTCTTTTATTGAAAAGATTAAGCCAATACTGGAGCAGCGAATAATTAACAGCCTGTATTCCGGTTTTACCGGAGTCACAAGTATTAATTGCTATCAGTTTCAGATTAATGTTACCTGGAAAGATGGTTTGATCATTGATATTGATAAGACACAAGGTGATGAAGCAACCTACAGCTTAAGCATTCCTGATCATTTGCTAAGCCAACTATTGCTTGGGCATCGCACCTGGCAGGAGTTGCAATTTATACACCCTGATGTTTTTCCGGCCGATCAGTATTTACGCTTTTCTACTGAACAGCCATCCGAGCTATCTGGTGAGTTTTTTGAGGTTCTTTTTCCAAAGCTGACTAACTGGATTAACTGCCAATATTAATAACCTGAGTGCGCCTTATAATTTTATTTATTTAAGTCGCTTTGAAATAAAATTGGTATACGACTGACATTTTAAAATCCCTGCTTATTATCGACGCAAGCAGGGATTTTTTTCTTAATGCAGTAAATAATTACCGAATAGTTTCTATTTTCGCCTCTATGAAATTCTGGCGTAAATATCATAAATGGGCAGGCATCGTTCTTAGCTTTTTCTTATTACTATTTTCACTTTCCGGCATTTTACTCAATCACCGGCAAGCCATTAGTTCTTTGGCAATTCCCCGCACGCTCCTTTCATCCAGCTATCAGTATAACAACTGGAATAATGCAGCATTAAAAGGTAGTATTAAGCTTGACAGCTTGCGTACTCTTTTTTATGGAAATGTTGGTTGCTGGATGCATAACTCATCAAATAATACATGGACCGACTATAATGCCGGTTTTCCAAAAGGTATTGACCAGCGCAAAATATCAAAAGCCCTGTATACATCTGATGGCCGTCTTTTTGCAGGCACACTGTTCGGACTTTATGAGCACGTTAACAATAGCTGGAAGGTTATTGACTTACATATCGACCATCAGCGAATAACCGATATCATTGAAGTTAATGGAGAACTGATTTTACTTACCCGAAGTGAAATTGGCCACCTCAACCTTACTGATAACACGCTGAGTATTGACACCCTACCTACTCCTGAAGGCTATCAGAATAACACCAGTTTATTTAAAACCATATGGGTGCTTCATAGTGGTGAAATACTTGGCTTAAGCGGTAAGTTACTGGTTGATCTTATCGCATTGATTTTTATCTTTCTGTCAATCACCGGAATTATTTGGTTCATTTCTCCGTCGCTAATCAAAAAGGCAAAGAAGAAATTAAAATCGAACAATCGAAAAAAGCGCCTCTTTCGGTTTTCAGTGAAATGGCATAACAAAATAGGCTATTACACAATAGTTTTGCTCATCTTCACAACTTTTACCGGCATGTTCTTACGTCCTCCGTTACTGATAGCCATTGCGAGCAGTAATGTAAAAAGCATCCCTTACTCAATGCTGGACACTCCCAACGCCTGGTATGATCAATTGAGAGGCATACGTTATAATAACAGTTACAATATCTATATAGTGTCCACATCCAAGGGGATGTATGCTCTTACCTCCGACTTAAAGGAAATGGTAAAAATACCCGATCAGCCACCGGTATCAGTAATGGGTATCACCATCTTTGAGGAAAAGGACAATGACAACTACCTTATAGGTTCCTTCAGCGGACTTTACCGATGGAATCCTTTCTCAGGTGCTTGTTATAACTATATCAGTCATAAACCACACGTTCCGCAAACAGGCATGGCTCGTCCTATTGGTGCAAACATGGCCAGTGGCTACCATAATGATGGAGCGACTGAAGTGTATTTCGATTACGATAAAGGACTAGTCAATCTTGCACAGGTCAACTCCAGGTTTTCTATGCCCGATTTAATAAAGTCAAACTCGCCCCTTTCGCTATGGAATTTTGCATTGGAAATACATACCGGGCGTATTTTCCAGGACTTATTAGGCAGTTTTTACATCCTTATCGTTCCTCTTTGCGGCTTAAGCACCATTATCCTTTTATTGTCAGGTTTATGGATTTTCTTAAAAAAATATCGCCATTAAAACACCTATATTTCTGACAGTTACACAAACACAATAAAGTTCATTAACACCAAGCGTTATTTTCATATAACCTATTTAATGTTTCTGCGTATCGCTCCTAAAAAAGGGTTAGTTGATTATGTGGAGAAAGCATCTTTTTAACAGGATTAAAAAGAATTTATTTGTAAGTGCCTCAATGTATGAAGTTCAGGATCTTGTTCTGATACATATGTTGCATATTACCTTTACCTTAACGTTTATTTCAGCGTTAACGAATCCTTTTTTAGACCTTCCTGAAAGTGTAATATATGGTAATTTCTTTGCCATGTTCTTTGTCCTTATTATTTATTGGATTGTTCGTTTCAGATCCCAATTTGTATTGGGACGTCGTTTGTACCTGGGGTTTGTATTAATCATGATAAATTTCCTATGGTTTGAAACAGGAGGAAGCACGGGTCCAACACTGTTCAGCATTCTGGCTATTATTCCAATGTTTACATTTATGGTCGATAATAAAAACCTGAAGTTTGGATATCTTATCATTGGTATTAATGTTCCACTCCTTTTACTGGCAGAAGGCTACAATCCAGACCTGATCAGCTACTATTCCTCTAATACACAGCGGATCATGGACATAATGGTTGTATGTTCGATATTTGTTCTGTTTGAGATACCTTTAATTGTTTACGTCAAAAACACTGTTATAAAACAGCGCAATTCAGCTCAAGAATCTGCATTGCATAAAACCTCATACATAACCAATCTGAGCCATGAAATACGTACTCCAATGAATGCCATTCTTGGATTTTCAGAATTAATGGATCAAAGCGATTTAAATGACGAAGACCGAAAGTCCTATATCCAACACATTAATGACAATGGTAATACACTCTTGCTCTTATTGAATAACATCATTAACATCTCAAAGATAGAGCAGGAACAAACTAAAGTTTCCTTATCAAAATTCAGTGCCTTAGAAGTTGTAAAGCGCATACACTCTTCATTATCCTTTAAACAATCTTCTGTTGTTGATTTTAAAATTATAGCTAAAAACACAGACGATATATATGTTTATTCAGATGCCGTCATCTTATACCAAATACTAAGCAACCTGACATTTAACGCCCTTAAGTTTACAAAAAAGGGTTATGTACACCTGGATATTAAAGCCAGTGATGATTCAGTCATTTTTATCGTTCGGGACTCAGGAATTGGTATATGTGAATCAAAACAAGCCAGTATATTTAAACAGTTTGAACAGGCAAGGGATGATAAGCAATTATTTAATGTAAATGGCAGCGGGCTGGGCTTAACAATAAGCAGTAATCTTACCGAAAAGCTTAAGGGTCAGATATGTTTTGAATCAAAGAAAAATATCGGCACAACTTTCTATCTGAAACTACCCATCAAATTTCCTTAAATAACTATCAATCTGTCCTTTATACAAATATTAAATTCAATATTAATAAACCGTCTGATTCTTTAACAATTAATAACATCAAAACTGTCACCTTCAATTGATCTTTAAGTGTCTATATTGATGTAAATGTCACAAACCCCCTTAATTTTGCATCAAATTAAACAACACAACAAAAACTCAATCAAGTAATGCACTTATTAATTACATTTTTAAAAACAGCATTAACCACTATTTTTCAACCACTTAAAACACTATCTTCCACACCTTACAACAGATCCAACTTTCGGATAGCTACTTTTTTCATTATACTATGCTTAAGCCTTAGCCTTGAAGTTGTTGCACAAAAAAAAGAGAAAAAAGGCAATGAAGGTATTAAACCGGGTAAGCGTAAAGCCGTTTTGATTTTGTCAGACGGGCGAACCATACAGCTATCAGCTAATGATTCACTTAATTATTCCAAAGAAAAGGAATTGATATCAAAATCTGATACAACAAATACAAAACCATTTACCAGGAACGAGAATAAGAACCTGGAGACTTCATACATCAATAGAAATAAGAAGAAATTAATAAAGGAGTAATACTTACTCCTTTTTTTCATCTTTTACAGTTGTTTCGCCTATTACGGTTGCTACTGTTGCATCGCCTGTAACATTCACAACTGTTCTAACCATATCAAGGATTCTGTCTACAGGAAGAATAATACCAATCCAGGCAGGGTTTAGTCCTACCGAACTCAATACGATCATTAGCATAACTAATCCGGCACTTGGAATTGCCGCTGAACCAATACTGGCCAAAGTGGCAGTAAGAATAATAGTCAGCTGCTGACCAAAACTAAGGTCTATCATGTGCATCTGAGCCAAAAACACCACTGCCACAGCCTGATACAGGCTGGTTCCATCCATATTAACAGTAGCCCCGATAGGTAACACAAAGGATGACACCTTTGGATCGACCTTTAAGTTTTCCTCTACACATTCAAGTGTTACAGGTAAGGTAGCAGCACTTGAACTGGTTGAAAACGCCAGCATTTGAGCCGGACTGATACCTTTGAGAAAACCCAGAAAGGTCAGTCGTTTCACAAAAAACTTCATAATGGTTGGGTAGATAACAAAAGCCATCAGTAACAAGCCTGCTAATACAGCCAACGAGTACTTGATTAATCCTTTAAAAAGCTCAAAAACCTTGGCGGGGTTATCTCCGGCCATTTCTGATACTAATCCGGCCAGTAAGGCAAATACAAAAAACGGCGCTCCCTGCATTATCAGGTCAACCATTTTAAGAAAAACCTCGCTCAGTCCATTCACCACATCTATGACCGGTTTTGATTTTTTCTCAGGTATAAACAGTAACGCGATACCAAAGAACAAAGCAAAGAATATAATTTTCAACATGCTTCCATTGTCAGACATGGCCATAAAAACATTGTCTGGCACCATATCTTCGATAAAAGTCAGCGGACCACTCTCCTTTTGGTTTTCAGCCAGCTTTAAACGTGACTGAACGCTTTCATCTTCATCGTAACCACGTCGTTTGGCTACTTCAGCAATCAGTTCTCGATTTGATGCATCTCCAAGCAGGTTGGTGTCATCATGTACTTCCTGCCCTTCCTGTTGTGCCCACAATTCATAGGCAATACGGTTTTCTTTCCGCACATTTTCATCCATCCATACACCTGGCTTGGCTATATTCACAATCAATAAACCAATGGATACCGCAATGATAGTTGTACATAAATACAATAACAGCGTTCGCATTCCCATTCGTCCCAATTGTTTGGGATCACCTAAACCTACAATGCCTCCGATAATAGAAAAAAGGACTAAAGGAATAGCAATTAACTTCAATAAGTTAATAAATATGCGGCCCCATGGTGCCAACCAGTTGGTTGTAAATTCGCTCCAACCAAAAAAGCCGGATAAAACAGCCCAGAATATTCCAAGAAAAAGTCCAATGATAATTTTCCAATGCAATGCCAGTTTCTTCATGCAAATGTGTGTTTATTTTGTGAACACGCTAATGTACAAAAAATGCAAGAATAAGAAGGAAGCAGGCTTGCCAGAAACAAAACAAAGGCCACTCCCGGATAATAGAAGCAGCCTTTTTGCGAATCGGTATATGTGGAATTACTGATAGATTTTAATATGACTTAACAATTCAATATTATCCAAATCGGAATAATCGTATTGATATAATCCATCTGTTCCGATCATTAGTAGCACACTTCCCAAAGGAATAACATCATAGGCATTAACATCGGGATAATGCGCAATCTGGTTATCGGCAATGGTTAACGGGTCACTTGAATCGTATATTTTTAATCCTGCATTTCCATCACAGATAAACAGCACATCATCATCAACCCCTAAGCCATAAGGCTCTTTCATGGAATAGGTTTTGACCAACTCGGGATTTTCAATTGTAGAGATATCAATTACATCAAGCTGACTCTCAATAGCTCCACATAAATTCCCTCCCCGGAGTGTCACATAGGCATAATCACCTTCGACCACCACCGGGTCACAAGCCGTGGCATGTCTGAATTCTGAGATATATTCTGGATTACCTGGATTTTGAAGACTATAAATGAACATACCACTTTGTGCGCCTATAAACAATAGCTGATTGTAAGGAAATAAAGTTTCTATTTGCCAGCTAATGGGGATTTTCTTGCTGAATGCCGGATTTGAATTATCGCTTACATCAAACAAATGCAATGAAGCATTATCTATTGCATACAGATAATCGCCAAATAAGGTAAAACGAGCCATCGAACCTCCAGTGCCACTACCCGTTGAATTTATTTTTGCTGATGATAGAGCATCGGCTGCAAAAAAAGACGATTCCCATTGAGGAAACGTACTATAAGTAATATCATTCCTTTCGACATCAACTGTTTCCTGAGTCACCTTATAGCCAATTATCACACCTTTTGATTGGTCAACTTTACCTAAATAGCCATCGCTAAAAACAGGAATAATATAAGGGAAGGCCTCCTCATCTCTGTCCACCTCAACAATATTATTCATATCACTGATATCAAGCGTTACCAGATCAATGTAACTATCAGCATAAAGCATATTACCCTTTATAGCCATATCAACATTTCCGGGAAGCTCAAGAAAAGAAACGGTCTGGGGTTGCGCCGGATCAGAATTATCAATAATATGAATCCCTTTCTGGTATTCATTGATGAAAATAAATTCATCCTTAAAATAGATTTTCCCGGGCTGAACAATGGTTTGAGCACTTTTCATCTGATATGAGCTTCGTAAATCATCATAGCTTAAGTACTCAGGACTATTAACGGTATAGGTCTCTTCTATTTTATCGCTACAGGCCGAAAAAGAAAAAACTGCCATTAGAATAAAAGCGAATTTAATTAGTGTCTTCATCATAGTAGGTTTTAATAAATGGTTAACAAATCAGCATGTACTACCTGCACATATACAATTGACCAGATGAGGATTACACTAAAAGGTTGCGTTTTAAAAAATATATTTTTTCAGACGCAACCAATCTCAAAAATCACAGTCTTCCCTATTAAACCTTATTCAAATGAGAACAAATTTAATCCTGCTTTTATTGTTCACACCTATACTTGTGTGGGCACAGAACGAGACTGAAAATCCGGCATTTAAAGAAAAAGGCTACTTCAACTACACATCAATTGGCTCCTTAATCGGTTCAGGTAATGATGACAAAACCCATATCACTTCATTGCTGATGGAGCACAATTACCAGTTTAATAAAACGTTTGCAGCCGGTGTTGTGACCGGTGTTGAGTGGCTGGATGTTACTGTCATGCCTTTAGGCCCTGATCTGAAAGTGTTTTTCGCAAGTAAGAACAATTCCGGTTTTTTTTGGGGAACATCGGGTGGCTATGCCATAGCACTGGAAGACATGGAGTTTTGGGATTATGAAATCATCGATACCAAAGGTGGCGCCTTCTTCAACACAGAGATTGGTTATATTTTTAATAGCAAACAGCACTATAACTTCTTCCTTGCCCTGGGATATCGTTACCACGAATTTGAATTCACCCGCAATGACTGGCGCTTAAATGAAGTAGAAAGAAAAACAACTTACAACCGTTTATCAATCCGGGTTGGAGTTCGGGTCTTTTAAAGAAGTGTTAATAGACAGAAGACATCGGAATATTAAAGAATTGAGTATTCTTTAATATTTCAGCTTAACCAGAAACTAACTACAAGTAAACAGATACGTACAATAAACTGTATCATCCGTTATTTTCTTTTTCAAGCCCCTTCACTAGTCATAAGGTTTTCCTGAGAACAGTTCACCTGGCATAAAAACAGACCTTAAGGTTTTTTTAAACCTTAAGGTCTCTAAAGCAAGCCAATCTGGCCAAACACAACGTTTAATATCAGCTTATACCCTTAACAAGGGACTTAATTCATTTCATGATGAGTTGTCTAGAAATAGTCGTCACCAATATGTTTTCTTTGTGTTTTTTGCTTTTTATTATTGAAAGAATAACTTACACCTATCTCTATAATTTGCCCTTCATAATCGTAAACATATCCACGGTGTAAAAGAATTTGCTCTCCTTCGTAAGCAGCAGTATATCCACCTGCCTGGTTAGTACCTAAGATATCAAGCATCCTGGCTGAAAAAGTCCATCCTTTTAGTTTTTCGGGCTTGTAATTGAAGGCAGCATTTAA
>JAKSBD010000712.1 GCA_022361295.1 Bacteroidales bacterium
CAGGTTATGAAGTTGTAAATGAGCGCCTGGTAGTTAAGAAGAATGATACATACGTTCCAGACGAATTTGATGACGAGCTTGTCTTGGTTGCCTGTGAAAATCAAAAAAACCTTGTTTTAGCCGGTTGTGCACATACAGGTATTGTAAATATTCTCCATGCTGTTAGTGAAAGGTATGGTTATGCGTCATTTGACTGTGTTGCAGGGGGACTGCACTTAAATGGTCAGCATGAGAGTGCGATTAGTGATATCATAAATGCTGTAAAAGAGTTTGAAGTCAAAAAATGGGCCATTAACCATTGTACCGGCGACCGGGCTCAGAAGCAGTTTGCTGAAGCCTTTGTCGAAAAGGTTGTTTATTTTGGAACAGGTGCGCAGCTCACTGTTTAAATTTTTGAGCAATATATTTTAATTGCATCCATAGCATTTAAATGTATTGGTGTAAATGTTATTTGGTATCATACTTTTTTCATCAATTCTTAGAGAAAGAAGAAGGTGGCTCGACATTATTTTTTGAGGTAATACGCAAAATGCGTAGTGGTTATACGCAAAATGCGTAGTAGATATAAGAAAAATAAGTATTAAATAGAAGATTTTTTAAAAAACTCCTAATGTACACGAAGTAAAAGCAATAAGGGTATTTGTAATGTTAAGTGTATTTAATATATTACGCCTAAATTTTTGCTTATGCTCGTTAAAACATTCGGATCGGCAGTTAGTGGGATCGACGCTTTCACCATAACAATTGAAGTCAATATTTCGCAAGGAATACGTTTTGCCCTTGTTGGTTTGCCTGATAATGCCGTTAAAGAAAGTCAGCAACGTATTGACTCTGCCATTAAAGTAAGTAACTACAAATGGCCGGGGCATAAGATCGTAATTAATATGGCTCCAGCCGATATTCGTAAAGAAGGTGCAGCTTATGATCTTCCTTTGGCAATTGGTATTCTGGCTGCTTCATCACAAATTACAAACCATAAGCTAAAAGATTATATAATGATGGGTGAGCTGTCGCTTGATGGCAGTCTTCAACCCATAAAAGGTGTGTTGCCAATGGCCCTTAGAGCAAAGCAGGATGGCTTTAAGGGGTGTATATTACCCATTGAGAATGCACGTGAAGCCGCTGTAGTAAATGATATTGAAGTGTTTGGTTTTCAGAACATCATTGAGGTTATTCGGTTTTTGAAGATGACGAAGTTGCGGAACCGGTAGTGGTCGATACCGAGAAGGAATTTGAAAGAGGAATAGAGGCTGTTGATTTTGATTTTTCAGATGTAAAAGGGCAGGAAAGTGTGAAGCGATCTTTAGAGATTGCTGCAGCTGGAGGCCACAACTTAATTATGATAGGCCCTCCCGGCGCCGGCAAATCCATGTTAGCCAAGCGACTGGCCAGTATATTACCTCCGCTTACTTTGGATGAGGCTTTAGAAACCACCAAAATTCATTCAGTTGCGGGTAAAACCGGAAATGAAACGGCCCTGATTACTCAGCGCCCTTTCAGGAGTCCGCATCATACAATAAGCGATGTGGCTTTAGTAGGTGGCGGCTCGTTCCCTCAACCAGGCGAAATATCATTGGCCCACAATGGTGTGTTATTTCTGGATGAATTACCGGAGTTTAAGCGGACGGTACTTGAAGTAATGCGTCAACCATTGGAAGACAGGCGAATTAGTATTTCCCGTGCGCGCTTTACAATAGATTATCCGGCAAGTTTTATGCTTGTATCATCTATGAATCCATGTCCGTGCGGATACTTTAATCACCCTGAAAAGAAATGTGTTTGCAGTCCGGGAGTAGTACAGAAATATTTGAGCAAGATATCGGGCCCTTTATTGGATCGCATTGATTTACATATTGAGGTAGTGCCTGTTCCATTTAATAAACTGGCAGAAGCACCGCCTTCAGAAAACAGCATTACCGTGCGCGATCGTGTTATAAAAGCGCGTCGAATTCAGGTTGAACGTTTTAAAAACAAAGAAACCGTTCATTGTAATGCGCAAATGAACAGTCGACTGCTTGCTCAATATGCCATGCCCGATGAAACAGGTATGCAAATATTAAAGAGTGCGATGGAAAAGCTTGATCTATCGGCTCGTGCCTATGATCGAATTTTGAAAGTATCACGAACCATTGCTGATTTGGAAGAATGTGACACGATACAATCTCATCATGTTGCCGAAGCTGTTCAGTATAGAAGTTTAGACAGGTCTAATTGGGGGGCCTGAGAAATGAAATACAACCTATGAATATACTAATTATAAACCCTAAAATTGAATGCCTATGTCAATCAATTATAAAGTAGTTGCACGACGCAACCCAAGTGACAGAAATGCAGATCCTAAGTATTATGCATCTGTTAATTCAAAAGGAACAAGAAGCCAGCGCTTTATAGCGAAGCAAATTGCAGAACGTTCATCGCTTAATGAGATGGATATATTATCTGTAATTGAAGGCTTCTTGCAGATAGTACCCGAATGCCTGGCTGACGGATACAGTGTTGGCCTTGGTGAGTTTGGCAAATTTTCGGTTAATGCCAAATCAAAACCGACTGAAACCGAGGAAGCCTTCAGTGCTGGCAACATTGAAGGAGTGAGGCCCAATTTCAGGCCTGGTAAGTTGTTTGTAAAAGAACTTAGCAAACTGGATTACAAGAAAATAAGTGAATAAATAGAAAGTCAGGATTCATAGGTTGAAGCGTCGGGACAAAAAATATTATTGTCTCGGCGCATTTTTTTTCTCTCACTATGTTTTTATTTTTTATCCAGACGTTTTTAAAAAACGTTTAGACGTAAAATAATTTTCCCGCCAGGATTTGAAAAACTATCTATGCGTTTTTTGTTTTTATTTAGAGCAAAAAATATTTTCTCTATATGTTTTAGTGATAACATAAGGACCTTTTTAGCAACTCCTCTAAGCGCTTTTCTAAAATGCATAGAGGAGTTTTAGTTTTCACCCCGGGATATGAAACAATTATCCAGGCGTTTTATATTTCTGTTTAGAACAGGTCATATTTGTTCCTTATGTATGGATAAAAGGTAAGGACGATTCGTGTAAATCATCGAAAGAATTTTTCAAAACGTATTGAGAATTTTAATAATGCTAAGGATTCGCGCGGCAGCGGAGGCAATTGATACGCATAATCGTATCTTTGTTATGTCAACACTCACTTTCAGAGTTGACTTTAATCATCATGACGAGCTAAAACATTCTTTTACTTCGTGTTGTTGTATAACTAATCCAAAATCAACTAAAAAAGAAACTTATGACATCGAATAGTTTAATGGACCCAATAGGACGCTTGATGGGATTAAGATATAAATCACACCCCTGGCATGGTGTTGACATAGGTGACAAGTGCCCTGATATACTGACTTGCTTTATTGAGGTGGTGCCAACAGATACGATTAAGTATGAGGTGGATAAAGAAAGTGGTTATCTTCGAATTGACCGACCACAAAAATACTCCAATGTTGTACCTGCTCCTTATGGCTTTATACCACAGACCTATTGTGGTAAACTGGTAGGTAAGTATTGTGCCGAAAAATCGGGTAAGAAAGATATTATTGGCGATGGTGATCCGCTGGATATACTGGTGCTGACAGAAAAGGATATTCCACATGGTGATGTGTTAGCTCAAGCTATTCCTATTGGCGGATTCAGGATGCTGGACGGTAACCAGGCCGATGATAAGATTATTTCGGTACTTAAGAATGATGTGGTATATGGAGAGTACAAGGATATTAATGATATGCCAGAGATGGTAACGAAGCGCTTAAAGCATTATTTCCTTACCTATAAAGATATGCCCGGCTTAAGCAATGATTCGGAAATTACCCATGTTTACGGTGCTGATGAAGCCAGAGAAGTTATTAAGCTTTCCATAAAAGATTACGAGAATCGCTTTGAAGGATTGCGTAAAGCTTTGTCTACCTATTAACCTGAATTCGACATTCAATTTCGACCTCAGGTTATTATACCAATATTACATTGAACTAAGCTTTATAATTTTATTCTTTTGAATTTACTCTACGTTAAAAAATATCGTCGTAGCTAAGGCTATGTCTCAATTTTTTGCCTGGATTAAATCCAAAATATCTAAAAATTTTTGAGGCTCATTCCAAAATAAAATTGGTATTAGTCACTAGCTTTGTGTAGCTGGCATTTAAAAAGTTAGCTCAAAAATGTGTTCATTGTCATGCTGCTCATAGCTGATTGAAATAGCTGAAATATCGCAGATGCGTTTTACAATAGAAAGGCCAATGCCCAATGATTGCGGGTGTTGGCTGTTTTTTTGAAATCGGCCGAACAGTTTCTCAGGTTCATAAGGGACAGGCAAACCGCTGTTACTGATCTGTAGTTTGTTATTGTCAAAACGTATTTTAATAAAGCCATTGCTTATGTTGTGCCTGATGGCATTTTTAAGCAAATTGAGAATTAAGGTATGTGCCAGCGATACATTCATGGTTGAGCTTAGCTGACTGGTAGATATGATTTCAACCTTAAGGCCTGCTTCTTCGATAAGTGGCTCAAGGTTTTCTAATTGTTTACGAATTAATTCATTAAAGTTTACCAATTCGGCATCGGCAAAAACGCGGTTATCCAGCTTGGCCAGGAATATTAATGCCTGATTGGTTTTAGACAGGCGATTGGTTGTTTCAATCAGACCTGCAATGGTTTTAATTTGCTCTTCAGTTAAATTATCAGCCTGGATCAATTCATCCAGCTTAGCATTAATAATGGCCAATGGTGTCTGAAGCTCATGGGATGTATTGCCTGTATATTCTTTTAAGCGAATATAATCTTCTTTAATCTTTTTATCCATGGCATTGAACACTTCATTCAGTTGCTCAAATTCATCAATATCAGATGTCATTAAATCCAGGCGATTGTCTTTATTCACATCAAAGGCCTTAAGCTTATTGATGGTGTCGTAAAATACAGTTAGCGAATATCTTGTAGAGGCTCTGTTAACCAGGTAAAGAATTAAAAAGAAAATGACCGGAAACACCGTTAGCATCAATGTGAATTTCATCACCATTAAATCGGATGGTGCTGTTGAGCGGATAATGGTGTAGCGAATGGTGTTGTTTTCAGCAGGCTTGTAGTAGTTGAGTTTTCGGTAAAACTCATACTTCTGGCTCGATTTATTCTGGATAATTGTATCGGTAAAAGTATGTTGCGACTGGGTAATCTTTAACTGTAATGTATCAATACTAACATCGGCATAAGTCAATGATGAATTAGGTTGGTTCTCAACTTGCTGCTGTGCTTCAAGTAACTCGTTGTTAAACATTTTATTAACGGCAAAACGAATAAAATAGTAACCGCCCAGGCTTCCAATGAAAAAGAAGAAGATACTGGCAGAAATAAAATTCAATCCTGTTTTAGTTAATAGTTTCATAAGTAGCTTGAAAGTTTTATAATATAGTTTCGTGTTAAGCTGAAATAATTTTATAATTTACAATTCTATCTATCGACCTAATAACCTATCGACCTATTACCCTACAACGCATCAGTAAATTTATAACCCACGCCATATACATTTTTTATATAATCATTACACCCGGCTTTAATCAATTTCTTACGCAGGTTTTTAATGTGTGAATAGATTAAATCATCAGTAAAGCCATAGTCCATAAAGTCTTTAGACATGTGTTCACCAATGCCGGTTTTTGTTAATACACGATTTTTATTGGCAATAAAATAAACAAGTAGGTCAAATTCTTTCTTTGTCAGATCCAATGGCGTACCATTAACCTTTACCATCAGTTCGCTTGGTTTTATCTCCAGCTCATTAAACTCAATAATTTCTTCACCCTTAAAATGCACCCGTCTGACCAGAGATTTTAAGCGGGCATTGAGTTCTGCCATTTGAAAAGGTTTAGTCAGGTAATCATCTGCGCCCAGTTCAAGTCCTTCAATCTTGTTTTCAAGGCTGTCACGCGCCGAAAGAATGATGATTCCTGTTTGCATACCACCACTTTTAACTTTCTTAACTACTTCGAGGCCATTGCCATCAGGAAGGTTGAGGTCAAGTATAATGATGTCGAATAAATTGTCGACAAGATATAGCGCGGTTGATAAGTCGCCGGCTATCTCACATGTGTGTCCCTCAGAAATAATAAATTGCTGAACACTATTGGCCAGTTGAGGTTCGTCTTCTACAATTAGTATTTTCATGTGATTATATTTTCTTTCATTTGCCATATGGAACTCCCAGGAAGATTTAATCATCCCACTGTGTGTGAAATTGGATAATTAAATTTTACACCTCAGGTTAACTCTAAACAGCATACCTTACAATATTCATAACCATCGAAATCATGATCATTGTACAAGCAATACCAAAATAAAGAAAATTCTTTTTAAAGATAAGCTTAGGTGTATGATTACTTTTCGCAAACACCCAGCCGATATGGCTAATTACAAGAGTGAACACCATTAAGATAAAGTGTTCAACAGCCCAGAAACGACCTTTTACCACCTGATTCTGATATACATTTATTTCGCCGCTTGAGAACTCAATCATATACATAACGAATAAAACAGTACCCAATACGAATTGCAGATAGAGTAGCATTGTAGCGAAAAAAGGCAGTCGTACATCCAGCCTTTTGAGTTCGAACTTAAGATATAAGCCCCCAAAGCCACGCACCAGGATAATGCCTGTTAAAATGCAGGCCACAACACTGGTAACAATATGCAATATCAGTATCAGTTCTCTCATTTGGTCAGTTCATTTGCAATAAGAGTTGCCTGTTTAATGCGGTCGGCCATTCCAATGCCATCACGCAAATTGCCGGCTATTATTAAGCCCGGATATTGTTTTTGCACATGATCAATAGCAGAATAACGCTCTCCGGTATTGGCTCCGTACTGAGGGATAGCGTGTGAGTACCTTTTTATTTTAATCATTGAAGGGTTAAATTCAGGCACCTCCATTAAATCAATAAATTCTTTTTTCAACACTTGCATTAAGTCTTCATCATTTAAATCGCATAATGCTTCGTTACGAATACCGCCCATAAAAATGGTGAGCAAAGCACCGCCTTCCGGCGCACGTCCTTTAAACAATGATGACATAAATAATACGCCTAACAGATCGCGTTTTTCCTTGTGAGGTATCAAGCCGCCAAAACCATCTAATGCACGGCCTTGCCACTTATCAAAGCCCAATGATACTTCAGCCACCCTTGCATATTTAAGATTGGTCAGGTGAAGCATTTGCTGCTTATCAATAAACGGTAATGTTTCTTTAAGCCCAACAGAACCAAAAGTGGTCACAATTTTATCGGCTGTTATACTCTCTTTATTACCATCTATTGTGTAGGATACTTGATAACCTTTGTCGGTAGCTTCAACCTCAACATCATTGGCACCAAACTGAAAATGCCCGGGACCAGCACTATTTAATAAGGCTGTAGTAAGCTGACTTAGTCCCCCTTCAATTGAAAACACAGAGCGATCGGTTCGTTTCTCTAATTCGCTTTTAGGCTCTTTTGCTTTTTTTCGGGCGCCGCCAATAAAACTGCCATAGTTTTGCTCAAGGTTGTATAGTTTAGGCATTGCATAACGTGTTACCAATTGAGCAGGATCCCCGGCATAGATGCCCAAAATGAACGGATCGATGGCATAATCTAAAAAGCTATTGCCCATTCGGCGTTTCACCAGCTCAGCTAATGTCTCATCGGGATTTTCTCCTTTCTTTCTAAAGGGTTCGCCCAATATTCGAAACTTATCCTTCAAAGTGAAAAGCGGAGTTGTGATGGCTGATTTTGCACTGTGTGGCAACGCATGCCATTGGCCATTTTTTAATACATAACGAATCTTTACAAGGTCATTGCCTTTTTCAACTTTGATGGTATCGCCAAGGTCATCGAATAAAGCTACCACCTCGGGATGTGATATGATGCCAGAGTTGGGGCCTGATTCAAAAACAAAACCCTTTTCGGTTTGGGTATGAACGACGCCTCCGGGGCGATCATTTTTTTCAATAACCTTAAACTGGATTTCATTTTTATTAAGGTAATGGGCCAGTGTTAAGCCTGTAACACCGGCTCCCAGGATGACGACAGGATAGTGATTACTACTCATGAACAATACGTTTGAGTGTTTCGATAAATAAAGGATGAGCCACCGGAATTTCTACTCTTGAAATGTGCTCAACGCGCTTATCTTTCTTATAAATATCAACCAATTTGATATTAAGGTCATACACCGTTTCAAGGCATTCGGTAGTGAAGCTAACCGGTATAAGAACTACATTTTTATGTCCGGCTGCCACCAACTCTTCCAAATAGTCATCAGTATCCGGTCCAACCCATTTAACCGGTCCAACCCGCGACTGGAAAGCCACTTCAAAAGGTCGGTTCATTATGTCTGCCAGTCGTTTGGCCATATGACGAACGGTATCCGGATATTTATCTCCCCGCTTTACACCATACATTGGAATGGCATGAGCCGTAAAGAGAAGTAATGGATTTTCAACGCCTTCTTTTTTGATGTGTTCTTCAACGAGTGTTTTCCAATATTCTAAAAAGGTTGGATGAACACTATAGTCGCATATTTCACGAATTTTAATTCCATTCAGGTTCTTAACAGCTTTTCTGACATCAGTAAATACAGATGTAGTGGTTGTGTCGCTGGCCTGTGGATACATGGTCAGTACATCAACTTCAGAGATGCCATCATCAGACATTTGCTTCATAACATCAGCAATAAAAGGTGGTGTATATGAGTATGCTGTATATACAGGCAGCTCTGCACTATCTGCTAATGCTTTACCGGCCGACTCGGTATGCTTGATAATAGGTGTTCCGCCTATTAACTGATACTTCTTCCATGATTCAGGGTGGCGCTTCCTGGCAATTATATTGGCTACAAATTGCCTTAAGCCAAAAGGTAGCGGCAGAATGTATTTATCACTAAACATATTTTTAAGAAACAGGCGCATTTGGCTCAAGGACTGAGGCCCGCCCATATTCACTAATAAAATCCCCTTCATATAAACTGTGCGAATTAGTTATTCTTTTATGTCAAAAGATTAAACACAAGATAGGCAGAATGGTTGAGAAAATAGGTGGAAGAGATGATTTTTTGATCTTGAAATTCCTTGTTCTACCTGTTATTAATTGCTCCTTTTTAACCAGGTATTGGCAGATTTGATATCTATATAACCGTGTTTGGGTCATGTTGTTTGTCATATAATTGAATTCAACTTTAACCTATACTTATGAATCTTAA
>JAKSBD010000520.1 GCA_022361295.1 Bacteroidales bacterium
CTTCAGTACTAAGAACCCATTTTAAGCTGCCTGATTCTTCATACCAATCAACCCAGCTGATATTGTCTTCACCCCAAATATGTGATGGTTCAAAAACAAGATTGATCATGCCTTTCAGTAAATCATGTAAAGGGTTACTGTTATTGGTAAGTTTGAACTGAACTTGTTGACCATTAGCTTGAACTGAGCCTTCAACCTGACCAACGTCAACTAAATTATATGTGAAATAAAAAGGGTGGTTCATCTCCGATCTATTTTCAGGTCAATAATTCGATTTATTATTGCGTTGGTACTCACAATTAGGGTGTTTATAGTGTTGAGTATGGTTTAATAACGTGCATAAATATATGAAACTTGACTGATAAAAATGAGGCTTAAGCTAATTTTTTGATTGACTGCTAGTTATTTGATGTCATTTAAGCTGTATCCCTGGCGTATGAGAGCTTCAGGTTTCATCAGTTCATTTAGCTTGTCAGCGTCAATGGTTTTCGTTTTTACATTTGCTTCAAATATTGATATGGCATTGTCTTTCATGAATTTAGCAAGTCCGGCTGCCTGGTGGTAACCAATGTATGGAGATAATGCTGTTGTAACTGATGGATTAAAATAAACCGGATGAAGGTTTTCTTTAGCTGTTTTTATGCTAAGATTATTAATCAGGTGTTTTTTTATAGTGTGATTGCACGATGTGAGTAATTTCAGTGAATCTAAAAAGGCATGTCCGATAGATGGCAGGTAGGCATTTAAATCCAGGCAGCCTTGTCCGCATAAGTTTGAAATTAATTGATCGTTGGAATAGACTTTATGCACAGCGCTCACTACAAATTCCGGGATGACCGGATTTATTTTACCTGGCATTATTGAGCTTCCGACTTGCCTTTGAGGAATCATTAATTCCCTATCGGCGAACAAGTCAGATCCCAGTAATCGAAGATCATTAACCATCTTCTCCAAATTAACTGCATGTGCTTTCAAGGTAGCATGCACTTCAACGAAGCGATCCAGGTTTGAAGTGGCATCACCCAGATTTTCGCCTCTTGTGATTGGAAGGCCGGTAAGATGTTGTAACTCTTTTACCACCTGCATAATAAAGAATCGGGGAATGCTGATTCCAGTTCCAATAGCACCTCCACCAATGTTAACCTCCTTAATACGCTCACTACATTTTGATACTCGCCACCAATCACGTGACAGAGCGTTATTATAATTACTGAAAAGACGATCGTAAGTGCTTGGAACCGCTGCCTGCATTTGGGTGTATCCTTGCCTGAGTATATTGCGGTATTCACTCTCCTTTCTTTCAACTGCACTTCTTAAATTATTAATAGAATCTTCAAGCGAGTTAAGAAGTTGCATGGCTGCAATCGTTAAGGCTGTAGGGATAACATCATTTGTTGATTGAAAAACATTGGCCTGCTCGAAAGGATCAATGCGTTTGTAATTACCAATAGAGTCGTTAAGATATAAAAGAGAAACATTGGCAATGATTTCATTCACATTCATATTTATAGAGGTTCCTGCTCCACCCTGTATGGCAGGAACAATAAAATGCTCAAAATAATCACCGTTACTTACTTTTTGAGCAGAATGATTTAGTGCCCTAATTATTTCATCATCAATAAAGCTAACGGGCAGCTTTTGGATGTCAAACTTATTGCCTGCTGCTGATTTAAATTTGTCATAGGTGTGGTAACAGGCTAGTTTAACTAAACCAACAGCTTTATACCACTCAATGAAGAATGGTGTTTGATCAGGAAAGTTCTCAACAGCTCGTAATGAATGAATACCATAAAGGGCATCATCAGGTAATTGCAATTCACCTAAAAAGTCTGATTCAGTTCTCATTTTATTTAATTCATCGGACGCGCATACGCCAATACATCATCTTTGGTTATGGTTTCCTGACTTAAGATTATCAATCGTTCAATGACATTACGGAATTCACGAATATTTCCAGTCCAGTTGATGGTTTTTAACTCTTCAATTGCATCTTCAGTAAATGTTTTAACGGGCATGCCTAATTCGTCACAAATAATATTTTTGAAATGCTCAGTCAGTAGAGGAATATCTTCTTTTCGATCATTTAATGCAGGTACATGAATTAAGATTACACTCAATCGGTGATATAAGTCTTCTCGAAAGTTTGTATTGGCAATCTCTTCTTTAAGGTTTTTATTGGTCGCTGCTAAAACGCGTACGTCTACTTTAATGTCTTTATCACTACCGACGCGACTAACAATATTCTCCTGCAATGCGCGTAATACTTTTGCCTGAGCCGGTAAACTCATATCACCAATTTCATCAAGGAATATGGTTCCTCCGTTGGCCTGTTCAAATTTACCTTTCCGCTGTTTGTGGGCCGAAGTAAAAGCTCCCTTGTCATGACCAAACAACTCACTTTCTATTAACTCAGAGGGGATTGCAGCGCAGTTGACTTCGATGAACGGTTGACCGGCACGATTACTTTTTTCATGTAACCAGCGAGCAACCAACTCTTTCCCTGTTCCGTTTTCGCCGGTAATCAAAACACGTGCATCGGTGGGTGCAACTTTGTCAATCATATCCTTTACCTTAGCAATTGGTTCTGAATCACCAATCATGTCGTACGTTTTGCTCACCTTTCGCTTAAGAACCTTTGTTTCTGTTACAAGGTCTTTCTTTTCATTGGCATTCCGAATAGTGACCAACATCCGATTCAGGTCCAGGGGTTTTTCTATGAAGTCGTAAGCGCCTTTCTTAATTGCTTCCACAGCAGTATCAATATTACCATGACCCGAAATCATGATAACCGGCGTGTCTGGATTTAGCACGTGTAGTTTGTCCAATACTTCCATCCCATCCATGTTGGGCATTTTAATATCACACAGTACAATGTCATATTTACCAGCTTTAAAGGCTTCAAGACCTTGCTCACCATCTTCTGCTAAATCAACAGTGTGGCTTTCGTATTCCAATATATCTTTAAGGGTATTTCTAATGCTTCGTTGGTCGTCAATCACTAATATTTTTGCCATGGTGTTGAGTTATAGTTGGTTTTTGATAATCTGCAAAATAGTACCTTCTTTTAATGCAAAGGCACACTGCCATATGTCTTTAATGTTGAATTCTTTAACGATGAAGTTAATAAAAATACTGGCTAAAACAATCATTTCAACCCGGTGTAAGTCCATGCGTTTCATTTCTTTTCTCTCGCTTGCAGTCGACTTAAGAAACAGTTCGTGCATTTCTTGTGCGTATTCCATCGGGATGTGATAACTCATTACTTTTTGCATGTCAAGGTGTGGGTGATGGTTGACTGCAATCATTGCTGAAATCGTATCAAAAGATCCGGATGAGCCTATGAGCGTCTGAGTCGGGTATTTTTCAAGAGCTTCATAAAGCAATTTCAATTCGCCCTTTATGTATGTTTCAACTTCTTCTATCTCGTTTGATGTGATAGGATCAGAGGGTTGAAAGCGATCAAGTAGACGAGCTATTCCCAGGTCGAAACTGTGCTTCCATAACACACCGTCTTTATTGGCAATGATAAACTCATTGGAGCCTCCGCCAATATCAAGTATCATTATGCGTTCTTCGCCAATAGGAATAACCTGCTTAACACCATCAAATATTAACTCTGCTTCCTTTTGGCCATCAATGACGTTAATGGTTAGATTTAATTCAGCTTTAACACGTTTAACAAATTCCTGACCATTTCTGGCACTCCGAATGGCAGCTGTTGCCATACACACTATTTTATCAACATTGTATTGCTTAATGGTTTTAAGGTGTGTTTGTAATGCCGTGATACCGCGCTCCATTGCTTCGGGAACAATTTTTTTATCATTAATACCACCTTTGCCCAATTTAGCCGGGTATTTGTTCTCGAGTAAAATATTGTAACTCTTTTCAGTTTGTTCGGCTATCAACAGGTTGAAAGTGTTGGTGCCTAAATCTATAATAGCTATCCTCATAAATATCTTTTAAACAGGAGGCCTAAATTACATAAATCGCTTGTACTTATATACCGTGTTAGGAATTTTACAACAAACACATATTAAGAAAAAGAGGCTGTTTCAAAATTAATGAAACAACCTCTTTAATATTATGTTTTTCGGTTACTCTATTTTCCTGAATAACGGAACCACTTCCAAAGTTCTTTGTAAGAAACTTTTTTACCATACATTAATATACCCGTGCGATAAATACGACCAGCAAACCAGGTTGTAAAAATAAAGGTACCAATTAAGATAAACATTGACAGAACAATTTGCCATATTGGAGGCTGGAACGGAATACGGGCCATCATTACAACCGGCGATGTAAACGGTATCATGGAGAACCAAAATGCCAAATCACCGGTAGGGTTGCGAAATGCAGCCATAGCCACATAGATGGATAAAATAAGTGGCATCATTACAGGCATTACAAATTGCTGACTATCTGCTTCGTTATCCAGGGCCGCGCCAAGAGCCGCAAACAAGCTGGCATATAATAAATAACCCCCTAAAAAGTAAAAAACGAATAACACCAGGCTTCCTATAAGGTCAAGTGATAACACTTTATCTAGAATATTTGTGAAGCCTTCAGCAAACTCAGACATTTGTTCGCTATCCATTGGTTGGCCATTCATTGAACTAACCATTTCGATCTGGTTTGTGTCGGTTACGGTTGAAGCTCCTCCCGTGAAAATACTGTGCATTATGCCTACGATTGTTACAGTAAGGATTACCCAAAGTAAGAATTGCGTTAATGCAACAAGAGCAATCCCAATAATTTTGCCCATCATCAATTGGAATGGTTTCACTGATGAAACAATAACCTCAACAATTCGATTAACTTTTTCTTCCATTACACCGCGCATCACTTGCATACCATAGACCAAAACAAACATATAAATCATCATGGCAAAAATGATAGCAGCAATCATAACCAATTCAGTAGAGCTTTCTTTTTCAGAGCCATCGTCACTCAGCTTAATGGTTTTAACCTTAACACGAACGGCATTAATATCTTTAATAATACCATCTAATCCTTCAATTTCATAGCTGGCCAGCTTTTCGGTTTCAAGATGTTTTTCCAGGCTTCGTGAAATGTGCTCTTTGACATCGATGGTGATTTGTGATGCAGAGTATATCTTGACAGCATCCGGATGTTTCAATAAATCATCTTCAATTATAAGATACGCATCATAACCATCTTTCTCATATTCCTGCGCTATGGTTTCAGATGCTGTTTTGTCTAGCCAGCTAAATTTCAGATATCCTGTGCTGTTTATTTGATCATTGTACTTACCTGTTTGATCAATCACCGCAATGCTTTTTTCGTCAGTATCTTCCATTGAAGCAAACCAGCCAGGCAACACCATCATTGCAGCAAATAATATTGGGCCTATGATGGTCATTACAATAAAACTCTTCTTCTTAACTCGCGTGGTATATTCGCGTTGTATAATTAATGAAATCTTACTCATAGCGGATTATTTTACTGGTTTTGTCAGGTTACTTTGTTCTACAACTTTAATAAAGATGTCGTTCATTGTTGGCAATACTTCTTGCAAACCAATGATTTGAACATCGTTAATTATATTGCCAATCAATTGATTGATAGTTGCATCGTTCCGCATTTTTATAAATGCAGTTTGGTGTCCGTTAGTGTTCCGGATATCCTCTATGTTAAAATTGTCGGTAAGGTTCGACTTTATGCTATTGCTGTCGCCCGTAAATTCCAGCTTTATAAGGTTGTCTTTATAGCTTTGGCGGATTTCATCTATCTGTCCTGCTAATATGGTTTGTGATTTATTGATAAGGGTAATGTGATCACACAGTTCTTCCACCGAACCCATATTGTGAGTGGAAAACAGTATGGTTGCACCGTTTTCTTTAAGCTTAAGAATTTCCTGTTTTAATAAATTGGCATTAATAGGATCAAAACCACTGAAAGGTTCATCAAAGATTAGCAGTTTCGGTTCGTGTAAAACGGTTACAACAAACTGTATTTTTTGCTGCATCCCTTTTGAAAGTTCTTCTACTTTTTTATCCCACCAAGGCTGAATTTCAAATTTTTCGAACCAGAATTTAAGCTTTTTCAAGGCATCGTGACGCGATAATCCTTTCATACGAGCCAGGTAAACAGCTTGCTCGCCAACTTTCATCTTTTTGTACAAACCACGCTCTTCCGGTAAGTAGCCAATGCGGTGTACATCTTCTGATTTCAGAGGTCTGCCGTTAAAAATGATTTCACCTGAGTCAGGGCCTGTAATTTGATTTATAACACGGATTAATGTTGTTTTACCTGCACCATTGGGACCCAGCAGGCCGTAAATTGTGTTTTCAGGCACTTGCAGGTTGACTTCATTAAGTGCAAGGTGGTTGGCATACTTTTTAACCACCTGTTTAGCTTCAAGAAACATCATAGGTTAGTTGTTGTAATTAATGAAGCAGTGAAGATAAGGTTTTTACACGTACGATAAAATACAGGCGCTTAAAGTATTAAAACCACGATGTTCCCAATTGTTCTCTGAATGGCCACGGAATTGATATAATAACTATTATAAGTGCTATCAAATTGTTCCAGAAAATACGTTTGTGTGTTTTGTAATTGCTGTATGATTTAGATTTGGCGGCATTATGAATAATAAGTGCAGTTGCGATCAGCATCATTAGGGGATGCTCGATTGTAAAGAATCGTAGAAGTGTACTTTTAAACATTTCCGGATCAAGTAAAACCTTGCTGCTTATTGTGTATAATACTGCGCCAATCATTAGTTGAGCTAGAAAAAAACCTGCATTCAACTTGACTAACACATGGTGGCTACCAGCATACTTTCGTTGTCTTAACCATCCAAATAAACTTTGTACAATAACACATACTAAAAAAATAAGTGTCAAATATCTGATACCGCTATGGGCATGTAATAAACCGCTATACATATGCAATGTGTTTAGAAATAGTAACACTAATTCGAAATAAATTGTTCCTGTTGTTGCAAAATAATTTTGAGAATCAATAAATTATTTCTTACTTTGAAATGCAAAGTACTATGATATGAAAGATAAAACAGAAACATTACAAGACATAAAAGTCATAAGACAGATGATGGAGCAGTCGTCTAAGTTTCTCTCACTAAGTGGGTTGTCTGGTGTTGCTGCAGGTGTGATTGCCTTGTTAGGTGCTGCATTTGCTTATTATATAGTTTTGGATCAGGGTACAAATGTTTACAATGAATATATGCAAGGTTTAAGATCAACCAACACTATGCAGGTAAGAGTTGGGATGTTATTAACTGCTATCATTGTATTTGTTTTAGCTGTAGCATCGGCATGGTACCTTAGCTGGAGAAAAGCAAAGCGTTCTAATGCAAGGTTTTGGACTCCGGCTGCACGATTGGTCGTATTAAACCTTATTTTAATATTGTCTATCGGAGGTGTTTTTAGCTTAATTTTGGTGTATCATGAGAATATA
The DNA here is from genome assembly GCA_022361295.1 of Bacteroidales bacterium. GTDB lineage: Bacteria > Bacteroidota > Bacteroidia > Bacteroidales > Marinilabiliaceae > Carboxylicivirga. The sequence continues at coordinate 7,444 of JAKSBD010000520.1, forward strand.
AGGTTAGTAGCCTCTGTGATGTTAATATTTTATGGCCTTGCTTTGTTGATGGCGTCCAGATACACTCAACGTGATATTCAATATTTGGCGTATACAGAAATAGGATTAGGTTTATTGGCAGGAATCTTTCTTAATTATGGGTTGATTTTCTGGTCATTGGGATTTGGTGTCTTTCATATCCTGTATGGTATAAGTATGTATTTAAAGTACGATAGATGAAAACCATTATAGAGGGCTTAAATAAAAAATTCGAAAACCGGGTGCGTTTGGGGATTATGTCGGCTTTAATGGTAAATGAGCGATTAGACTTTAATGCCCTGAAAGATTTGTTGGGGGTAACTGATGGGAACCTGGCGAGTCATTTAAAAGCCCTTGAAAAAAATCAGTTAATCGAGGTTACTAAACAGTTTGTGGGACGAAAACCTAATACAACATACGGAGTAACTGATTTTGGTTCGGAGAGTTTCAAAAAGCATTTGTCGGCTTTGGAGAAACTTTTAGGAGGCTTATAATTTTTTTTATTTATACGCTTTGAAAAACAAAGTACTTTTAAAGGAGTTAAATTATGGAATTAATAACTAAACAAAAAAACGAAGAAAGCTGGTATCAGACCATAACATTCAAAGTGGTGATGATTGGAGTATTGGTTTTGCTTTTGCTAATTCCATTAGGAATGGTGAAATCTGTTATCAGGGAGCGTCAGGCTACAGAAGCCGAGGTTGAACGTGAGCTGTTTGAGAAGTGGGGAGGCGAACAGGTAGTGACCGCTCCTGTTTTGCATATTCCAACATTCTACTATGTAAAAGAAGGCAAAGAACTAAAAAAGCACAAGCGGTGGTTGCATGTCATGCCTGAAGATCTTTTAATTAAAGGCGCAGTTGAACCAGAAATCCGCTACCGTGGGATTTACAAAAAGGTGCTTTATAACTCGGACTTTACAATAAGTGGTGTTTTTAGTCATCTGAATGAAGTTGAGGTAGTGGCAGATGAGATAGATTGGGGTAATGCATATATAACAATAGGTATCAGTGATAATCGTGGAATTAAAGGAGAATTGCTTTTTGATTGGAATGGGAATGAAGTAGAACCTGAAGCAGGCTTGGTTATTCAGGATTTAAATAGTTCGGGCGTGTCACTTAAAACTAACATTCCTAAGGAGCAATTGAATGAGAAGTTTCCATTTGAAGCTAAATTCAGATTGAGTGGAGCCAAAGGATTGTGGTTTAATCCGATTGGAAAAACAACCAAGGTGCACCTTAACTCTTCATGGAATAATCCAAGTTTTGCAGGTGATTTCTCGCCTATTGATCCAATTGTCAATGAGGAAGGATTTGAAGCCAATTGGACAGTTACACACCTTAATAGAAATTTTCCACAGTATTGGTTAGGGAGTAGCTATTCAATTGATACACATCAGTTAGGAGTGAATCTCTACGATCCGGTAAATCATTATCAAAAATCTTTACGTTCAGCAAAATATGGAATTCTTATTATTAGTCTTACGTTATTGGTTTTCCTTTTCATTGAATTGGTTAAGAAAAAGGAAGTACAAATTATTCAATATTTGCTGGTGGGTCTGGCTTTGGTATTGTTTTTTTCAATCCTCACGGCATTAAGTGAACACATTGGTTTTTCATGGGCTTATCTTGTTGCATCGTTGGCGATTATTACAATGGTAACATTCTATTCCTATGGTATGATAAAAGACAGGCAGCAAGCTTTCTGGATCTTCATCATGCTAAGTATACTTTATGCATTCTTATTTGTATTACTGCAACTTAATGATTTTGCATTCCTTGCTGGAAATATTGGTTTGTTATTGGCTCTGGGAGCAATTATGAAGGCGTCGTTGAAAGTGCGATCAAGTCGATCAACTGTCACAGAAACTAAAATGAAGTAATGTAGGATAGAAGTTATTAAATGAGATAATCATTTTTTTAGAAAAAAAGAGGCTGATCGAAAACTAATCAAGTAATAGAATTTGCTTGCTGAGCCTGCCGAAGCATGGTTCAATGTGTTTGAATATTACCTTCGACAAACTCAGGGAGCATTTAAATTCTACGTCTATAGTTCTTGGATAGCCTTTTTTTGCTTATTCTCTGCTTATTAACCAGTAAGATGTTATGCGTTTCACAAAGGCTTTAGCATCTTCGGTGAAAAGTTTTCCAAGCAGAGGCCACAATTCCCGATGAATATGATCACGTTCCTTTCTGAAAGAATCAGTCAGGTTATTTTTATCTTCTTCTGAAATAATATCAGATGGTAAGCTGTTAACAAGTGAAATTGCTTCGGCTATGTTATGATCATCTCCTAATAAATCGGATGCTTCTTTAAGCGATACGGCGTATGTTTTGAAAAAGTCAGGCCAAACCTCTTGAATAAGAATCATCTGGTTTAATAAATATTTAACTCTTTTGCGCAATTCGTGCAGTGGATGATCATCTAATTTTAGTTGAGTTTCCGAAATTTTATTAAGGCATTGGCTATAGGCATTGGCTGTACCCTGGCGTATAGTGTGTGGTCCAAGAAAGTCAAAAGGAAACTCAGATAAATCTTTGGTGGAAATTTCCATTTGTTCTTTAATGGTTTCCAGTGTTTGATTATCAACACAACGTTTAAGTTCTACTTCTTTTTTAGCATTGAGGTAATTAATCAGATTAATAAAACTATTCTCGGGAATACGTAACTCCTCAGCTTCAAAGTTCTCTGCCAAATAGGTTATTATGACATGGTAATCTCTTAGTTGCGATAATTGACGGCCTAAGTCCCTGAAGCGCATGTTTTCACTTTGGTATAACTCTTCACCAATATCCCACCTGACTAAACGTAGTATGGCGCGGATGCGTTTTATGGCTTTTCTTATTTCATGAACAGAGGTATCTATGTCGTTAGGGATAGTAGTGTGATGCCCGATAAATGCATATTGTTCTCTTAGAACGCGAATTATCCCCTCTTGTAATTCTTCCTGATTATCAATTGCAAATCTATACATAAGCATGTGTTTTGATACTTCAAACTACGTATTAAATATTTGAATATCAAGCCGATTTTTATGGACTACTATTTTTTCATAAATTATGGCAATGAAATAGTGATTAACGCGGTCGCAATAACAGAGCAGTATTGAGTTACAATGTATAAACGGTTTATTATATTTATCTTCTTTAGTTTCCTGTTTACAGGGCATAAGTCTGCAGCTCATGTAGTAAATGACTCTTTGTATCCTTCTTTCTTTTCTAATGAAACGATTCTTAAAATCAGTTTATACTTTGATATTACTACGCATATTCGCAAAAAGAGCGAAGAGTATTGTGAAGGCAGGATCGTTATTTATGATACACCTGCTGATTCCACTACTATTGATGTAAGGTGTAGGGCTCGTGGCAACAACCGCAAAGACATATGTTTTTTTCCTCCGGTAATGCTGAATTTTAAACCAGACTCCTTGTTTACTACAGAAGGATACCTGGCTAAACTTAAGCTGGTTACCCATTGTGTCAATTCAAAGATGTATGAAGAATATATGCTTGAAGAATATTTGATATATAAGTTGTGGGAACTAATAAGTCCGTATGCCCTGCGAACCCGTTTACTTGATATTAATTATTATGACCTTGGAGAACGAGGAAAAAATTATAAGAATAAAGGTTTTTTTATAGAACCTCTTTACATGATGACACAACGTACCAATAGTATTGAGATTGAAGGGGAATATTTTCATGATGCTGTCATAAATTCGTTAGATGCTGACAGGGTTGCTTTTTTTTGTTACATGATTGGTAATACAGATTGGCGTATAAAGAGTGGGCATAATGTAAAGTTTATCAAGTCAATTGATGAAGGCAGGGAAGAGATTACCGCCATACCATACGATTTCGATCATGCCGGACTGGTAAATGCCTCATATGCCCGGCCCGCTGAATGGTCTTCTGCTAAATCTGTTGTTGAACGTGATTATACAGGTCGATGCCGTGATTATGATGAAAATTATTATCAACTTATAAAAGAGTTTTTAGCTGTAGAAGAGGATGTATATGAAACAATTATGAATTTTGAACATCTTGAGGCGAAGAAGCGAAAAGCGATATATAAATATGTAGCAGCATTTTATAAAGAGTTAAAAAAACCCGAAGCTTTTATTCGGAATATTCGTAATTCATGTATGGACAGGTATTAACCTGAATTCGATTAAAATTACCGAGCTCAAATTTTCTTAAATAATTGATTTACAATATAAATTTTAGAGGCATATCGAACTCTGGTTATTAAACAAATCCTGTTCTGGCAGGTTTTCATAGTATGGGTAAAACGATAAGTATTATAGGATGTGGCTGGTTGGGGCTTCCTCTGGCTGAGCATTTAATTGGAAAAGGTTGGATTGTCAAGGGTTCAACAACTTCAGAGGGAAAACTGATTCAATTGAAAGCTATAGGAATCGATCCTTTTTTGTTAGATATAGCAGACAAGAATTCATTCGATCCTAACTTTTTTAATTCCGATTATTTATTGGTAAACATCCCGCCATCAAAAAATTACAGAGAAGTAAGAGCTTATTTATCAATCATAAAGGCCATTGAAGACAGTGGAATATCTAAAGTCATTTTTATAAGTTCAACATCTGTTTACCCTTCAGAAGATCAGATTGCCTATGAAGGAGATACCGAATCAATTGCAAACGATACTAATGCACTTTTGGATATTGAACGTGCGTTTCAAAGTGCAGATTTTGAAACAACAGTCATTCGCTTTGGAGGCCTGGTTGGGGGAGTGCGTTATCCGGGACGGTTCTTCACGGCTGAAAAAGAAATAAAAGGAGCTAATCAGCCAGTCAATTTAATACACCTGGATGATTGTATTCAGATTATTTATCAGGTGTTAAACAAGGATTGTTTTGATGAGGTTTTTAATGGGGTGGCTGATACACATCCGTCCAGAAAAGAGTTTTATTCCATAGCGGCAAGTCTAAGTGGGAGAGATAATCTAAATTTTAACGAAGAAGATATTGCTTTTAAAATTATATCTAATGATAAAGTAAAGCGTCTTTTAAAGATGGATTTTATTCATGGAGATTTAATTCAGATGCTGAAAGATGATTCGCTTTGGAATCGAACATGAATTTTCGCATTCGCTTGCTAGTTATTCAGTAAACAACTATGTTTGCATCCATTCTGTACAATTAGTGCAGATGTTTGAGTTTATTAAGAAGAGGGGAGAGACA
>JAKSBD010000315.1 GCA_022361295.1 Bacteroidales bacterium
AATATAGCTAGTTGAATTATAGTAATAAGACATCTTGTCCGTCACAACGGCTCCACCTTTGTAAATATTATTATCATCATCTTCCCAATTCTCAGAAAAGAGTCCGCTTACATCTGGTAAAGTAAAATTAGATATCGAAGTTGCATAAAAGGCTCTGCTCCCAATTTTAACTAATGATCTACAACCTTCTAATTTAATGGTCTCTAAATGATTATATGAAAAAGAGTTTTCTCCAATTTCCTTTAAGTTACTACATGAGCTCAAGTCTAATTCCTTCAAATTACATTTATTGAAAGCAGAACTTCCAATAGATTCCAGTAAGGTGCATGCTCCAAAATCTATCTTGCATATTTGCTTGTTGAAAAATGCGCGTGAATCAATAAATTTTAAAGAAGGCGGTAAACTAATAGAGTATATTTGAGTATTAAATGAAGAATTTTTTATTCCTCTGACGGTTTGACCATCCAGTACTTCTGGAATAATCAAATTCTTATGCTTTATCTCATATGATGTATTAACAATCACCCCATCTTCAACAACTACATCTTCGTCTGATAGTGTGTATGGAACAGGAATAAAGTAGGTATATTGCTTATTTATTTTACTCCCAACCTCGTAGGTGTATCCTGAATTATCGGTCCACTTTAATTCCGGATAGTTTAGATTAGATGGCAAACCACAACCCATGTAACAAAAATCAAAAGCATTTCCGCTTAGAAACAATAAAGAAGTACAGGGGCTTAAATCGAAATTACCTAAACTATTGGATGCAAATGCTGCTTCTTCTATACTTTCCAATTGATTACAGCCATTAAACTCAATTAAATTAATCCTATTCAACGAAAATGAATAAGATCCAATTCGTTTTAGCGAGGAACATAAACTCAGATCTAATTCCCCAATGTGATTTCCATAAAATGCATAATTATCAATAAACTCAATGGTTGATGGTAAAGAGACTGCAGTTAAACTCCTGTTTGCAAATGAAACCTTATTATACCTATGTCCTTTGCCAATTCCTATAACCGACTGTCCATGCAAAACCTCCGGAATGATAATGTTTTTAATATCAGAATCAAGCGTACAATTGATAATTACTCCGCATTCCATTTCAACATCATCGTCATCAAGAATGTATGGTTCTGGCACAAATAGCGTGTATCCATTACTAGCTGCGCTAACGGTTTCACCTCCCAGGTGTTTTTTTTGATTCTTGGCAATCCAATATGTCGAAGGGTAAAATTGATTAATTGGTAAGATAAACTCCTGTAATTCATTGTAACTAAAAGCATAATTATCTATCTGAATTAATGATGTACAATTCCTTAAATCTAATGATGATATTAGATTACTATCAAATGAATGGCTACCTATTCGTTTTAACTCTCTATTGTTATTAAAACTAATCTCTGAAATAAAATTATTATAAAACGCATAATCTCCTATTTCTTCAATTGATTCTGAAAATATGACAGATCGAATTCCCTTAGAATAAAAAACACCTAAATCGTGTGATTCCGCATTTGCAATACCCTTAATTAATTGACCATTTATATATTTGGGTATAACAATTTCCTTATCAAATCCATCATAGTAACATTGCGTTATTATACCGTCAACAACTTTAACATCATATTTTGTTAAAGTATACTTGGCATTAATATCTATGTGTGAAAGAAAAAGTACTAATGTACTTAAGAATATTAATTTTCTAAAATGTATTAAAGTCATAATGTAAATTTGTGAGGCAAAAATAGTGTCTTAATCCATTCTTAATACCAAATGCTTCAAATTATGTTTCGTTTTTTTGTAAGAAATATCAACTTTTATATTCATCTAATAATATTACCGAAATTAAATTGGTAAATTATAATTAATAGTTGATTAGAACCGGCTTAAGAGTTCCCAGTTCAATGTTTAAAGCCCTCTTTTTACAGTTTGGCTAATAGATTTAAACACATAATTACTCTTCATCATTCATAACGATAGTTTTGACAGCTCAGTAGCACCTAAAAATTGGAGTGAACCGCTGCAACCTCGTAATTATTATGAATTGAGTATTCATAATAATTTCAGTACCAAACCTTGAACTTTGAACTGAGAACTCTGAGGCTTATTTGCAGCGGAACTTACATAAACACTACAAAACCATTCTCCATAAACTACCTAATATACATGACGTTCGGCATCAGCCTTGTTTCATAAGGCTTCCGCCCTACGCTGATACAGGTTACCCTTACGGGGCAAGATTTAAGCTGCCTGTTCTCAAGGGCACTGCTGCCGTGCGAAGTGATATTATTATTTATATTTTACTGAATGCCTATGCTTTATAAAGATTACAAACCACCTCCCCTCTCCTTCGTCGAGGTACTCCTCTTTACAAATGAGGAGAGCTTATTGGTAGCTTGCAAATTGCTATAAATATGAATATTGATATCTTTTCGAACACTCAATGGTAGTAGCGAAGAGAGTGAGAGCCTTTCATATCAAACCAGTACAATTTCATCTTTAGCTCAACTCTCCCAGCCTTAATCGAAACAAGGTTTCGAACGATTGAAAGCCAGTGAAAAGAGTGGATATTGCGTAGTGGCGGCTTTGACGAAGGAAAAGGGA
>JAKSBD010000269.1 GCA_022361295.1 Bacteroidales bacterium
AATACTACAAAAAATAAGAATAAACTGAGGTTGAAATTTAATGCCGAACTCAGGTTAGGTGATAAAAGCGTTCTGAAAAGAGCGCTTTTTTTTAGAAATTATAACCTAAACTAACTGAAGGGGCAAGAAAGTTGTCCAGGCCAAAAACTGCATTAAATCCAGCCCTGACGACCAATCCGCCGGCCTTTTGGTATCGATACATAACAGGTAGAAATATACCATAAGCCACAAAGCTGTTATTTTCATAGGTATAATCATTAATGCTTAATATAGCTCCGGCGCCAAACTCCAAATGGTGATTATTTAGTGTAGCTGTCAGCCAGTTAATTGAAAACGGAATATTGGTGGTTTTATCAAAATCAGTAGAAACACCAATTCTGATTGATAAGCGATATAATTTGTCCAGGTAACGCTCATAGTTAATTGAAGGATAACCATAATTATATTTGGACGGATTCATTATAAAGCCTTCAACATAAACTGCATTGCTTTTAAAGCCGGTATATTCGTTAAAACTAATATCAGTATCCTGAGAGTAGCTGATAGTGGTTATAAAGCAAAGCAAGCCTGATATTAGCAATTTTGTTTTCATAAATGGCACTGGCAATAATGGAGTATGAACAAATTTTTACTATGTTGCTTCATACTTATAATTAAGTCTAAAGTTACAACTAATATGTAACTGAGTACTTATTTGATATTTTTATAAATAGTATTAAACTCAATAAAGATATCTTTAATATAAATATATTATTACCATTAGTTTTTTTGATAAATAACAGTTTAAGTAGTTAATATATCCGGTATAAATCTTAAAAATAAAACCAGAATGGATATCAGGTGCAAGTGGAGTAATGGCTCCGAATTATATATGGAATACCATGACAAAGAATGGGGTGTTCCTTTACATGATGATGATAAGTTATTTGAATTTCTCATTCTCGAAGGTTTTCAGGCTGGCTTAAGCTGGTCGACCATTCTTAATAAACGAGAAGCATTTAGAAAGGCCTTTGATTCTTTTGATGCTCAGATAATTGCAGTATATGATGAGCATAAAGTAGCTGAATTGCTGCTAAATAAAGGGATAATTAGAAACAAATTGAAAATCAATGCTGCTATTAAAAATGCCAAAGCTTTTCTGCGTATTCAGGCCCAATATGGCAGCTTTGATAATTACATATGGCAGTTTACCAATCACAAAACTATCCAGAATAACTTTGAAAGGGACTCTGATGTTCCTGCCACAACAGAAGTATCCGACAAAATGAGCAAGCAATTGAAAAAAGACGGTTTTAGTTTTGTTGGCAGTACCATATGTTATGCCTTCATGCAGGCAACAGGTATGGTTAATGATCATATCACCAGTTGCTTTCGGTACAATCAGTGCCGTTCTCTAAGCGTTTAAAAGGCTATTAGGTTAATTTAAATACCAACAATGACCTGTTAACTACAAACTAATACGTATTTTTAAGCATCAACTTAATTTCTTTTTATAATGACTCATAGAAAACTTCTCAGTCTGGTATTGCTATTTGTTTGCTTGTTCAGTTTAAGTGCCGAAACAACAGACAGCCTGAAAACACAGGTTTTTACCTATAAGATATTTCGTGAAATAGGCAGTACATCATGGATTCATACTCAAGAGGCTTTTGCCGAAGCGGAAGAGATGAATGCAGATGTGATATTACTGCACATGAATACTTATGGCGGTCAGGTTGTATTTGCCGACTCAATCCGCACTAAAATACTTAACAGCAATATTCCGGTTCATGTATTTATTGATAACAATGCAGCTTCAGCAGGTGCATTAATTTCTATTGCCTGTGACAGTATTTATATGCGGCCGGGTGCTAATATTGGAGCGGCAACGGTTGTTAATCAAAGTGGGGAAAAGATGCCGGATAAATACCAGTCGTATATGCGATCAACTATTCGTGCAACAGCCGAGGCGCATGGAAAAGATACAATTGTATCGGGTAAAGACACTACATATGTTTGGCGTCGCGACCCGCATATTGCTGAAGCGATGGTGGATGAAAGTATTTACATTGAAAATGTAGTTGATACGGGTAAGATATTAACATTTACAACTTTAGAAGCCATTGAAAATGGTTTCTGTGAGGGGCAGGCCAATAACATTGATGATGTATTGAATCAGCTCCAAATATATGAATACGAAATAACCACCTTCAAGCCGTCATTTTATGATGGATTAAAAGGTTTCTTAACCAGCCCGATACTTCAGGGAATTCTTATTCTGGTTATTATGGGAGGTATTTATTTTGAATTGCAAACACCTGGAGTTGGCTTTCCATTGCTGGCTGCGGCCATAGCAGCAGTTTTATATTTCTCACCTCTTTATATAGATGGGTTAGCTGATAACTGGGAGATAATCATTTTCATAATCGGCCTGGTATTGATTGGCCTTGAAGTATTTGTTATTCCTGGATTTGGAGTGGCAGGCGTATCTGGTATTATATTAGTGGTAGGCGGACTTACTTTAAGCTTATTGGACAATGACTTATTTAATTTTGATGGTGTTGGTTTTAACAAGCTATTAGAAGCCATGGGTATTGTTCTGTCAGGATTATTTGGCTCATTGCTGGCCATTATCTACCTCAGTAAAAAACTATTGTCATCTTCTACTTTTGGGGCAAGAATAGCCTTGCAGACTGAAGAAAATATAGAGCTGGGGTATATTGGTGTAGAAGCTTCATTGAATAAGCTTGTAGGCGAAGAAGCAGTTGCCTTCACAAGCCTGCGGCCATCGGGTAAAATAATGATTGAAGATGAACAGTACGATGCAGTTGCCGAAACCGGTTATATAGAGAAAGGGACGAAAGTGAAAGTCACACGCTTTTTGCATGGGCAATTATATGTAATGACTCAAAAATAGCAAACGATGCTTTGTAATCATTCATTAAATAATTATCATTGTGAAACTAAAATGAAAAAATGACAAATCAACTGTTTTATACTTATTGGTGGCGTTACTCTACTATTTAAAACAAGTGGAACAGTAGGTGAATGTCTAAAAATATAGAAGCCGCAGGAATTCCACCTGCGGCTTTTCTTTTATTAGTAATTAATGGGACATTAGTCCCCAAAACTTAAATTAATGAATAAATCACTTTTAAATGGTGAGGTAATGCCCAATGCAGAAGGTTTTTTCGGCGAGTATGGCGGTCGTTTTGTGCCACCAATGCTGGAGCCCATTATGCAGGAGATTACCGATGCTTATGAGAAAATTAAGGACGATCCGGTGTTTAAGGAAGAGTTGTACTACCTTCAAAAACACTACACAGGCCGTCCGTCGCCGGTATTCCATGCCAAAAACCTTTCTGAAAAACTGGGCGGTGCGCAAATTTACCTCAAGCGCGAAGATTTAAATCACACAGGAGCACATAAAATCAACCATTGCTTAGGCGAAGCTTTGCTGGCTAAAAAGATGGGAAAGAAAAAGATTATTGCTGAAACTGGCGCTGGTCAACATGGAGTGGCATTGGCAACAGCTGCAGCGCTGGTTGGTTTAGAGTGTGATATCTACATGGGTGAAGTAGACATTTACAAAGAACACCCTAACGTGGTCAGAATGCGTATATTAGGCGCTAATGTAATACCTGCCACACATGGATTGAAAACATTAAAAGAAGCCGTTGATGCCGCTTTTGAAGCTTACCTTAAAGATCCGGTTAATCAGCTCTATGCCATCGGTTCAGTTGTGGGGCCGCACCCTTTCCCAATGATGGTGCGCGACTTTCAAGCGATTATAGGGCGCGAAGCCAAAGAGCAGTTTAAAGAAATGACAGGCCAATTACCGGATAACCTGGTAGCTTGTGTTGGCGGTGGTTCCAACGCAATGGGATTATTTACAGCCTTTTTAAATGATGAAGAGGTCAATATTTACGGTGTTGAACCGGCCGGAACAAGCTTTAAAACCGGTGATCACGCCGCAACACTGACACTCGGACAACCTGGTATGATTCATGGTTTTAAATGCTATTTATTGCAAAATGATAATGGTGAGCCGGCTCCTGTAAATACGATAGCATCTGGCCTCGATTATCCGGGCGTTGGCCCACAGCACTCATACCTCAAGGATATCGAACGTGTTAATTACGAAACGATTAATGATAAAGAGGCCATTGATGCATTTATGCAACTGGCACGCAACGAAGGCATTATTCCTGCTTTGGAAAGCTCACATGCTGTTGCTTATGCTATGAAGCTGGCAGCAACTTTACCAAAGGATCAAACGATCCTGGTTAATCTTTCCGGACGAGGAGATAAGGATATTGATTATATTGTAGAGAAGTTCGGTAAAGACTATGGGATAGAAGCTTAAGGTGTTTATCTTAAATAATTATTCAAACCTGTCATGAAACTGTTTTCTGGCAGGTTTTTTGGTTTATATGAATCTATTTTGTGTTTCATATTAGCTCAGGAATGATTAATGTTAAACTTATAAAAATATTATATCCTGGTATTTCTCGGCATTCCTTGATATAATAATGTAATTAGGCAACTTATTTTGTGCTATCTGTTAATTCTGTTATTAATTGCCTGATAGTCGACTGACTAATTATCTGTTAGTATTGTCTGATGCCTCTTGTTTATATGATATTAGAGAAATATAATAATTGTAGCCCGGACAGGATTCAAGGTCTTTGTCTGACTTTTATAATACTGCATCAGCATTAGCTTTATAACTGCATAAACTAACAATCACCATACCCAATTTATTTCCCTACTTTTGCAGCAAAATATATACAGTGTGAGTTTTGATCCTTATGATATAGATTTACCCATTACAGAGGTAATTGATAACGTTAAAGCCCATTTAAGCAGCGTTAATACACTAATAGTTAATGCGCCACCGGGTGCCGGTAAAAGTACTCTTCTGCCATTGGCTCTTCTGGATGAAGATTGGTTGAATGGACAGAAAATAATAATGCTTGAGCCAAGGCGTTTGGCAGCACGTACAATTGCCATGCGAATGGCCGATTTAATTGGTGAAAAGGTAGGTAAAAGGATAGGTTACCGTATTCGTTTTGATAACTGTGTTAGCGAAAATACCCAGTTAGAAGTTGTTACAGAAGGCATTTTAACACGCATGCTTCAAAGTGATAATGCTTTGGAAGGTGTTGGCCTGGTTATTTTTGATGAGTTCCATGAGCGGAGTTTATTTGCCGATGTGGCCTTAGCCTTAACGCGTGAAGCCCAACAGGTATTAAGAGATGATTTGCGCCTGATGATAATGTCGGCTACATTGGATATGCCACAGTTAACAAAATTACTTAACGCACCATCGGTTGTTAGTAATGGTCGACAATACCCGGTAAATGTCATTCATGACGGAGAGAATGATGTGATGATGCTTCCCGAACTAACAACTCGTGTGGTATCCAAAGCTGTAAATGAGCAAGATGGTGATATACTTGTGTTTTTACCGGGTGAAGGAGAAATCAGGGCATGTGAAGCCTTACTTAAGAAGAAGCATCGTGATATATCCATTCATCCATTATTCGGACAATTACCTCCTAATAAGCAGTACGCAGCAATAATGCCGCATCGCGAAGGGAAACGAAAAATAATATTGGCAACATCCATAGCCGAAACCAGTCTGACCATTGAAGGGATAAAGGTAGTGGTTGATTGTGGCTATAGCCGAACACTGAAGTTTAATCCCAATTCTGGTTTATCGCGGCTTGAAACGGTTGACATTACCTTAGATTCGGCCGATCAACGTGCGGGACGTGCAGGACGATTAGGGCCGGGTGTCTGTTATCGCATGTGGACTAAAGGTACACATAACCGTTTACAGGAACACCGGACACCTGAGATTGAAGAAGCTGATCTGGCCACTTTAGTGCTGGAAATGGCACAATGGGGTGTGGATGATATCAGTCAATTAACATGGCTATCGCCGCCTCCCAAAGGGCATGTTTTGCAGGCACAGGATTTGCTGCACGAGCTTGAAGCCCTGGATAATAATCGCATTACCGAGCATGGGAAAGCCATTCATAATTTGCCTTGCCATCCACGCCTTGCACACATGTTGTTAATGGCCGAAGAGGAAGGACTGGCGCCATTGGCCTGCGATATTGCTGCATTGCTTGAAGAACGAGACCCATTGGGTAAAGATGCCGGAATTGATCTGAACGCAAGGATAGAGGCCTTAAGGCGTTTTCGAAAAGGTGAAATAAAAAGTAAACCATTGGGTCGTATTGCCAAAATAGCGGAGCAGTACCGTCGCATTTTATCTATCGATGAAGATAATTCATCTGTTGATCCATATGAGACTGGGTTATTGCTTGTTTTTGCTTTTCCCGAACGCATTGCCCATGCCAAACCAGGTAACAATGCCCAGTTTAAGCTGGCCAACGGAAGTATCGCTGCTGCTGGTCATCAGGACGATTTGGCGCATGAAAGCTGGTTGGCTATTGCCAATGTTAATGCACGCGAAGGTGTTGGTAAAATATTTCTGGCATCGCCATTAAACCCGCAGGATCTGGCGCCAATGGTGAAAACTGTTGAATCAGTAAGCTGGGATACCAAACGGGGTGGTTTTAAAGCTCTTACTGAGTTGCGTATTGGAAGCATTGTTCTTCAAAGTAAAGCTTTGCATGATTATGATGAGAATCTGAAAATCAAAGCGATATCCAATGCAGTTAAAAAGGAGGGGAGCTGGCTTTTAAACTTTGATAAAGAGGTGTCTCAATGGCAAAATCGTGTTTTGAGCTTAAGAAAATGGGATACAGATTACAACTGGCCTAACGTGTCAACAGAAGCTTTATTGGCAGATAATGAAAGCTGGTTGTCGCCTTATCTGAGAGATGTTAAGAAACCTGACGATTTAAAGAAGATTGAACTTAAAACAGTGTTACAGCATCATCTGGATTATGAGTTACAAAACAGGTTGGAAAAGCTCGCACCCGAACGCATTAAAGTACCCAGTGGTTCAAATATTAAACTTAGCTACAAAAGCAACGGAGATGCGCCTGTTTTAGCTGTACGTCTGCAGGAAGTATTTGGCATGACCGATACGCCGGCAGTTAATAATAACCAGGTTAATGTGCTCATGCACTTGTTATCGCCAGGGTTTAAGCCGGTGCAGATAACCAATGATCTGAAAAGCTTCTGGAGCAACGCTTATTTTGATGTTAAAAAAGAGTTGAAAACACGTTACCCTAAGCACCACTGGCCCGATAATCCTCTGGAAGCTGCAGCCGTGAGGGGCGTGAAAAGGAGATAGTGTGTAATAGAGGATATTTGAAACATCTCAAAAACAAAGCGCAAAGCATTCAAATTGAAGGAGGTCCTTTACCACTTCATTGAGTGCTTTGCGCTTTATTTCATTGCTGAGTTCTGCGCGATTTTTTAATGCTGATCAGATTTACCAGGCTCAACTAACCATTAATTCCGGTTAACATCGTAAATGGTGCCTTCGTTGTACATGACTTTCAATTCTTCGCGCGAAACCATATAGGCTTCATCCGAATAGCATGAGTCAACATCAATAATCTCAATACCGGCTTTTTGTGTATAGGTGTAGTTGTTGTAGATGAAAAACACACTGTCTTCACTTACTTCAATGACTTTTAAAGTTGAATATTCGTTATTATCAGCTTCATATTCATATACGTCACCGACCATTGGATTATTCAAATATTCCATCTCATCCTGTGCTTCAACTTTATCGTTAATAGCAAATAATCCAATAATTACGGCAATAATGGCAGCCCCCGAAAAGTGCCAGAAAGGAATGCGCGTATCGCCCTTCATAGTTTTGTATGAGCGCTTTATATCATCATTCATTTCTTTTGGTTCATATACTTTTTTGCAATGCTGGCATTGGGCAGCTCCTGTTTTCCCAATTGAGATGGTAGGAATCCAGAATATATGAACATAACGCCCATATATACTATTGTGAATTCCGCCTTTCTCTCCACAATGAGGACAAGTTAACTGAGTATTTGCTTCTGTTTTAATGTGCGATGTACGCCATCCGTAAATTACCATTTGTGTAGATTTATAAAATGAGTTAGAAACTTAAAAGTAACCAGCTTGCTAAAACATTCATCATTTTATAGTTACTAAATTTATAATCTGACCCTTTTTATTGATTAATAATTTATCAAGTAAGCTGATTGATTCAATGATCCTAAACAGACAGGAAATTAGACAAGGCTAACGAATCATTGTCTTTGCGCCAAACGAAGATGATCTTGCGCTCAAAACTGGCATCTGAGATAGAAATAAAATTCACACCATCAATTGGTTTGGTTGGTTTTGACAACCAGTAGATGCTTTCTTGTGAGTTTGTATATTTGCAGCATTGATTATGTTTGAGTGTGCTGATTATATTTTGCCGGTATTTCTGTAAGGTTGTTTATTCAGTACATTCAGTTATATGATCGATGAAGACATTGCAAAACGACACATTGAAAGCAATGTATCTGGATTTAAAATGCTCTTTCTTAAAAAGTAAGCGTCGAACACAGGATTATATGAAAATAAAACAAGCACTTAAACTCTTTCACGGACAAGAGAATTATAATTGTGCACAAGCGATTTTTAAGACTTTTCAGAATGAATTTAATACACCTGAGTATGTTATAAATGATGCTCGTCGAAAGGGAGGCGGAAGGGCTGAAAATGGTTATTGCGGGGCATTATATGCAGGTCAGCAATTACTAATTGGCAAACCACAGTTAAAGAAGCTTTATTCAGCCTTTGAGCAAAAGGGTGGAAGCAGACGTTGTAGAGAAATTAAAATGGCAGGTAAACTAAGTTGTAAGAAATGTGTTGTCCTGGCTGCCTCGGTTGTTGAGGAAAGTTTGCCATAATAAGCAGCTATTATTGCCTTATTTACAAACTTACTAATTTACAGCTTTGGTAAATCGGATAGTAAATTCAGAGCCCTCGCCAAGTGTACTTTTAAGAATAACTTTACCATTTAATCGTTTACTAAGACGTTTAACAATTGATAAGCCCAGTCCATTGGAACTTTCTCCTGCAGTAGGTCGGGCCGATAACTTCTGAAACTGCTTAAACATCTTCTGCTGATCATCAATACTGATACCCGGACCAAAGTCTTTTACAGAGAAATCAACCGTTGAGTCGTACTCTTTAACTGAGACATGAATTTCCTGCCTCATATCTGAGAACTTGATGGCGTTGGAAAGCAGATTATTCATAATACGACTCAGCAGTACCTGGTTACTTTTAAACTTTGGCTTATCTATGTCAATACTTAGTATGGCCTGTTGTTCTTTGTCTTTTAGCTTCTGCTCAAATGTTTTTAGCCATTCGTTCATAAATGACTTTAAATCAAACTCCTCCAGTGGGGTGTTATTAACGCCTTCATCATCTGAATTTATATCTAACAGGTCATCAATAATGTCCATTCCGTCATTAAGCACCTTATCAATCACTGAGATATATTCGTTCTGCTTTGTGCTAAGGCTTCCTTCATGTTTAATTAAATCAGTGAAACTAACGATGGTAGACAGAGGCGATTTTAAATCGTGTGCCACAACATTAACTATACCATCCTTTTCGCGGTTAATTTCCCTGAGCTTCTTATTATTCGCTTCAAGCTCTTTGGTTCTCTTGGTAACCTCTCGCTCCAGTTTTATATTCTGCTCATTAATAATTCGTTCATTTTCTTTTGTCTTTTCAATAAGCTTTAGTTGCGCAGTCATCTTGTCATGCTCTATGGCTCTTTTTTCCATTTCAAAGCGGCGCGATAAAAGAAAGGAAAGAAGTATAGCTTCTGCCAGGGTTGCATAGGCCACATAACTTAAGCCTCCAATGTATGAAGGACTGCCGGTATTAATATAAATGGCCTGAACAGCAACAAGGATGAAGTAAATTAAATAGGCAAGCGCAAATAGTCGTCCCAGCTGGTTACCTTTTTTATAAACTTTAAACCCTACATACCCCATGATGCCAAAGGATAGAAGCGCATGAACCGTATTAACAGGTTGCACTACTGGAAATGATAAAAAGAACTGCACCAGCATCCAAAGTGTAAAATAGATAACAAAGCCCTTAATTATCGTATATGTTTTTATCGAATACTTTTTAACCTCAAGGAAAACAAGGCAATAAATGGTTTGCAAAACAATACCTATGGAAGGTATTGTGGTATACAGAAATTTCAGGTTGACATTTGGAAAGAAATAAACGATAAATCCATCGATTACTATAGCCGAATAGCAGATGTATATACCAACAATAAGTGAATAAAACAGGTATAAACCTTTGCGAAGGGAAGCAAACAGAAAGAGGCTGTTTAAAGCAACAAAAAGCATTAATCCCAGGTAAATGCCATAACCTAACTTTTGCTTATTGGCTGATAATGAATATCCTTTACGCGAATATAAATTGATTGGAATAGGTTCAGAATTGGTGTTTAATCTTACATAGTAGGTTCGTTTACCCATTGGCAATGGGAAAATCTGGTATGAATGTTTAACAAACTTTTCCCTGACATTTACTTCATAACCTGCCTTTATGTGCTGTACCTTATTGTCGTTATCATGAAAGTATAAATCAGCTATGGGTAAACCCGTTTGTGCCAATTCCAAAAATGCAATATAACTACTTTGATTATCAACCGTAAAGCGCAACCAGAAGTAAGAATTTGTATAGCCAAGGCTTAGATTAACCTTTTCTGATGGTACAAACTGTTCGTCATAACTTCCAGATGCAATATCTGCATA
>JAKSBD010000521.1 GCA_022361295.1 Bacteroidales bacterium
TGCCAATGGTACAGAAATGCCATTTTCAGCATATGCTGTAACCGTTGATATGAGTAAAGGATACCATTTTGTACCATATTACAATAAAGACAAAGGCAATATGACC
The DNA here is from genome assembly GCA_022361295.1 of Bacteroidales bacterium. Lineage (GTDB taxonomy): Bacteria > Bacteroidota > Bacteroidia > Bacteroidales > Marinilabiliaceae > Carboxylicivirga. The sequence continues at coordinate 107 of JAKSBD010000521.1, forward strand.
GTTACACAGATGGTGGATGACTATGAATCGGTTAATGGAACAATGCCTTTAATTGGAATTAACACAGGGTATTTTAGTTCAACTTCATCTTATAGTTTGATTATTAAGGATAATGAAGTAATGTCAAACAATATAGCTCAATTGTCGCGCGATGGAAGTTTTTATGTAACACGAGGGGCATTTAGCCACGATGCTGCTAATAATTTTTCAGCCGACTGGGTTTACACAATCGAAGATGGAACTGTGTATGGTTATCCAAATCCTTCGCCTAATGTAGATGGGGAAACACCACAACCAAAACCCTCAGCAAGTTTCCCTGCCAATGGTTTCGTCTATGATCGTACCAATGCTATAGGTGGTGGTCCTCTGTTAATCAGAAATGGTGATTTGGTGAGTGACTATGGTTATGAGTTGTTCTATGACGATATTATTCGATCGATTGCCAATCGCACGGCCATTGGTGTAACAGCCAGCAACGAGTTGGTTATTCTGGTGGTTAATGGCAGGGCGAGTTATAGCGACGGTATCACCTTAAGGGATATGGCCAGTATATTGAAGAATGATTTTGGCTGTGTCCATGCCTTGAATCTCGATGGAGGGGGATCTTCAACACTTGTTTTGAATGGTGATTTATATAACCAGAATAGTATTGACGTCGGGCAAAGAAGTGTGTTAACCGGATTGTTAATTGTAAAGTAAGGTTTCTTCAGGCTGTATGAGTGCAATTGAGGATTGCAATGATGATACATTGATTAAACAAGAACAATTAAGATTACTAAAAACTTTTACTCAACAATCAGGATTCGAAGTGTACTTAAATGTCAAACAGCCTGATGTTGAATCATCGGAGCAACTAGAGGAATAACTGGAAAAATACTTATTGAATGAATAATAAGCGAGACATAAGTATTGATGCGCTGAGAGGTCTGGCCATATTAGGTATGGTATTGTCCGGTACCATTGCTCAAATGACCGATATACCCGGTTGGATGTACCATGCTCAGGTTGGGCCACCCGATTTCAAATTTCATCCTGAAATTCCTGGTATTACCTGGGTTGATTTAGTTTTCCCATTCTTCTTATTTACTATGGGATTATCCTTTCCTTTTGCGATGAATAGATACATCGAACAAAATGGAACAAGAAAGTTAATGGTAAAGGTGTTGTTCAGAAGCTTTAACCTGTTTGTATTCGCAGTGGCATTGGCCCATCTGTCTCCTTACGGCTTGCCAGAGTCTTTTGGAGCTGGCAGATATGTCTTTACATTACTTGGTTTTATTTCGATGTTTGCCACCTTTTCTAAGTTTCCCAAATTCAGTAAGTACGAGCAACAGATTAACATTGGGGGCTATATTTCATTGTTGTTATTGATGATCGTAAGGCATTATCTTTTGGATGTACCATTTTCAATTCATCGTCACGACATTATTATACTTCTCTTGTCAAATATGGCTTTAATAGCTGCTGCTGTTTGGGTTCTTACCAGAAACAACTGGTGGCCTAGAATGGCAATACTGGTTGTTTATTTCGCTATTCGATTAACGGCAGGTATTGATGGAAGTATTAATCAGCAATTGTATCAGTTTAACCTGCTGGTTTATATATGTGAGTTATGGCCTTCTTTTAAGGAGGTATTACAAGGTATTGGTATAGAGTTGGGTAATACCATCTTTACAAATATGTATTACCTGAAGTATTTATTGATTGTACTTCCTGGATCTGTCATAGGAGATATAGCTTATCGTAATTTAAAACGATCTGATTACGAAATGACTGAAGAAGAAAAATCAAGTCGCGACAGAACAATGTTATTGGCTATAGGACTGGTATTGTTTATTCCTATTAACCTCCTTAGCTTGTACAGTAGGTTAACCTGGCTGCTTTATGCAGGCAATATTTGTTTGTTAGTGTCAGTACTGGCTCTTTTTACACGAATGAACAGTGTGTTTAAGGGGGCTTATAAAAGTTGGTTGTCATGGAGTTTCTTCTGGCTGTTTTTGGGAATATTGTTTGAACCTTACGAAGGTGGTATTAAGAAAGACATTTCGACCCTGAGTTACTTTTTCGTTACCTCAGGTTTAGCCGGTTTAAGTTTGTTAAGCCTTAAGCTGTTTTATCAGCACAGTTTAGTTGCCGGATATTTACGATTTCTGCCACAAATTGGGAAAAACCCAATGGTAGGCTATGTGGTTGTCACCTATCTGCTGATACCAATAATGGGAATAACAGGTGTATTAGGAAGATTCAATGATTGGACGCAATCAAATATATATGCGGGAATATTTCGTGGTATATTATTGACTGGCACTATGGTACTGGTGACCATATTCACTGTCAAAAGGAAGTATTTATGGAAAACATAATTAGAAGATAAAGAATAAAGTAAAATAAAGACAATGAACAAGATTTGGGGACTAATTATTCTGGTATTAACCGGGGTAGCGTGTCAGATGGAAAAGGAAAGCGATAACAGGTATCCGATTGGTTATGAAGAACCTGTAAAAGGCGTCTGGTTAACGAATGTTGCCAGTGAAGCTTTGTATACAAAAGAGAATATTATTGAGGCTGTAAATTATTGCGATGAACTGGGACTTAACACCATTTTTGTGGTTACATGGAATAAAGCAATGACCATGTATAGAAGTCAGATAATGAAGGAATTTACAGGCTTCGAAATTGATCCTGTCCTGGACCCTGAAAAAACCGGACGTGACCCATTACAGGAATTGATTGATGAAGCACACAAGCGCAATATTAAAGTATTTGCATGGTTTGAATTTGGCTTCTCATCATCCTATAATAAGAAAGGTGGTAAAATAGCCGGGCTAAAGCCTGAATGGATGGCACTTACCAATGAAGGTGAGATTTGTACGAAGAATAATTTTGACTGGATGAATGCTCTAAATCCTGAAGTACAGGATTTCATGACTTCATTGGTAATGGAAGTGGTTAAAAACTATAATATAGACGGTATACAGGGCGATGATCGCCTGCCTGCAATGCCATCAAGCGGTGGGTATAATCCTGAAACAATTGAATGGTATAAAAGCGAGCATTTTGGTCAGGCACCATCTGATAACTGCAAGGATTTTGAATGGGTTAACTGGCGATCAGAGAAGTTGAATGAGTACCTGAAACGATTATATACTGAAGTGAAATCGGTTAAACCGGAGTGTATTGTATCAATGGCACCAAGTGTTTATCCTTGGAGTAAGGAAGAATACCTGCAAGACTGGCCAACCTGGATCAACCATGGCTATGTTGATATGATTTGTCCTCAGCTTTATCGTAAGGACTCAGCTCGTTACAAGCAGACCCTTGAAGTAACCATGGATTATATCCTTCCCGGGAAAAGACACTTATTTTACCCGGGCATATTAATTCAGGTGAATGATGAGCAGCCATCACAAGGATTATTTAACTATATGATTGAATGTAATCGTGAGGCCGGAGCCAACGGAGAAGTATACTTCTTCTACGAAGGATTGCATACATATGAAAATGAATTAAAAGCACTTTATAAAGGAAATAAGAAATGAGTTTGTCCTGGATTGATATAACAATTGTATTATTATACCTGGTTCTGACACTGTTTATAGGTTTCTGGCTGTCAAAACGAGCATCTAAAAACCTGGAGTCCTACTTCCTGGGAGGTAACAGCATTAAATGGTATTACCTTGGTTTATCGAATGCCTCAGGAATGTTTGATATTTCCGGTACCATGTGGACGGTTACCCTTACATTTATTTATGGCTTAAAAAGTGCATGGATACCCTGGTTATGGCCGGTGTGGAATCAGATTTTCGTTATGGTCTTCCTCGCTATCTGGATGCGTCGATCAAATACCATGACCGGAGCCCAGTGGATCACTTTCCGTTTTGGGGAAGGAAGAGGCGGGCGCATGTCGCACCTTATCGTTGTTATTTTTGCGGTGATTAGTGTGATTGGTTTTATTGCCTATTTTGTAGAAGGAATCGGAAAATTTGCCGCCACCTTCTTTACCTGGGATTTATCAACCGTTATTCTTGGATTACACCTGAGTTCAGAGCAGGTATATGCTTTAATAATTATAGCCATTACCACTGTGTATACCCTTAAGGGTGGAATGTACAGCGTGGTGAGTACAGAGGTATTGCAGTTCCTGATTATGACTGTTGCCTGTATAGCTATTGGTATTATTGCTTTTAACAGTGTGGATGGCACTCAGATTGCTGCTGCAGTGCCCGATGGATGGCTTAATATGATGCCCGACTGGAAACTTGATCTGGATTGGAGTGAACAGTTCCCTGCACTGAATGATAAGATTGCCGGTGATGGTTTTGAGATGTTTGGCATGCTGTTGATGATGATGATTTTCAAAGGCATCTTTGCCAGTTTGGCAGGACCTGTTCCGAGCTATGATATGCAACGCATTCTTTCAACCCGCACGGCCTCCGAAGCTGCTAAGATGAGTGGATTAACACCGCTGGTGTTGTATGTGCCAAGATATTTAATGATTGCAGGCTTTGCGGTGTTGGCAATGGTATACCTAAAGCCCGAAATGATGGCAATGGGGTCTGATATGGATTTTGAAATGGTGTTGCCAATGGCCATCCAGAAGTTTGTACCGGTAGGTCTGAAAGGTTTATTACTGGCCGGTTTGCTGGCAGCTTTTATGGGAACCTTTGCGGCCTTTATTAATGCAGCGCCAGCTTACCTTGTAAATGATTTGTATAAGAAATATGTCAACCCTGATGCTTCTGATAAGAAGTTGGTTCGCTATTCTTACATCTCCAGTCTTGTATTGGTGTTGGTAGGACTGTTTTTTGGCCTGTTTGCCACTTCTTTAAATAGTCTTACATTGTGGATTACTTCCTCATTGTATGGAGGTTATGCAGCTGCTAACGTGTTAAAGTGGATCTGGTGGCGTTTTAATGGTATGGGCTATTTCTTTGGAATGCTTGGGGGGCTGGTAGCCTCGGTTATTGTACCATCGTTGGTGCGAATATGGTTTCCTGGTATTATTGATATCTATATCTTCCCGGTAATTCTAGGGGTGTCATTCCTGGCATCATGGATTGGAACCTTGCTAACCAAACCCGAGGATATGGAAACCCTGAAGAAGTTCTACAAGCAAACCCGACCATGGGGTTTCTGGGAGCCGGTTAAAGATGCTGTATTGAATGAAGACCCTGATTTTGTACCAAATAAAGATTTTAAAAGAGATAGTTTTAATGTTGTTATTGGTATCATCTGGCAAATGTCAATGGTACTATTGCCAATTTACCTCTTAACCGGTCAGTTTACCGAAACATCGGTTGCAGCGGTAATACTGCTTGTGACATCCATAATTTTAAAGAAGACCTGGTACGACAACTTGAAGAATATAGATTAAGAAGATAGTGAGATATGATTAAAGGAACATTTTTGGACGAAATTAGTCACGATATACCCCATCAGAATTGGGGACGCGAAGAGTGGGAAGCCGATTTTCAATACATGAAAGAGGTAGGTATCAACCTGGTGATCCTTATCCGTTGTGGATATAAAAAATGGATGACCTGGCCATCAACTGTATTAAAAGAGCAGATGGGAGCCTATGAGCCAACCGAAGATCTGGTTGAGTTGTTTCTTGAGCTGAGCGATAAGTATGAGATGGATTTTTATTTCGGTTTATATGATTCAGGTAAATACTGGACAGCAGGTGAATACGAAAAGGAAGTGGAAATCAATAAACAGGTTATTGATGAGGTGTGGGCCAGGTACGGGCATCATCAATCCTTCAAAGGATGGTATATCTCACAGGAAACCAGCCGAAAAGTAAGCACCATAGTTGATTTGTATGCATCATTGGGGCATTATTGTAAGTCGGTAAGTGGTGGATTAAAAACCTTAATCTCACCGTATATTGATGGCAGTAAAAATATTAGTCAGTACACAGCTCAAACCAAACGAAACGATTACGTGACATTGGAGCAGCATAAAAAAGACTGGAGTGAGATATTTGCCGGAATCAAAGGAGCCGTTGATATTGTAGCATTTCAGGATGGTCATGTAGAATACGAAGAGTTGATTGACTTCCTGAAAGCAAACAAAGAAATGGCTGAAGCCAATGGTTTGGAATGCTGGACCAATACTGAAACGTTTGATCGTGATATGCCCATTAAGTTTTTACCAATCAAGTGGGATAAACTTCACTTAAAAATGAATTTGGCGAAACAAGCCGGAATAGACAAGGCCATAACATTTGAGTTCTCTCATTTTATGAGCCCTCAGTCGGCCTATTTACAGGCGGGGCACCTTTACAACCGATACAAAGAATACATTAATGTAAAGTAGCATAAGTGATATGATTGATTTTACAGCATTAGCAAAACAATATAAGAGTGAGCTTCTCGATAATGTGATACCATTTTGGGAGCAATTCTCAACTGATACTGAGAATGGAGGCTATTTTACATGTCTCAACAGGGATGGTGAGGTATTTGATAAGGATAAGTTTATTTGGTTGCAGGCACGCCAGGTTTGGCTTTTTTCAATGTTGTATAATAAGGTTGAGAAAAAAGTAGACTGGCTGAATATGGCCAGGCATGGGGCCGACTTCCTTGATAAATACGGGCACGATGGAAGTTATAACTGGTATTTCAGTGTTGACAAGAAAGGCCAGCCTTTGGTTCAGCCCTATAATATCTTCTCCAATACCTTTGCTGCTATGGCATTTGGACAGCTTAGCATGGCTACCGGTAATCGAAATTTGGGAGAAATTGCCATAAAAACATTCAACGAAGTGATAAAGCGCAAGGATAATCCTAAGGGTGCTTACAATAAGCTGTATCCCGGTACACGGAATTTAAAAAACTTCGCCTTGCCGATGATCTTGTGTAATCTGTCATTGGAAATTGAAGAGCTATTATCGCCTGAATTGGTATCCGAAACCATTGAAACTGCTATCCGCGAAGTGATGGAGGTATTCTATAGCAATGAACATGGCTTGATTCTGGAAAATGTCACTGCTGACGGTCAATTCTCGGATACCTTTGATGGACGTTTATTAAACCCCGGACATGCTATTGAAGCCATGTGGTTTATCATGGACCTGGGTGTTCGCCTTAATCGTCCCTCCTTAATTGAGAAGGCTGTGGAAATTACGCTCAATACCCTGGAGTATGGTTGGGATAAAAAGCATGGTGGTATCTTTTACTTTATGGATATCAAAGGTTATCCGCCTCAACAACTGGAGTGGGATCAGAAACTTTGGTGGGTGCACCTTGAGACCCTCATCAGTCTTTTAAAAGGATATCAGCTAACAGGTAATATGAAATGTCTTGAATGGTTTGAAAAAGTACACGATTATACCTGGTCACATTTTAAAGATACTGAACATGGCGAGTGGTATGGATACCTGAATCGTGCAGGGGAGGTATTGCTACCTTTGAAAGGTGGAAAGTGGAAAGGCTGCTTCCATGTGCCACGCGGATTATATCAATGTTGGCAAACACTGGAAGCTATCAGTCAAAACAAATAGAGCAAACATGAAAAATACAGGAATTATAATATTGGCCCTGATAGCTCTGTTCACAGCTTGTCAGCTAAAAAAGGAAAGTACAGCTATAGAAAAGGATGTCTTGATTATAGGCGGTGGGGCCAGCGGTACAATGGCTGGTATTCAGGCAGCACGAATGGGAGTAAATAGCCTGATTATTGAAGAAACACCCTGGATTGGGGGTATGCTGACTTCAGCAGGCGTAAGTGCTGTTGATGGTAATTACCGGTTGCATTCAGGACTTTGGGAGGAATTCAGGCAAAAATTATACAGCCACTATGGTGGTGCCGATAGTGTTAAAACTGGCTGGGTAAGCCATGTGTTATTTGAGCCACACATTGGTCAGAACATTCTAAGTTCAATGACAAAGGCTGAATCGAATCTGCAGGTAATGCGTCAGTCATCCCTGGAATCCTTAACTAAATCAGGTGATAAGGGATGGACAGCTGTTATCCGTCATAACGGGAACAACAAGCAATATACTGTTAATGCTAAAATTGTAATTGATGCGACAGAGCTTGGTGATGTGGCAAAACAGGCAGGCATACCATACGATATTGGGATGGACGCTCGTGCTGAATCCGGTGAAGATATTGCACCTGTTCAGGCCAATGATATCATTCAGGATTTAACCTATGTGGCCATTTTAAAAGATTATGGGGACGACTCACACCTCATGACGGAGAAACCAAACAATTATGATGCCTCTAAATTCTATTACACCTGTGCATCGAATGTGAAGCTTGATCCGAAAGGTAATAAGTTATGGGAATGCGATTACATGATGGAGTATGGTAAGTTGCCCAATGGTTATTACATGATAAATTGGCCCATTGAAGGCAATGACTATTACCTCAATATCCTTGAAATGGATAAGGCTCAACGTGAAAAAGCGCTGCAGGCAGCTAAAGATTTTACCTTGGGTTATATATGGTATCTGCAGCACGAGTTAGGTTTTACCAATCTGGCTCTGGCAAATGATGTTTATGATACGCCTGACAACCTGCCGTATATTCCTTACCACCGCGAATCACGTCGAATAAAAGGATTGGTTAGGTATACAGTAAACGATATGGCACGTCCATATGAGCAAAGCAATGCACTTTACCGCACAGGTATTGCGGTAGGCGATTATCCGGTTGATCATCATCATAAGCGCTATCCGATGGCCGATCAGTTACCCGACCTGCACTTTTATCCGGTACCTTCATATAATCTGCCATTGGGTACTTTGATTCCTGATGGGACAAATGATTTTATTGTAGCTGAGAAATCCATCTCAGTATCCAATATAGTAAACGGAACAACGCGCCTTCAACCGGTGTGTTTATTAATTGGTCAGGCTTCGGGCGTGCTGGCCGCCTTAGCTGTACAACAAGATAAAACACCCGCAGAGGTATCTGTCAGGGCAGTTCAGCAGCAACTGTTGGAAGCAGGGGCCTATATCATGCCTTACTCCGATATCCTTCCCGGGAATAAAGCTTTTGTAGCCATCCAGAAATTGGGTGCCACTGGAATATTAAAGGGTGAAGGCAAAAATATAGGCTGGGAGAACCATACGCATATCTACCCCAATAGCATGGTGAAGGCATCAGAATTGAAAGAAAATCTGAAAGGATGGCTGCCCGAATCTCTACTCATGTTCAAAGATGGTGACTTTAGGGTTTCAGATTGTGCGCAGTTGGTGACTTCTTTCGGAATTCAATATAACTTAGACGAGTGTAAATTAAGTCAGCAGGAAATAATGAATAAGCTTAAGACTATTCTTCAGGCCAACGGAGCTGAGAATATTACCGGTGCTTATAAGCTGAGCAGGGCTGAATTTGCATGCATAATGGATACCTTGGTAAATCCCTTTCTATTAAGAGAAGTGAATCATCAAGGGCATTTTATTAACTAAGTAATTTCAACGTTTGAAATATGTATCAACGAATAAAACTTCTGGCTCTTGCAGCCTTTGTATTATTATCAGCCTGTGATAATGGCAAAAGTGAAGCTACTGCTGTCACAGATAAACTGCAGTTTGTCGATCCTTTTATTGGAACAGGATTTCATGGACATACTTTCCCAGGGGCGGTTGTACCACATGGCCGGGTTCAAATAAGTCCTGATACTCACTTGTTTGGATGGGAGGCCAGCAGTGGTTACCATTACAGTGATACAACACTTTATGGATTCAGCCATACACACCTGAGTGGTACCGGAATTGGTGACCTGGGCGATGTGTTATTTTTACCCTATACCAATTCGTATGAAGGAGAGAAGCCGGTGGCCAGCTTTGATCATGCCAATGAAGAGGCAAGTCCTGGCTATTATAAAGTCCTGGTTCAACCATGGAATATTAAGGCTGAGTTATCGGCAACCGAACGCACCGCCTGGCATAAATATACTTATCCGGGCGATGGTGATGCTTCTTTGATGATTGACCTGGCGCATGTACTGCAGTCCGATTGGGGCCATCATGTGCTGGAAAGTCACATGAGCGTGGTGGATGAATATACTGTTGAAGGCTACAGACGAACAAAAGGCTGGGCCGAAGACGATCCTGTATGGTTTAAATGTGTGTTTGATCAACCAATCAAAACCTATGTTTTTGATGTTGATAAAAAGCAGGCTAAAGATGCTGAGGTCAAAGGTAAGGATGTGCGTTTATTTATTTCATTTGGTGAAAATATCAGTGCTTTAAATGCCAGGGTGGCTATATCATCTGTTGACGCCCTGGGTGCAGCCCAAAACATGTCTGAATTACAGGGTGTAAAACACATTGAACAAGTGGTGGAACAGGCCAGGAATAAATGGTCTGATGAGTTGAATGCCATTGATATTGAAACAGAAGATAGAAGTGTTCTGGTTAATTTCTACACTGCTTTGTACCATAGTAAAATAGCACCAATGGTATTTACCGATACCGATGGTCGTTACAGGGGGATGGATCATAAAATTCATCAGTCTTATGGCAAAGGGAGATACACCATTTATTCATTGTGGGACGTCTTCAGAAGCTGGTATCCGCTTATGACGATTATTGAACCGGAGAGAGCCAGAACCTGGGCCTATGACCTGGTAGACCATGCTGAAAAAGGTGGCCTGTTACCTAAGTGGCCGTTAAACGCTAATTATACCGGTACGATGGTGGGGTATCCGGCCAATGCTATCCTGGCCGATGCCTGGAGTAAAGGCATGATTGATTCTATACCTGATCAGGTGCTGAAAGCTGCTATTAATGCTTCTGTATGGCAGGAAGAGTTTAATGAAAAGTATAAAGGCACTCGTGGCGAAAACGTGATGCCAAAACATATCTACTATAAAGAAGAGCTGGGGTATGTACCTCAGGATAAAGTTTCAGAATCCGTATCCTATGGTTTGGAAATGGCCTACTATGATTGGTGTGTTTCCCAAATGGCTTCTTTAAACGGAGAAACAAAAATAGCTGATTATTACGCCATAAAAGGGAATGCTTACCGCAATTATTACGACGAAACAACTGGTTTTATGCGTGGTATTAATGTCAATGGTGAATGGTATGGCGATTTCAACCCGCGTTTCTCAGATCATGAGCGCAGTGAATTTGTTGAAGGTAACTCATACCAGTGGACACCTTTTGTGCCTCACGCCATAGAGGATTTTAGAGAGTTATTGGGTGGTAAATATAATATGGGTGTATGGCTCGATTCTTTGTTTACAACTTCATCTGTTATTGAAGGGGAGAACGCATCGGCTGATATAACAGGCCTGATCGGGCAATATGCTCATGGTAATGAGCCAAGTCACCACGTACCGTTTATGTATCAATATACCGACAGACAATGGCGCACACAAGAAGTCATTGATACAGTGCTTTACCACTTTTATACGCCCACACCGGAAGGCATTATCGGTAACGAAGACTGTGGCCAAATGTCGGCCTGGTATGTGCTTAATGCCATTGGTATTTACCAATTGACACCTGGTACACCGGAGCTAATGATTGGACGACCTGTTGTTGACAACGCAAGAATTAAAGTGAAGGATGGATATTTTACCATTAACGTTCATAATAACTCTAAGGCCAACAAATATGTTCAACGTGCCGAGTTAAACGGTAAAGAGCTGGCAACCAATCGTTTTTCGTTTGATGCACTCGAACCAGGTGGTGTGTTGGATATATATATGAATGAAAGTTACAAGTAGCTATTGTAAAGCTGTCAGGAGCTACGCACACTGACAGGTTTATGACACTGAATTGTGATTTAATACTTGAGAGATAATACTGTTTAAAGCCCGGTAATTAAGTTTGCCGGGCTTTTTATCTCTACTTTCTCATAACCCGCCTAAAATTGAGTAGACAAGGTTTAGAATCAAAAAGATATGTCAATTCCATTTTAATTGTTATTAAAGGAACAGGTGACGACACGCCCCTCGCTACCGCGCGAATCCCTTCGCGTGGGCTAACCAGAGAGCTGATTCCCATGATGCATAGATATATACGTTTAATAAAAATCTTTCCGAACACCCAAAGGCAGAAGCCCTATGAATGATAAACCCTATTAAACCAAGGGGCCTGATTAAATGCGCCTTGTTTTCATAAACAAAAACAACTACCACAGGGTTAATATACTTAAACGAATAAGTAATGAAAACCGATGGATTTAATAACACAAACTGTCTTAGGAGCCGGAGTAGGCGAGTTGGTACTGGGTAAAAAAGCTGGTAACAAAGCTATTGTATGGGGCGCTGTTGGTGGTCTTTTGCCCGATCTGGATGTATTGATTACACCTTTTTACAGTGAAGTAGATGGTTTGTTTGTTCACAGGGGATTTACACATAGTTTGATTTTTTCATTTATCATAGCTCCTTTACTGGGCTGGCTTATTCATCAGATCCATCAAAAAAAGATGCATGTCACATGGTTTGAATGGACCAAATTGATCTTCTGGGCCTCCTTTACCCATCCGGTACTTGATTATTTTACCACTTATGGCACAGGCGCCTTTCTGCCTTTTTCTGATTACCGGGTAGAGTTGGGAACCATTGGTATAGTGGATGTATTTTACACCCTGCCTTTTATTCTGGTGCTTTTAGTCATCCCTTTTATAAAGCGAACAGCCTTGCTCAGGCGACGCTTAATTGTGGGTACTATTATACTGACTTCATTATACCTAAGCGGAACGGTTGGTAATAAAATATATGTCAATGGTGTGTTTGAAGAGGCTTTTGCCCGGCAAAATATCTCATATGACCGTTATAAAACAAGCCCTTTGCCATTAACCAATTTCCTGTGGATGGGCATTGCCGAAACAGATTCCGGTTACTATATGGGCCTGCATTCCAACTTTGATAATGATATTCCATCCGATTTTATCTTTATTCCTCGTAATGAGGCTAAGTTGAATACTATTGCCCACCATGCTGATGTGAAGAAACTCCTGCGCTTTACCAAAGGCTTTTACCATGTAAATGAGGATGAAAAAGGATTGTATCTGGCCGACTTACGTTTTGGAAAAATGGGCACTGATGATAATGCCGGTTTTATCTTTAAGTTTTATCTGACCGACAAGGAAGGAGAGTTGCATATTCGTCAGTCTCAGGAAAGTCGTGAAATAAACGAAGGTGAATTTGCTGCTTTCATCGGACGGATAAAAGGTATATCTCCTTAACTGATAAAGTTGTGTTTGCAGAAGTAAAGTTCATGCATAATTTTATCTAAATAAAATAAAGAAATTAATACTTACATTTGTAGCAGAATGCATAATCTAATTTCAAGGGGATTACCTGGCCTGTAAATGGCTGTGTTTCGATTGCTATGAATTTTAAAAAGAATCTACTATTTACTCTGTTTATATGTGTTGCAAGCTTAGCTTATGCTCTTGAATATTCTTATGTTCCTGATATTACTACCTTTGATAAGAATGATTACCGCGCCGGAAGGCAAAATTGGGATATTGAAGTTGATTCGGATAATATCATCTATATAGCCAATAACAGTGGATTACTACGGTATGTTTATGGGCAATGGATATTAGATGAACTCCCATCAGGTAAATCAATACGGGCAATATGCATTCACAACAATAAAATTTGGTGTGGCGGAGATGAAATTGGTTACTTTGATATTGATGAGACGGGACAATTAAGCTACCATTACCTGGCAGATATTGATGGTGGAGTATGGAATATTGAAGTAAATGGTGATCTTATTTTCTATCAGGCAAATAGTACGATTAAAATATATAACTATCGAACCGGAAACATGGCCCAGTATACTTTTTCACAGAGTGTGTCAGGTTTAGGAAAGTGGCAAGGCAGAGTTTGGACTATCTCTGGTGATAAAGGATTGGGTACCTTGGATTCTGAAGGTTTTACATTGGTTACTCCCTTTAAGCAGGCTCAACACCAGGAAGTAAGAGTGTTGTTTGAGCACGACAGTCAACTATATATAGTCATGTTGAGCGGAGAGGTGTTTGCTTATGATGGTAGTGAAATTAGAAAAGTAAGGCTACCAGAGCAATCGAGTTGTTTTTCAGCAACCCATTATAATGAAAAGACTTTCTACCTGGGCTCTATTTTAGAGGGAATTATACCTGTTAAATCTGATAATGGGGGTGTTCATATTCATAGAAAGATACAACAGCAACATGGATTGTTGGACAATACTGTTCTATCGATCGCAATTGACAATAATGGGAATTTATGGGCTGGGTTGGACTACGGCATTGCTAAAATAAACAAGGAGAGTCTATTAAAATCCATCATTAGTAAGGGAGCAACATATGACATTCTATTAGATGGTGAAACAACATACATTGCAACCAATAAGGGCTTATACTTTAATCATCATGCGAATGACTTTTCTCTTATTCAAGGTACCCAAGGGCAGGTATGGGGAATAAATAAGTCTGCAGCAGGTGTTTTTGCATGCCATAATAATGGGTTAATTCAAATTGAAAAGGGTACTTCTCAGCTTATATACAATAATACGGGGGTAATGGATGTTGCCCAATTTGGTGATTCTAACGATTATATATTTTCAGCCTATACCGGAGTATTGTGGATGCAACAGGTAGGAGCAGGTTTTGTGGAAAAGCAAAACCTATGGCTATGGGGCAACCCTAAACTTAGTTATGACAGAACAAATCGTTGTATATGGGTATATGGCAGCACTAACGATTCAATTGTTCGCAGTATTCATGTAAATAATGATTCTTGTATTGTAAGCGATACGAGAATGAATGATGTTTTTGAAACAGATTATGGCCTGTTGTTCTATGATGGAAATACGCTTTATGAGTATAAGGAAAGCCATTTTGTTGAGACGCAACGGATATTAACTCAGAGTATTAAAGGGGGAGGGATAAGTGCCCTGGAAGTAAGTGTTGATAACAATATTGCAGTTTACATTCAAAATAACGAGCTACGAATGATCGAGGAGCTGGCCAATGGTTCAATTGTTGTTCACAATAAGCTGCTAAGTGAAGTTAACAACGATATTGTTGAGCAGTTCGAATGTTTGAAAATATATGATAAACTTCTCTATATAGGTACAGATAAAGGAGTAAGGGTATTACCGCTCAATCTTAAATTTAATTATCAGGCATTAAAAGATCCCGTAATTTCAAAAATTGAAATTACATATTCTGAGATTCATAAGCCTAAAACGTTATATTATCCTTTCACAAAAGAAACCTTGAATCTTGCCAGTCGTGATTTTAAAACGGTAATCCTTTCTTTTGCGAGCGACAAAAAAAATAATATTGAATACCGCTATCGTCTTTTGCCATATAATAAAGATTGGTCAGAGTGGTCGTTATCAAATAATCAAGTGGCCTATGGAGATTTAAAGCCACGTGATTACTCATTTGAATTAGAATGTCGCTATAATGGTACTATAGAAAGAAAAACAACATTGCCAATAACAATAGAAGGCGCAGGTTATTACTATCTTCGTATCGGAATATTAGTCGTAATTATTTTGGCGCTCATCTTAATAATTGTTCAATATGCAAAGTATCAAAAGCTAAGGTTAAAGCATAAATACGATCAAAAACGTTCAGCGGCAGAACAGGTTCAAGCACAAAAGAAGCAGTTATTGCAGTTTACAGAAATTATCAGGCATAAAAATTCATTTTTGGTGGATGTCAGAGGAGCCTTGGCACAAATGAAAAACAGTGCAGCCTCACGCTGGGTTAATAAAATTGATCAGGAGATAAATCAGGAGAAAAAAGAGTTCTTGTTTTATAAACTTTTTTCAGAAGATCATCAGGATTTTATTCAAAAAGTTTCTGCTCAATATGAAGAACTAACACCTAATGACATTCGTTTAATATCGTTTATTCGAATTAATGCCAACACAAATGAAATAGCCAAGTTTCTAAATATTTCGCCAAGCAGTGTAGATACAGCTCGTTACCGATTAAGAAAGAAGTTGAA
>JAKSBD010000368.1 GCA_022361295.1 Bacteroidales bacterium
AAAAAAAAAAAAAGGGATGCGGCAAACATCCCTTCAGATAACCTCCTTCGGCAAAAAGGAGATTGTGTAATCTAATAGTACAAATTTATGAAAAAGAACTATTTGTCGTACCCTTATAGTAGGGGGCGTTGGAAAAAAACTGTTTTAATTATGAAGTTAACGGTGTTTTTACTCTTGTTCTCAGTCATACAGGTTTCTGCCATCAGTGTTTATTCGCAGCAGGAAAAGGTATCGATTAAGGCAGAAAATAAGCGAATTAGTGAAGTGTTTGATATGCTTCAGAAGCAAACATCACTGATTTTTGTGTATAAAGATTCGGATGTGGAGGATGTGAACCGAATCAACCTGGAAACACAAGAGCAAACTATTACAGATGTTTTGTACGAGGTATTGAAATCGACCAACCTGAGCTTCGCAATATTGGAAGATATGGTCGTGATCAGGCCAAAGGAAAACGTGGTACAACAACAGAAAAGCATCTCAGGAAAAGTCACAGACACCAATGGCGATCCTATTCCTGGCGCCAATGTCATTCTGGAGGGTTACAATACCGGGACAATCACTGATACCAATGGTGAGTTTACAATGAATGTACCAGAGGAAAATGGTGTTTTACGCATTTCTTTCGTAGGTTTTAAAATCGAAAAAGTACTTTTTACAGTTGGTAAGAAAGTAAAGGTGATGATGAGCGAAGATGTGGAAGGGATTGATGAAGTTAAGGTGATTGCCTATGGTACCACCACACGTCGCGAAATGACAGGTTCAGTAGCAACTGTGAAGGGGGCCGAATTAGAAGATGTGCCAACTGCCAACTTAGCCAATGCCTTGCAAGGCCGCGTAGCGGGTATGGATGTTTCCAATATTACCGGTGCTCCCGGAGGAGGAGGTACTCAGATTACTATTCGCGGATACAACTCCTTAAATGTAGAAGCAGAACGTCGTTTCTCAGAACCTCTTTGGGTGGTAGATGGTGTACCTTTGAGCTCGTTTACATCACCAATTACCGGAACCAACTTGTTATCCGACTTGAACCCGGATATGATTGAGAGCATTGAAGTTTTAAAAGATGCTTCTTCTACTTCACTGTATGGTTCGCGTGCTGCCAATGGGGTAATTATGGTTACTACTAAGCGAGGTAAGAAGAATCAGAAAGCAACTTTCTCGGCCAATGTGTCTTATACCTACAGTTTCCTACCAGAGTTACCAACTGTTACCCTTGGAAAAGGAGAGCGCGATTACAGATTATGGGCAACCACCAATAATAATACGCCTTATTATCGTGAAGGTTATGGTACCTATAATTATGCCCAATCATACTGGGATGCCTATAAGAACAGGAGTAATGGCGAGCAATTTTATAATAACTGGTACGATACACGTGTTTACAACGCTTCATATATACCAACCAAAGGCGGTAGTTCTACCTTTCAGGATAGTTTAAATACCTTTTATAATAATGCTACTAACTTCTTCCCGATGTACTATGATATGGGTGAAGTCATCAATGCCAACCTGCAGTGCTATGGAGGTACCGAACAGGTAACCTATGGATTGGGTATTGGTTTTTACGATGAAGAAGGGATTCTGCGTGGAACAGGTTATAACCGTGCTGATTTAAATGCCAATTTTAATATCAAACCTTTAAAACGTCTCATGATTGACCTTAGGGTTAACATGAGTCTGAGTGAAAGAAACCGTAGTTCAGACAGTCGAAAAGGCGGCAGTGGAACAGATATCGAAGTGGTGCCAGGTGAACCTTATGAACTATCCACTTTATTTC
>JAKSBD010000523.1 GCA_022361295.1 Bacteroidales bacterium
ATTAATGCCTATCAATTGTGGTATTGTTTTCATTTTCAAATGATCAGTTCTGATATCACGAATATCAAACGGAATGGTAACAGAAAGAATAATTAACCAAATACTGATATAAATAGTAGTGCTTTGTTTAATGTCTGTGTTGCTTATCTGCAGAGTACTTAGCAGTGTCCATGCTGATGTAATAATGAGTATTTTAACCCCGGGAATCCATCGTAGACCAATGTTTTTTCTTGTTGGTATAATATAAAACGACGATAGTATGATAAATATTAAGAATTCAGTTTGTGCTGATTTTATTATTTGATCAGATAAGAAAATGCAAGTGGCAAATGTCAATAGGCCGGTAATGAGCATGATGGGTTTGTGTTGCTGCATCCATGTTCTTCTGTCCGGATTCAACTTGCTAGGAGAGGTGAAAAATACTGACCAATACATATAATTATATCCGGCAAATGCTATCGAAAAACAGAATGCCGTATAGAAGCATAAATTACCATTAAATTGTAAAGCAGTAATTGAAGATAGTGAAGCCAATGATAAAGCAACCCATAAGTTAGAATAGATAAACGAGTGTTTGATTTCTTTTAAATAGCTATAAGCAGGTCTATCCAACTTTACTTATATTGTGAAGTGTTGAAAGGGCATTTATTTCTATGTGATTGCCATCAATGTTAATAATACCACTATCCTTGAAGTCTTTCAGTACACGAATCAGACTTTCTTTAGAGACACTCGACAAATCGGCAATGTCCTGGCGGCTTAACGTTGTGTGAAATCGCCTGGCATCATAAACTTCTGAAAGATACAGAATGGTATTGGCAACGCGACCGGTCATTTTTTTATGAGAAAAGTTGATTAGCTGACTGTATAAGTCATTTGTTATTTGATGGTTAAGTTTTAAAATATTTTCTGCAAAAAGGTTGTTGTTACGAAACGCCTTTGTAAATGCTTCAACACTAATCAAACAGGTATCCATCTCTGTTAATGCACTGACCGAAAAATGATTGCGATTGTCGGTAAATAATCCCGGGCTGACAATAAAATCACCCTCTTTCAATATTTTAATTATAATCTTTTTGTTTTCAAGGCCTTTGATATAGAGCTTCGCAAATCCTTTTTTAATACAAATAATATTTGAACAGCGCGTGCCTTCCTTAATAATTGTTTCACCTTTTTGATAAATGACTTTGCAGTGCGATTCTTTGAAAGAATTTAGTTCGTTTGCACTAAGTGAATCAAAGCCCTGAAACTTGATGTGGCAAAGGTTGCAGTCTGTTATATCAATAATCTTATTTGTCATCTTAGTACCGTAATGGTGAATTAATTATTGGTATTGAAAATAGATATATTTTATTAAACAAACAAATGGATAACGCTAATGTGCTCAGTATTTCAGAAATAACTTATAATAATGATTTTATGAGTGAATTTGATAGATGCTTTCTTTAGTTGGACTGAATATAAATAACGATAAGCTTCTTTAATAGTTTTAGGATTGTTATATATGTGATATATAGGGTTATAGGCCATTGTTGTTGATTTTTGTCAATATTTAAATGTAAAACTTACATCGTGAAAAATCAAGTTGAATTGTTTAAAATTGTTAAAGTAATTTAGATAAAAAAGACATATACTCTTCATTAAGTCCAAACGTTATGAAAAAGTTAAAACAAGTTATCTTTCTGGTTATTACAGCTTTTGCTGTTGTATTTACAAGCTGTACAAAAGAAGGACCAACCGGGCCTCCGGGAGCTGACGGAACCAATGGTATTGATGGAACCAATGGTGTAGATGGTACGGCCGGATGTGTCAGTTGTCACACGAATGACAGTGAATTGACAATTAAAACAGCTCAGTTTGAGTATTCAACGCATTTTATTGGTGGAGCACAACATGTTGGTTATGCTAATTATGCAGGAGGATCATGCTCAATGTGTCACTCGCATAATGGATTTATGAAAGCAGTAGAGGATGGTACAAACTACGGAGGTCTGCACCCTGAAGCTGCAGCCATGTCTTGTTATACCTGTCACCAGATTCATACAAGTTATACTCGTGACGACTATGCAATGCATTATACTGATGCGGTCACTTTATATCTAAACGAGAATGAAAATAATGTTTTTGATGGATTGGTAGTTGATGGTACGAACCAGTACGCTGATCCTGAGGGAATGACAAATACTTGTATCAAATGTCACCAGCCACGTCACAGAGGAGATAGTCAACCCGATCCTTCGCAGGAAGGAACTATTGTAATATCTGATGGTGCTGCTGCTCATTGGGGACCTCACTATGGTGCTCAGGGAGCAATATTCGGTGGTGTAGGTGGATATATCGGAACAACAGATCCTACAGTGCCTTCCGGAACCAAAGGTCATCATAGTTGTAAGAGTTGTCACATGTCTTCTTTTGGTGAAGATTATAGTATTCCAAAAACAGGTAACTACGGAGAATATATTGGAGGACACTCTTTTAAAATGGCAGATGCAGAAGGTGAACCTGTGTTTACAAACTGTAATGAATGTCACACTGAAAGAGGTGCAACAATTGATTTACCGGGTATTATGGCTGCAAATGAGGTGCTGCTTGAAGCTCTAAAAGCTGACTTATTGGCCATCCCAATGATTGATGAAGAGGGACACTTACTTGGTGGTACATGGACTCATCAGCAATTAGCTGCCTATTGGAATTTTGCTCTTGTTAAAAATGATCATAGTTACGGAATTCATAATAACGAATATACCCAGAGCTTGATTATTGCAGCCAGGACATATTTAGGAACTAATTAATAAAATCACTCGAATGGCTATTTCATATAGCCATTCAGGTTTTTGTTTAACACTCTAAATAGGTCATATGAAAGCATTACATATATTATTAGCTTCTGTAATACTGATAGCAGTATGCGCAGTTGGCTGCGATTATAAATTTATCACACCAGATGAAGGTGATCCTATCGATCCTGAAGAGCCGATTAGTTTTTCAGAAGAGGTTGAGCCTATTTGGACAACACAAAGCTGTACTAATTGCCATAATGGTAGTGGTTTATTTAGCTTGAAGCAGGGTGAAGCTTATCAATCCTTGATTAATAACAATTTACTGGATTTGGAAAATGCTGATAATAGTCTGATAGTTAAGGTGCCAGGTACAAGTGGTTTGCACGCCGACTATACATATGTTAGCAACCAGAAATTAATTATTACCACCTGGATTGAGCAAGGGGCAGAGGATAACTAAAAACGATTACAATGAAAAAAATACTATATCTGATTGTTTTGGTGTTGTTGTCTGGTCACTTTGCAATGGCTCAGGAAGAAACACCAGTTGAAAAGAAAGTCGACAAACCAGTGCGTTCGCCTTGGGAGTCCGGAACTTTAATAAATCACCAAACCAGTGTAACGCAATATAAGAATACCTTGGAAATGGTGATTAATCACCGGTTTGGAACCATTGATAACGGCATTAGTGATGTCTTTGGTGTCATGGCACCCGGTGCCAATATACGAATTGGTTTTAATTACTCAATTCTTGATAACCTTGTTGTTGGTTTTGGTACCAACAGTCAAAAAAAGTACCAGGATTTTCAGGCTAAGTATACCCTATTTCAGCAAACACGTGAAAATACTATTCCGGTAAGTTTAACATTTTACGGTAATGCGGCTATTGATGCCAGGGAAGAAGCGGTATTTGGTGTTGATTATGAGTTCTCTGATCGTATGTCATATTTTTCAGAAATAATCGTTGGTCGAAAAGTAAATGACTGGTTATCAGTTCAGGCAAGCGCTAATTTTACACATTATAATGCTGTTGACAGTTTATTGGATAATGATAAAATTGGTCTGGGATTGGGAGGACGTATAAAAGTGAGTCCACAGTCATCAATAACGCTTGAATTAGGTGTTCCACTGGAAATCGAAAGTATTTCGCAGCATAATTCATTTACCGATCATCCAAAACCACATTTTTCGATTGGTTACGAAGTATCAACAAGTACGCATGCTTTCCAGATATTCCTTACTAATGGTTTAGGAATCTTGCCTCAGGAATTATATATGCATAACTTAAGTAAGTTTGATAGTGAGAGCATCCGTTTTGGCTTTAACATCACACGATTGTGGAATTTCTAGATAATAATTGATAAAAGGAAAAATAATGAGAAAAATGAAACTGTCCTTAGTATTAAGCTGTGCATTAGTCATGTTAAGCTTTGTGTTGATGTCATTTGTACAGGAAAAAAAGCCATGGGATATTCCGGCTAAATACCAAAGTATGGAAAACCCACAGGCTGCTGATGATGCTGAAATGATAAAAGTTGGTAAAATGAATTACTCACGCCACTGTAAATCATGTCATGGAAATATTGGTCAGGGTAACGGACCTAAAGCGCGAAGTATTGATGTTGATTTAGGCGACTTTACGACTGCGGAATTTCAGGCGCAAAAGGATGGTGTTATTTACTATCAGTCGTTTATTGGACGTGATGAAATGCCAAATTTTGAAAAGAAAATTCCTGATGATGAAGATCGTTGGGCAATTGTAACGTACATCCGTACGCTTAAAAAATAGAGGAATCGCCATTATTAATAAAACTGCCCGCACAAAAAGCATGGACTTTTTGCAGGCAGTTTTTTGTTTTATCTATATAGTGAACAATACAATGATTCAGAAAATAAAGAAATTACCAATTTGTCTCATAATTTGTTTGACCATCGTTAATATAGGTATTCAGGCACAGGATGTTGCAGATAACAGTCAGTGTCTGAAGTGTCATGGTCAGGTTTTTTATGAATATCATAATGAATGGACAGATCAGGTTGATAGGAAACCTCTCAATCCGTTTCATCATATCGATAGTGTAAAATTACATTCATCAGTCCATAAGATGTTTGCATGTGTCGATTGTCATTCGATGGAGTATGAGACATTCCCGCATAGCGGGGAATTAAGACTTGAAGAAAAGTATCAATGTATGGACTGCCATGGAGGTGATGATACCTTTGCAAAGTATAATTTTGAAGGAATTGAGGCCGCCTTTATGGAAAGTGTTCATTATAAGAAATCAGATGAGCGTTTTAATTGCTGGATGTGTCATGATGCCCATGGATATGAGTTAGCGTTAAGAGAAGACAAGCCAATAGTAGAAGTTGTAAGCGCCAGTAATGGGATGTGTCTTAGTTGTCATGATAACAAATTTAAATACGGATTATTGTCAGATGAAGAACCTTCTGATATTGCCATGATTCATTCCTGGTTACCTAACCAGGCAAGGCATTTTAATAAGGTCAGATGCGTTGATTGCCACACTAAAGTCCAATCAGATATTCTTATAGCTCATAATATACTTCCTAAAGAGGAGGCTGTTAATGACTGTGTGCAATGTCACAGTTCTAATTCTGTGTTAATGGAGTCATTATATGCGCACAGGGCTAAAGAGAGTCGTGCTGAATCTGGTTTTCTGAATGCTGTTGTGTTAAATGAGGGGTATATAATCGGAGCCAATCGAAATAAGGTGTTGAATTATGTTAGTATTGGCTTGTTTGGCCTGGTAATTTTTGGATTATTAGTTCATTTAGTCTTGCGTTTAATCCTAATAAAAAAGAAATAATATGAGTGCAAAACTATATTTATATCCCATATGGGTAAGGGTCTGGCATGTATTAAACGCTGTCTTTTTTCTTGTGCTGTTGGTTTCAGGACTAAGTATGCAGTATTCCAACCCTGATGTGCCTCTTTTGCCTTTTAATGTTGCTGTAACAAGTCACAATGTGGCTGGTCTGGGACTTTTTATCATATATCTTTGTTTTCTAATTTTGTTTGTTTTTACGTCCAACAGAAAGCACTATAAAATTGAATTTAAAGGCTTGTTTGGGCGATTGATGACACAGATGAGGTACTATATTTTTGGGGTTTTCAAAGGAGAGAAGCCTCCTTTTCCAGCTTTGGAAGAAGCAAAGTTTAATCCACTGCAGCAGGTAACTTATGTAGCAGTGCTGTTTGTGCTTTACCCTATATTAATAATCACTGGTTTGCCCCTTATGTTCCCTGAATTTATAATTGATGATTTTTTCGGAATAGGAGGGACTCTGTTAACAGCTTTGCTGCATGCTACAGCGGGCTTTTTGGCAAGCTTATTCCTGGTAATTCATTTGTACTTTGCAACAATGGGAGCCAGGTTCTTTTCTAATTATAAAAGTATTGTTAACGGATATCACGAACTACATTAATATGGATGAAAAATCGATTCGTCGGGGGTACCTGACTGGTATCCTCGTTATGGCAGGTATTATACTTATTGGTTATTTTTTGAATTCAATCATAGGGATACTGGGGCTTGTTAGTATGATTTGGCCTCAGAATCTTTATTTTATAGTGTTGTTGACGGGAATTGGTTTGACACTGGGCTTGATGTCCAAGTCACTCAATAAGACAGTAACAGATGTCAGAATTCTCCTGCCTTCAGTAATTGCCTTGGGGATTTTGGCTACAATTGTCTTAATTAAGCCCAATGGACTGGAGAATGGTATTGTTAGCAGACTGTTGGCAACCCCAGCCTTGTTCTTGTCAGTATTTGTTTTTGTGGGGGCAGGGGCCTTTATTTCAGCCAAATTACGTTCCTTTAAAAAGAATTGGTCACAGATTCTCGCTTTAGGTGCTTTCCTGCTTTTTTGTTATGCTACAGTTGTGTCACAACACGACTATTATCAGCTCTCAATGCGGATAGGAGTGGAAAGAACTTTATTTGAAGCGGAAGATGATAACGGGAAATATTATCGGCTACCTTTTGCAGTGAAGCTAATGCCAAACGAAGATGGGCTTAGCAAATCGATGGTTCGAATATTTAATACTGTGGATGATTTTATGGATGTTCGTTTAAGCTCTGCAGATAATTACCGGTTAAAAGGATGGGATATCAGGCTTAATGAAAACAGTGATGCCAGTTCTTCAGAACAAGTAGATTTAAAATTGGTATTCGATCGTTGGATTGAATTAAAATATATTAGTTGTGGTCTGTTAATTATCAGTTTACTTATCAGGCTTAAATATTAATGTCAGTTCGATATAAAATTCGAGCTCTGTAATTTTAATCGAATTCAGTTTATTAGTGTTGAGTATTTTGAAACAAAAGAAAAGGGTAATCTGATCAGATTACCCTTTTTTATACTTGAAGAAGAGTTTTTAGATTACACTTGCAATCTTATCACTCTTATATTTACCATCTTTAAGTTTTTCCTGAACTTCACGGAATGCTTTAATTGTATAATCCACATCTTCCATTGTGTGAACAGCAGTTGGGATGATACGAAGCATAATCTGATCTTTTGGAATTACAGGGTATACTACAATTGAACAGAAGATATTGTAGTTTTCGCGTAAATCCATTGTTAACTGCGTTGCTTCAGCAACGTTTCCTTCAAGAAATACAGGTGTAACAGGCGATTCAGTTTTACCTAAGTTAAAGCCAGCATCTTTAAGGCCAGTTTGTAATCTTTCAACAACTTTCCAAAGATTTGCTTTGTGCTCAGGTTCGTCACGCAACATTTCAAGACGCTTTAGTGCACCCATTACCATTGGCATTGGCAACGACTTAGCAAAAATCTGCGAACGCATATTATAGCGCAAGTAGTTTACAACTTCTTCAGTACCGGCTACAAAACCACCAATACCAGCCATAGACTTAGCAAATGTGTTGAATACAACATCAATTTGGTCAACTACACCATAGTGTTCAGCAACACCGGCACCGGTTTTACCCATTGTACCAAATCCATGTGCATCATCTACCAAAATGCGGAAGTCGTATTTTTCTTTCAGCTTAACGATATCTTTCAAGTTACCCAGGTCACCGGCCATGCCGAATACACCCTCGGTAATAACCAGAATACCTCCTCCTGTTTCATTAGCACGCTTTGTGGCGAACTTAAGCATCTTTTCACACTTGTCCATTTCATTGTGTGCAAAAACGAAGCTTTTACCACCTTTTGCTTTATGTAAGAAGATACCGTCCATAATACATGCATGCGATTCAGAATCGTATACAATTACATCGTTACGGCTAACTAAAGTATCAATGATTGATACCATTCCCTGGTAACCGAAGTTAAGAAGGTAAGCATCTTCTTTTCCTACGAATTCGGCAAGCTTTGACTCTAACTCTTCGTGTTTACTTGTCTGACCAGACATCATTCGAGCACCCATTGGGTAAGCCATTCCGTACTCTACAGCTGCATCTGCATCTGCCTTACGAACATCAGGGTGATTTGCTAAACCAAGGTAGTTGTTTAAACTCCATGTAAGTACTTCTTTTCCACGGAATTTCATCTTTGGACTAATTTCCCCTTCTAATTTAGGAAACATGAAATAACCATGAGCTTCTTTACCATATTGGCCCAAAGGACCCATATGTTCTTTTATTTTATCGAAAATATCCACTATACTGAGCTTTTAAAATTTTCGCAGCAAATGTAATGTTTTATCTTATCTTTTTGAAAGAAACCTTGTTAAAAAAGATGGCATGTGTCGTTGAGGTGCTGAAGTAGAGCAGTTTGTTATTGTGTATTGTTTGAATAATAGACCGTTAGCTTACTTTGTTCTTTAAGTTTGTTCGCTTGTTGAAGTGTTTTACCTTTGTTGAGAAAATGTAATTGATGGTTAGTGCAAACTGTTGTGCTTGTTGAATATATCAAACAGAGGGTTGTGAGGTTTAATACTAAAGATTATCTTTGCACGTTGTAAAAGCAGTTTTAAATCTATAGGGTTTAATTGTAGTACAAGAATCTCATAATATTCAATTATATGAAGTTGAAATACTTAGTGTTTGTAGTTGCGTTAATAGGACTTGCCGGAACAAGTTGTAGTAAATACCAAAAGTTACTGAAAAGTCAGGATTATGAGCTTTGGTATACTGAGGCTATGAACTATTATGAGAAGGAAGATTATACTCGCGCAGCCACACTAATGGGGCAGTTGGTAAATATTTACAGGGGAACTGACAAAGCTGAAGAGGCAAATTACACATATGCGAATTGTTTATATGGTTTAAATGATTATTTGACGGCTGGTCATTACTACCGGGAGTATGTGAAAAACTTTCCGGCTGGCGATTATGCCGAAGAGTGTCAGTATATGAGTGCATACTGTTACTATATGCGCTCGCCTAAACCACGCCTTGATCAAACTACGACAGAGGAAGCTATTCAGGAATTTCAGTTGTTTATTAATATGTATCCTAACAGTGCGCGCGTTGAGGAGTCAACTCGCCTGATGGATGAGTTAAGAGATAAGTTGGTGTTTAAGTCATATTTGAACGCTAAATTATATTACAACCTTGGAGACTATATGGGTAATAACTATCAGTCTGCAGTAATAGCGGCACAAAATAGCTTAAAGGATTTTCCTGATACCAAATATAGGGAAGAGCTGTCGTTCCTAATCCTGGAATCAAAGTACATTCAGGCTGTTAATAGTGTGGAAGAAAAGAAGGAAGATCGGGTTCGTGATACATTGGATGAATATTATTCATTTGTAAATGAATTCCCCGAAGGTAAGTATAGAAAGAAAGCAGATCGTATCTTTGCAGATACTGACAAAATGCTAAAAGGATATAATTCAGAAGTAGCAGTAAATTAAAAATTATCATATGTCAATCGACTACAAAAAAACAAATGCACCGGTATCGACAATAACCTGGGATAAGAACGAATTATCGCAGCCTACCGGTAACATCTACGAATCGATCGTGGTTTTGGGAAAACGTGCTAACCAAATTAGCTCTGAGATGAAAGAGGAGTTGAATAAGAAGCTTCAGGAGTTTGCATCGTATACTGATAATTTAGAAGAGGTATTTGAAAATCGTGAGCAAATTGAAATCTCACGTTTTTATGAGCGTTTACCTAAGTCTGTTTGTATTGCAACACAGGAGTTTGTAGAAGGAAATGTTTATCATCGCAACCCGGACAGGGAAGAAGCGGCTGAGTAATAGTGTTATTGTCCCCGAGGGACAAAATTCTGTATTTGATTTTAAAAAATATAAAAGGTAAAGGGGGATAGTACATTCTCTTTTATCTTTTTTTATTTTTGGTGTATGCTACAAGGAAAAAAGTTTATTCTGGGAATTTCAGGCGGAATTGCGGCTTATAAATGTGCGCAATTAACGCGTTTACTGGTAAAAGAAGGTGCCGAAGTACAAGTTATAATGACTAAACTGGCAAAGCAGTTTATTACACCATTGACTATGGCAACTTTATCAAAGCGTCCCATATTAGTAGAATTCTTCGATCCTGAGAATGGTGCCTGGAATAGCCATGTTGACAGTGGTCTATGGGCTGATGCGATGATTGTGGCTCCTGCCACAGCCAATACAATGGGTAAAATGGCAAACGGAGTGGCAGATAATTTGTTGATTACAACTTATTTATCAGCTCGTTGTCCTGTGTTTGTTGCACCAACAATGGACCTGGATATGTACCAGCATCCATCAACACAACGCAATATGGACACATTACGTTCATATGGCAATCATTTGATTGAACCAAATGCAGGTGAATTAGCAAGTGGTTTAATTGGAAAAGGACGTATGGCTGAGCCTGAAGAAATAGTTTCTCAGCTGAAAGATTTTTTTGCTAAGGAAAACAGGCAGGATTTATTGGGAAAAAATATTCTAGTGACAGCGGGTCCAACCCATGAAAAAATCGATCCTGTTCGTTTTATTGGTAACTATTCGTCAGGAAAAATGGGTTATGCACTAGCTGAGGAATTGGCATCCCGGGGAGCCAAAGTAACTTTGGTGAGTGGTCCTTCTCAAATTACTACAACAAATTCCAATATTGAACGAATTGATGTAGTGAGTGCAGAAGAGATGTATCGGGAAAGTGATGCCAGATTCAGTAAAATGGACACTGCTATTATGTGTGCAGCAGTAGCGGATTATACACCTGTTCATAAAGCTGATGAAAAGATGAAGCGTAAAGCTGATGATTTATCTATTGAGCTAAAAGCGACGACTGATATTGCAGC
Source organism: Bacteroidales bacterium (assembly GCA_022361295.1). GTDB lineage: Bacteria > Bacteroidota > Bacteroidia > Bacteroidales > Marinilabiliaceae > Carboxylicivirga. Next base: position 11,017 of record JAKSBD010000523.1, read on the forward strand.
CGCCTTAGGACATAAGAAATCTGCCAAACAAGTGTTGGTTGGATTTGCTTTAGAGACTCAGGATGCTATGTTGAATGCGCAGAAAAAACTTGAAAAAAAGAATCTCGACTTCATTGTTTTGAATAGTTTAAAAGATGAAGGTGCTGGCTTTAATTCAGATACCAATAAAATTACCATTATCAATAAACATAATAAGGTCAAAGAATTTGCGTTAAAGTCTAAAGCGGATGTAGCTGTCGATATTGTTGATGAATTAGTTGAATGTATCGCAAATATTGATAGTTAGTTAACTTTTAACGAGTATGAGAAAATTAGTAATTGTTCTATTTCTGATTGTTAGTGCAGCAATAAATGCACAAGAGTTTCAATGTGCAGTGCAGGTGGTTTCACCACAGGTGCAAAGCTCCAATAAAAAGGTTTTTGAAACATTGCAGACGGCTATTATGGAGTTTATGAACAATCAGAAATGGACCAATGATAAATTTGCTCCTGAAGAACGGATTGATTGTAACATCATGATAAATATTGCTGAGGTGATTTCAATTGATGAGTTCAAAGGTTCTTTCCAGATTCAGGCTCGTCGTCCGGTTTATAATTCTAATTATTATACAGTACTGTTTAATCACCAGGATCAGGATTTCCATTTTAAATATGTTGAGTTTGAACCTCTTGTTTATAACCCGAATAGTTTTGATTCCAATTTAGTGGCCGTATTGGCGTATTATGCCAACATTGTGTTAGGGCTTGACTATGATTCATTTAAAAATAATGGGGGAACGCCATTTTTTCAAGAGGCAGAACGCATTGTGAATCGCGCTCAAAGTGCACGTGAGGCTGGGTGGAAATCCTTTGAAGGGCAACGGAACCGTTACTGGTTAACAGAGAATATTCTGAATGAATACCACCGTCCTTTACGCCAGTGTATGTATCAATATCATCGAAAAGGATTGGATCGCATGAGTGATAAGGTAGAAGAAGGGCGCGCTGAAATAGCAAAAGCGTTAGAATTAACACGTAAGGTGCATCGTCAGCGTCCAAGTTCATTCTTTACACAAGTATTTTTCACCGCTAAGTCTGATGAATTAGTGAATATATTTGAAGAATCATTCTCTATGGAAAAAGGTCGTGTTGTAGAGCTGTTAATGGAAGTTGACCCGGCCAATAATAAGAAATACGAAAAGATATTATCCTCAAATTAATATGCTTAAGTCATTATCAATTTCAAATTACGCACTAATCGATAAGGTTGAGGTTGTTTTCGATAGCGGTTTAACCGTTATTACTGGAGAGACAGGTGCGGGAAAATCTGTTCTGTTAGGGGCACTGTCTTTGATTCTGGGGCAGCGCAGTGATATTAATGCCTTGCTTAATAAAGAACAGAAATGCGTTGTTGAAGGTGAGTTTTTTATAGGAAATTATGGTTTAGTCGAGTTCTTTGAAGAAAACGACGTTGATTATGAAGATCTGACCATAATCAGGCGTGAGTTATTACCATCCGGTAAATCAAGGGCTTTTGTTAATGATACCCCTGTTAATTTGGGCTTTTTAAAAAGTATCAGTGCTCAGTTGATTGATGTTCACTCGCAACATCAAAATCTTTTGCTTGATGATAGCGGCTTTCATATGATGGTGGTTGATGCATTAGCAGATAATAAGGGTTTACTGACAGATTATTCTCGATTATTCAAAGACTACAAGACCCTTGTCAGGGAAATTGATTTAATGATTGAAGAGAATGATAAGCAAAAGGCTGATTTGGATTACATGCAATTTCAATTTGAGCAATTGGATGCTGCTAATCTTAAAGTTGATGAACAACAAGAGTTAGAACAGCTTTTAGAACAGTTGTCTCATGCCGAAGAAATAAAAACCAATCTGGTTGATGTGGTGAATAACTTGAGTCAGGAGCCATCGCCTGTTGTGGATTTATTAGCTGATTCGTTTGCTAAAATAGAGAGGATTAGTTCTTATCTTTCTGATGGAGAGGAGTTGAAGCAGCGACTTGAATCCGCTAGGATTGATTTAAAGGATTTGGCTGAAGACTTGGAGGCCCGATCTGAGGATCTGGATTTTAACCCGGAAACTATACAGCAGGTGCAGGATCGCTTAGACTTAATTTATGGACTGCAGCAAAAGCATCGTGCTGATACTATTAAGGAGTTGATTGCACTGAAAGAAGAGCTTCAGGAAAAAATCGATAAGGTCAATTTCTTTGATGAAGATTTAAATTCTAAACAAAAAGCGCTGCAAAGCCTTCAAAAGGATTTAAACATTGCCAGTACTGCTATCACAAAGTCAAGAAAAGGGGTATTTGCGTTAGTGAAGTCCGGCATTGAAAAACAATTGCAGGTTTTAGGAATTCCGCATGCAAACTTTGTAATTGAACATGCGTTAAGTGAAGATTTTACAGTTGATGGTAAAGATGAGATACAATTCTTATTTGCCGGAAACAAAGGAGGAGCGCCAGCTCCGATTAATAAAGTTGCGTCAGGAGGTGAGATTTCAAGAGTGATGTTGTCAATTAAATCATTATTATCGTCATCTAAAGGATTGCCAACCATCATTTTTGATGAAATTGATACAGGAGTGTCAGGGGAAGTGGCCGATCAAATGGGTATGATTATGGAACAAATGGGAAGTTCAATGCAGGTTATAAGCATAACCCATTTGCCACAAATTACGGTCAAAGGCGATCATCACTTTAAGGTATACAAAACAGACCAGGCGGATAAAACAATATCAAATATTCGAAAGCTATCGCATGAAGATAGGGTGGTAGAGGTTGCAAAGATGTTAAGTGGTTCAACTTTGTCAGATGCAGCCATAGAGAATGCACGTGCCCTATTGAATAACTAATCAGGTATTTATAACTTACAAAACCTTTTAACTTGTTACTTGTTGTAATAGGTTAGGTAAAGAATTATTAAAATTGAAACTTGTGTTGTGCAACATATGCTGTATATTTGTGCGCTCAAAAATAAATTGATATGGGATTTGATCTTTTAAAAGGAAAAAGAGGGATTATTTTTGGTGCCCTTAATGACATGTCTATCGCATGGAAAGTAGCCGAAAGGGCTTACGAAGAAGGAGCACGTTTTACATTGTCTAACACACCTGTTGCTTGCCGAATGGGAGAAGTGGTTGAGTTAGGGAAAAAATGTGAGGCAGAAATTATTCCTGCAGATGCTACAAATGTAGCCGACCTTGAGAATGTTTTTGAAAAATCGATGGAAGTACTTGGTGGTAAAGTTGACTTTGTACTTCATTCAATCGGTATGTCATTGAACGTTCGTAAAAAGAGGGTTTATCATGATTTAGACTATAACTATCTAAATAAGACTTTAGATATTTCGGCTATTTCATTTCATAAGGTATTGCAAGTGGCTTGGAAAATGGATGCGGTCAGTGAGTGGGGCTCAGTTCTTGGATTAAGCTATGTGGCAGCTCAACGTACGTTCTATGGTTATAATGACATGGCTGATGCAAAGGCACTTCTTGAGTCTATTGCACGTAGTTTTGGTTATATCTACGGGCGTGAACGTAAAGTGCGTGTAAATACTATTTCGCAATCACCAACAGTGACTACAGCAGGTAGTGGAGTTAAAGGTATTGATGGGCTTATTGACTTCTCTGACCGTATGTCGCCTCTTGGAAATGCAGATGCTGCTGATTGTGCTGACTACTGTATTACAATGTTTTCAGACTTAACTAAGAAGGTTACTATGCAGAACTTGTTCCACGACGGAGGGTTCTCTAATGTGGGTATGAGTTTAAGGGCTATGACTCAATATAATAAGAGTTTTGACACCGATGATTTGGAAACAAAATACTAAAATCAGAAAAGGGTGCGAAAAGCACCCTTTTTTTATAGGGTTAAATTCCTAAAAAGCACTGCTCTCAAAATTTTTATAGTCTTTTATTAATCATTAAATTTGGCGACGTTTTTGTGAAAAAATGGCACTGACCTTTCGTCAGCCAAATAATATATTAGGACAAATCAACTTATTATGGATCAATACCGAATAAATCACCTTAAGGAATTGGAAGCGGAATCAATATACGTCATTCGTGAGGTAGCCGCCCAGTTTGAAAATCCTGTGATGTTATTCTCCGGAGGAAAAGACTCAATTGTTATGTTTCACCTGGCCCGTAAGGCTTTCTGGCCTGCTAAGGTGCCTTTCCCGTTAATGCATATCGATACGGGGCATAACTTTCCGGAGGCATTGGAATATCGCGATCGCGTAATGGAAGAGACTGGCACCAAGTGTATTGTTGCTCTTGTTCAGGATTCAATTGATCAGGGACGCGTTGTGGAAGAAAAAGGTGTAAATGCAAGTCGTAATAAGTTGCAAACCACAACACTTTTAGATGCTATCGAAAGTAATAAATTCGATGCGGCAATGGGGGGTGGACGTCGTGATGAGGAAAAAGCACGTGCTAAAGAACGCTTCTTCTCTCACCGTGATGAATTTGGCCAATGGGATCCTAAAAATCAGCGTCCTGAGCTATGGAATATTTTCAATGGCCGTAAAAACATGGGAGAGCATTTTAGAGTGTTCCCAATCAGTAACTGGACTGAAATGGATGTATGGCAATACATCTATATGGAGCAAATTGAGTTACCAAGCCTATACTTTACCCATAAACGTGAAGTGTTTAACCGTGATGGCGTTTGGCTGGCTAAGTTGCCATTTATGCAGTTAAAAGAAACAGAAGAAGTAAAAACGCTTGATGTTCGTTGTCGTACTATCGGAGACGTTACTTGTACTGGTTTGACTTTGTCTACTGCTAATACATTGGAAGATATAATTCACGAAGTAGCTTCAACCCGAACGACTGAGCGTGGTGGGCGTGCTGATGATAAGCGCTCTGAATCAGCTATGGAAGATCGTAAACGTGAAGGCTATTTTTAATCTTTGTTAAATCTGAAAACTCAATAATATGTCCGGAAAAGAATCAGGATATTTAGATATGGAGCTTTTACGCTTCACCACAGCAGGTAGTGTCGATGACGGTAAAAGTACCTTAATTGGTCGTTTATTATATGATAGTAAAGCCATCTTTGAAGATCAGATGGAAGCTATTGAACGCGTTAGTGAGCGTTCGGGGCACGAAGAAGTTAACTTAGCATTGTTAACTGATGGATTACGCTCAGAACGTGAACAGGGGATTACCATTGATGTTGCTTACCGCTATTTTGCAACTCCTAAACGTAAGTTTATTATTGCTGATACGCCAGGGCACATTCAGTATACCCGTAATATGGTAACAGGTGCAAGTACAGCAAATGTTGCTTTAATATTGGTTGACGCACGCCATGGTGTTTTGGAGCAAACATTGCGCCATGCTTATATTGCCTCTTTACTTCAAATTCCTCACGTTATTTTCTGTATCAACAAAATGGATTTGGTTGATTACAGCCAGGAAACTTTTGAAAAAATTAAAACTGATATTGATGCAGTGTCATCAAAGTTATCGGTAAAAGATATTCGTTTTGTGCCAATTAGTGCCTTGAAAGGCGATAACGTGGTAGAGCGCTCAGAAGTAATGGATTGGTATGATGGTCCGACTTTAATGTATTTATTGGAGAACATTCACATTAGTAGTGATATTAATCACGATGATTTCCGCTTCCCTGTTCAGTATGTCATTCGTCCGCAGTCGGCTGAATGGCCGGATTACAGAGGTTATGCCGGACGAATTGCCAGTGGTGCCATCAAAGTCGGTGATGAAGTAGGGATGTTGCCAAGTGGCTTTACTTCTAAGGTAAAGACAATAGACATGATGGAGGAGCCTCTGGAGGTGGGGTTCGCCCCTCAGTCGGTTTCAATTACCTTGGAAGATGAGATTGATATTAGTCGTGGTGATATGTTGGTTAAGAAAAACAACGGATCAGAGCCTAAAAACAGTCAGGATATTGAAGCAATGGTTTGTTGGTTTAATGAGCGTAAACTAATGCCACGTGGTAAGTATGTAATTAAGCACACTTCGTCTGATGCACGATGTATGGTAACAGATATTCAATACAAAATGAATATTAATACCCTTGAGAAGAATGAAGAGGATAAAGAGGTGGGTATGAATGATATTGCTCGTATCAAAATTCGTTCTACAAAACCATTGTTCTTTGACTCGTATAGTCGCAATCGAATTACAGGAAGCATAATTTTGGTTGATGAAGCAACCAACGAAACTGTTGCTGCCGGTATGATTATTTAAGACAATATTTAAATATATATATAAAAGCCGCTTCTCAAATTTGAGAAGCGGCTTTTTTTATGGTTAAGAATAGGTTGGAGAAGGTTAAAACTTCCAACCAAAGGTAAAGCTTGCCTGGTGATTGCGATATTCTAATGCAACTGGTTCTGCAAATGTAAGTCCTTCTAATATGGCTCCGTCACTTGTATTTAAATAGTAATTGTCTTCATTAAATCTGTAAGCATATGCTACATCAAAGAAGAAGTTTATATTGCGAATACCTATACCTCCAGTTGCCATCCATTTGGTAAGTTCAGTATCCAGATATTCTTTTTTGATAGGAGAATCAAAATAGGCAGCTCCTGCACGAAGGGCAAAAAATGGTGTTGGTTTTATTTCTATACCGGCTCTGAAGTCATGAGTAACCTTCATTTGTTCGTTAATTTCGTTATTAAGGCTCTTAATCAATGTTTGATAAGTGTCTGAGCTAAATTTGGAAGTGGTATGGTCTGTCATTTCATAGTCGACAGACAATAAAGCAAATTTACCCAATACCATTGCTATACTTCCTTGTGCCCTGTATGGGGTACGATAATTATACTCAAACTCGCTTATAGCTGACCGGTTGTTGTAACTATCGAAATTAACCAGATATGAACGCATGCCTGAATAATATTCTTCACTCACATCCATAAAGGTTGGAGTGTGGAAAGATGCACCTATGCGCAATGGGTGTAAATTTAAAATGACACCAAGCTTGGCGTTGATGCCAAATCCTTTTTGCTTCAGTTTATTATAGGCGTCGAAGTAATCCATATCCTGAGGGCCGGAAGGATCAAAGCTATTGACGTTAACCTCTCTGAAGCTCTCAGTTTGTTCAAATCGGAATGATTGCAGATTTATGGATGTTCCGACAAGGAGTATATGACTGATGTTGGCACCAAAGGTAAAACCATATTCCCCCGAGTAACCATCTCTTTCAATAATGTTGTATTGTGTTATGCCGTTTACATTTCTGTTATACACAGTGCTTGTTCCATCGTCATAATCAATCACATCTTCATACTGGCTGAAATAATGGGTGCCATCTTCAAATAGAGGATCGAGCATGTATGTTTCATATGCCCATTTTGCTCTTCCGGTAAGTTGATCAGGTTTCGCATCTCTTGGTATGAAATTCCCATTATTGTCATAATAGCCATGAGCTTCGTTTCTTATGGCGCTTAAAAGGGTACGAACACCGGTTATCTGACCATCTATATTGTAATTACCATCTGTAATACCCTGGCCGATCAGCATTGATGTGTTCTCATTGAAATCTGCTGTTCTGTTATAGGTAAAGCCAAAATGTGTACTTATTAGTCCTTTGTCTTTTTCTCTTATTGGTTTGTAAGTTGATACTCCACCAATCTGATTAAAAGGGAAAGCGTATTTGTCGTCTTTATCCGTCAGGTTGCCAAAACTCGCTTTTGATTGATTAAGTGATATGGATGGGGTAAAAGCAAATTCTGACGTACGATACACAGCTATGCCTGCAGGGTTGATGCTTAATGAACTTAAGTCACCACCCAGAGCGCCAAATGCATTGGCCATACCTAGTGAACGAGATGTACCGGTTAGTTCTCTTTTATTGAATCGAACCGCGTCATCCAGGTTTTGTGCCTCAATAATACCGGCAAAACAAATACTGATCATTATTAAGTATAGTGCTCTTTTCATAATGATAAATTTAATAGGGTAAATAAGATTAGGTTTTAACGTCGGCCGCCTCCGCTTCGGCTACTTCCACTGCTTCGTGAAGAACCAGAGCTGCTTGAACCACCTGAGCTGCGCGAACCACTCGAGCCACTTGATACTCTGCTGGAGCTTCCGGATGAGTTGTATGAACTCGAGCTTCTGCTTGAACTTCCTGACGAGCGGCTTGGTGTATATGAGCTTCGGCTACTGCTTCCAGAAGACCGCGAAGGCGAATAAGATGAACGGGTGCCTGATTTGTTGTAACTCTTGTTCGAGCTTCCTGAGTAGCTGCGGCTGCTGCTTGATCGCGTTGAACTGCCGCTGCTTCCACTTGAAGATGGTCTGGTATAAGTTGAATTTCGGTTATAGCTTGCGCGGTTGGTGTTACTCCTTGAGTTAGAGTAGCTTGGTGTATAGCCTCTTCGGCTGGTGCCTACCCGCTGGTTTGAATTGGAGTTTGTGCGGGACTGACTATTTACATTGCTATTTGTATTTCTGTTCTGGTTATTTGAATAAGTGTAAGTGCGACCTGTGTTAGTATTGGTAACAGTCTTGCTTGAATTGTTGTTGTAATTAACTCTGGTGTTGCCCACCGTATATGATTGTCTCGTTGTTGAGGAGCCTTGGTAGGTGTTAGTTGTTGAAGTACCGGTACCTGTGCTACTTCGTCCGCTGCCTGATCTGCTTGAGCTGACTGTTCTGCTGCCGCCAGGACGAACTGAAGTAGCCTGGCCGCCACGAGGCCTGTATTCTTTTTCCTGAGCAATTCCACCTCCACCAGGGTAGTAGCCTCCGCCAGGGTAATGACCACCATAGTATGGATAGCAATGAGTAGCATTCCAGTATGGTCCGCACCATGGATTGTACCATGGTGAATACCATGGATCGTAATAGCCAAAACCGTAATGCGGATAACCCCATCCCCAGTTCATTGAAAAGTTCCACCTCCATGGGTTACCATATCCATAATTAAATCTGTAATTATCATACCATGGACTGTTCCAGGTAGGGAAGGCATATGCA
>JAKSBD010000364.1 GCA_022361295.1 Bacteroidales bacterium
AAAAGTCGCTAAGAAACTAACCTGAGCAGGGGAAAAAAAATTGAACGCCCAGGCCTTTCACAGAATTCCAACCTAGACTATTAAGGTTTGTTTTTACATGACACATTACCAATGACAAGGTATTTACAAGGCTCAAACTAAATACTAATTGGTCCAGTGCAATCATTAATTGTCGAATAGGTATACTCAATCCCATCATTAACTCAAATGCTGCATACATGGCTGTCAAAAAGTACATTAGGCGCTTTGATCTCTTGATCGGTCAAGATTGGGTGTTTTTACTTCATCGCTATTGTAACCAATAGCATCAAAAGCCATGTTATCATCGAAAATAAAGAGTATATTAGGCTACTGTTGAGCCAATGACTGCATGCTTAATAAACATACAACCAAGAGTATTATTGAAAGATTCTTCATTTTAATATTTTTTTTCAATTAATAATTAATTCTATTTTACGAAGTATACTTTCTTTTCTTGTTCTCTTTTTTGTTTGATGTACTTCCAATCAATATTAGCCTTACACTTAATATGTCTTTTCTAAATTTGTTTGATTTTATGTTCCATTTTTAATTTGGGTGGCGATACCTGAGTCACTACTAATATTCTTGCATCTTTAAAGCTAATAAGGGTATTTCCTCTTTACCTTCAATTAGCTTCTTGGTAATTAATAAGGAGTTTAGCATGACAGTGGTATGGTGGGTAGGTATGTCAAGATTACCACTTTCTAAATTGATAATCCGACATCCCAACTCATTTTTAGCATTATTAAATTATGCTTTATCGAAAAAAATTGACGTTTAGTGGATTTTGACTTACTATTCATACTATTAGTATAATACGATTAACCAATATCTTATGATTAATTCATCCCTATATAATGGGGATTTAATTCGGTGGGCACTGGTGCTTCCGTCTTTTCGCGCCATTTTAGCATCACCTTATGTAATTGTTTGGCTTTATACGGTTTTCTATCTATCAAATTATTCCTTTCCCCAGGATCATTTTCCAGATTATACAACTCCAATGCTCCATCTTCAAAATATTCATGCAATTTCCATTTACCCACTCTTATAACAGTTCCAGGACGCGTTCTGAATAACGCATCTCTAGCCTGATCTTTAACCGGATGTATTCCTTCGAGATAAATGGGGAAATGCCAGAAAAGTGCTTTTCTTTTGAGCGGTTTATTATCCATCAACAACTCAACCAAGGAAATTCCATCTAAACTACTTTTGTCTATTGATTTAATCCCTATTAAATCCACTATTGTCGGATATATATCCATTAAAGTAACGGGCGTACAATTATTCCTAACTGGTTTAATAGTATTTGGCCAGGATAAAATCAAAGGAACACGAATTCCCCCTTCATAGTATGAACCTTTACCTGCACGAAGAGGCTGTTGAGATGAAATATTTGCTATGCCCCCATTATCTGAAGAAAGAATCACCAATGTATTTTCATCAATCCCTTCCTTTTCTAATGCAGAAAGCAACTTCCCGATATTCTGATCAACACTTTCGATCATGGCAGCATATACCGCATTATATTGACCTGAATCCCCTCCTTTTTCTTTATATTTTCTGATAATTTCTTCTTTACCCTGCAATGGTTTATGAACAGTATAATAAGGCATGTACATAAAGAATGGTCGGTCTGCTTTTGCCGCTTTCGTTATAAACTGAATGGCTTCATTCGTTAATCGATCAGTTAAATACTCGCCTGCCGGTCCATCGCTCAGTTGCTTATTCTTGTATGGGCTAAAATAGGATTTGGGATGACCGGCATGTGAACCAGCAATGTTTATATCAAAACCTTGTGAACATGGATCATCACCTAAATGCCACTTGCCAATACTTATGGTTGCATAACCTTTTGTCTTTAAAGCTTCTGCTAGCGTAAAAACACTATCTGCCAGAGTTGTTGTATTGGCTACAGGTATTAGTTTTCTAGTATCAGTTTTTCCTCTTTTTGATGAACCAACCGTGTATATTCCATGACGTGGGGTATTTTGTCCGGATATGATGCAAGCCCTGCTGGGGGCGCAATTGGCTGCCGGCGCATAGGCATTACTAAATGCCACACCTTTATTAGCCAGGGCATCAATATTAGGTGTTTCATAATAGTTACTACCCATATATCCAACATCTTTCCAACCAAGATCATCGATTAAAATAAAAACCACATTGGGCAAATCATCCGTAGCTCGTGCATTTATGCCTACAGTCCAAAACAGGCTAACACAGATTAGTGCAATTACTTTATACATATATTTTAAACCTTATCTGATACAGTCTCCCAATTGCTTAAACTTCCATTTGCTATTCCATGTTTCCACATGTTCTTGGTCAACAATCTGATGAACTTTTTGAATCACTTCAGGATGCTTATCTGCAACATCTGTTTGTTCTTTAGGATCTTTATCCAAGTCATATAATTCGAACTGCCTATTATTCTTTTTCCTGACATTCTTACAAATCGCTTTCATATTACCTAATCGTACTGCCAATTGTCCACCATAAGAAGGAAATTCCCAGTATAAATAATCATGCTTTTGCTGCGTGCGCCCTCTCAATTCAGCTAAGAAGCTTATTCCATCAACATCTGACGGCACATTTGCTCTGCCTAGCTCGCATAAGGTTGGTAACACATCCCAGAAAGCCGATACATGATCAGAGACTGTATTTTCTTTGATATACCCTGGCCATGAGGCAATCATTGGCACGCGTATCCCACCTTCATGCAAAAAGCCTTTGCCCCATCCATATTCACATTTGAAGGGACTCCCACTATCAAAAAAAGGCGAATCGGTTCCTCCGTTATAGGTCGGGCCATTGTCAGAAGTAAAAATGACTATAGTATTTTCATACAGATCCAAGTCTTTTAGTTGTTGCATCAACAATCCAACCTGCTCATCGAGATATGAAACCATAGCTGCATATCCTGCACGTGGATTTTTATGAGGGAAATAGCCACTTCTGCCATCGTATGTCTTTTCACTTCCAAACTTTTTAACATAATAATCTACCCATTTTTGAGGCGCCTGAATAGGTGCATGTGGTAAAGGAGTAGCCCAGTATAAGAAGAATGGTGTGTCTTTATTCCGTTCAATAAAATTCGTCAGCTTATTAAACATCAGATCCGGGGCGTATTCATTCAGACTATAAGACTGATAACTTTTCTCATCATTTAAATCAACGCCTTCCACCAATAAAGTTCCAGGAGCCACGGTATCATTATCTAAATATACGCGATGTTCGTTTTCATATAAATGTACAGGATAATAGGTATGAGCCTGGCGTTGGCAATTATACCCAAAAAAATAATCGAAACCTTGTTTGGTGGCAATACCCTCAGTATGTGGTGCGCCTAATCCCCATTTGCCAATGGCTGCTGTTTTATAGCCTGATGCTTGAAGGAGCCGACCAATCGTTTTAGTATCATTAGGCAAAGGTCGCTGTCCCTCTAGAGTTGAATCAGCAATCATTGCTTTATAACTTCTTACATCTCCCCTTTCTGCCCACTCATCATTCCCCCTGATATATGCATGACCACTATGCTTGCCTGTTAATAGCATACAGCGTGAAGGCGCACAAACCGGAGCACCTGCATAATGATTTGTAAACATCATGCCCTTTTGAGCTAGCTTATCAATATGGGGGGTTTCTATCTTTTCTTGTCCATAGCACCCTAATTCGCCATACCCCAAATCATCTGCCAAAATGTAAATGATGTTAGGATGTTTAATTCTCTTGTCAACCGCCGACATATCGGCACAAAAAAAGCATATTAACAATATTAATAACAGATCGGAAGAGC
>JAKSBD010000525.1 GCA_022361295.1 Bacteroidales bacterium
ATTTGTTCAATAATCATTGAACAAACATCGAAGGAACTTCGAAGGAACTTTGAAGGAACTTCGAAGAAACTACGAATTTATTACAAGTAAAATATTAAGCTGTTATAAATATGTTTTTGGGGAGACAGGTGGAAAAAACAACTAATAAATTGGATGCAAGGTGACACAATAATTAATTCTAAAATCTATTATCAGAGCAACGATGTCATCTATATTTATAAAATGCAAATTATAGATGACATCCGTTATTTTGCAATATTACCATTAAATTTGAACATGTAAAATAAGAGTGAAATATTCCGGTTTTTCAACTCAAAGTTCCCCTTTAATCAGGATGGATTAAGCGAGTTTTATGATTCATTTGAGACTAAGAGTTATAAGAAAGACAAACAAAAACTTAACACGAAACACTGAGCCGCAGAGTTTTATAATAAGAGCCGCAAAGGCGCTCCTTGATAGTCATCGGGATGCGCCTTTGCGGCTCTGCGTTTATCTCAATAAGCTTAGACACAGATAATCAACTATAAATAAAATCACAGGTAAACCTTATATCCTCTTTCAAGCAATTCATTTCGCACTTTAACGATATAAATACCGCTGCCTGCTTCATTGACTCTTAATGTTGTTATTCCCGGTTTTACGGCACCAAGGTTTTCAACTAATTGCCCTGTAAGATTGTACAATTGAACACTGCCAGATGTTTCACTCTCAATTATAATGGAGGAATCATCAACACTAATTCTTATTGTATCTTCTTTTTTTTTTGAGCATTATCAATGCTCATCGATACAGATGTATTGGCCCACTTAACAAACGAAGTCATGAGCCGACTGTTAAACTCCAGGTTATTTTTATAATCTGTTGTCAACAGGTGGGTTCCATAGTACATTATCTTACCTGCACCTAAGGGATAAGTTATTAAAGCAGCTTCATTGGAGTTATCCCATTTAGCTATCACCTGTGCACCAGCTGGTACATGAAAGGAAACAATGTCTTTAACCGGCTGAATATTCTGGTCACTTTCAGAGATATCATAAAATGCCGATACTACATTTACCTGATCATTGCATGGTCCGGCAGTAACAGATTTAAACTGTAAATCCGTATAAACATCAACTAAGTTATTATCTCTCAACAGGCATTGCCCGGCATCCTTCCAACTGTATTCACCAAAGCGGCCACAAATCAAAAAAGCTGAACCGGCGTTTGCATATTCCTTTATCTTCTCTCCCACCAGCTTGTTGGTTATTGGCATTGAAGGAATTACAACGGGCTTTGACTTATCGAAGTTACCGTTGATAAATTGCTGTTCAGACAACGTGGCAATTTCCAGTCCGTTATTGTGGTAAAGCATGGTACGAAGTGCAGTATGTTGTGTCAACACATAGTTACCGTCTAAAACAGTAGCATACTTGTTGGCAAATGGCCATAGCATATAACACTCTACTTCGGGTAATGACTGGCTTAATATGTTAGTTTCATTGCCCTTAACGATATCAGAGATATAATTCTTTAACTCGGTCCATGATGCTTTTCTTTGTCCATCAAGGATCACTCCGTAATGCTCTATACCACCATCGGCATTGCCATTATAGGTAAAATACACAAACCCGGTACAACCGGCATTAAAAGCACCTCCCAGGTATTTCTTCAGGTTCTTTTTGGTGGCATTACCTGGCTTGGCATTCATCTCGCCTAACCATACCACTTTGTTATTCTGATGAAGTTCGCGGATAAAGTTGACGCTGTTACCCATCTTTTCTGTATTGTAAGTTGTTGGGTAAACGTTGATGCCAATCAAATCGGCATATTCATAATTGAGCTCAGGGTCGAGGCTGACAAAGTCAAAGTAATCGCCTGACCATTTCCACATCATATTCTGTCCATACAAATGGTCAGGATCAACTTTTCTGGCTTCTTCAATAATACCACCAATAAAACGAGACTTAACCACACAGTTCCAGATGCGCCAGTCGGCAAATTTCTTTTTCTTGCTAATCGATTCCCAATCGGCAGGAGCATTCGAATTATAGGGTTTCACCTTTTTAAATGATGAATAGGAACTGCTCCAGGCTGCGTTTAAGTTGTCAATAGTGTTATAACGTTCTTTCAACCATTCTCTAAAAGCTGTTTTGCTATGCTTATTGTAATCCATCAACTGCTCTTTATCGGCAAAATGCGGTTCGGTATACACCGAATAGGCCACAATACAGCTATGATTTTTTATGTGGTTGATGGTATTCACAATATAACTGGTATAATGCTCTTTTAATTGTGGCGATGCAAAGGAATACCTGTTGTACTGCTTCTGTCCAAAATTATCGTAAGCCACCAGCTCTTCTTCGGCATATTTATTCTCAAACCAAAGGGGTTTCCAATCATGAGCCGACTGACTAAACTGTAGATAAACCATCAAACCGGCTTCATCCAGTTTATTTAACAAAGCATCTAACTGAGTGAAATCAAATACGCCTTCTGAGGTTTCAATATGATCCCAGGCAATATTTAAGCGAACCCCATTTAAACCAAGGGCTTTAAACTCATTTATGTCAGCATCCCAGTTATTGACATTCCAGTTATCGAGTCCCCAATATTGGATACCAGCAAAAAGAACAGGTTCTCCATCGCGCATCATCACCGGCTTGCCATCAATGTGACCAACCGTTGTTGGTATTTGCTGGGCATAAGCCATTATACCCAACAAAACCAACATACATGTATTAAGAAAATGCTTCATTATTTTTTACCTTTCTTTTTACCCTTGTTCCCTTTTTTCTTCTTCCCTTGTTTTTGACCGGCCGGCACCTCTTTCATGTATTTCTTAACTATTGATTTTAGCTTTTCTTTCTCTGATTTCTGTTCTTCGTTTAATGCACCTTTACTAAGGTCATTTTTTTCAAGCCAGTCATTGGAATAATTATAGAAGCGGCCATCGCTATACAGTTTATATTTTTTATTGAAGGCATATTGCTTTTGAGGCAGCTTCTTTTTTCCGTAATAACAGGTGAATACAAATTCGCGTGCTTTGCTTTTTTCACCAATCAATTGAGGGTAAAAGCTAATTCCATCCAGTCCCTCTTGAGTTGATATGCCGGCAATATCCATCATGGTTGGATAAAAATCACTCAGGTCAATAAGGTTGGAATTTCGTCTGTCAGGTGTCACTGTTCCCATCCAGTTGACTATTAATGGCACATGTGTTCCGGCCTTGGTTGTCTTGCCTTTACCTCCCTGATAATCCTTCCCTTTAAATGTGGATGTTACTGTATTTTTCGTACCATTATCTCCTAAAAGCATAATGACAGTATTTTCGCGTAAGCCCAACTCACTTAGTTTATCAACAGTACGTCCCACTATCATATCCATATACTTGACATTATCAGCAAAATACTTCGGGTCGTCCAATTTATAATTTGTTAAGGTATCATAACCTGGTGTAATTGGAGTATGCTGGAATGGATCGTGCGTTAAGATCAATGGATAATACACCACGAAAGGATTGTCTTTGTTCTTCTCAATGAAATCATTGACAAACGCATTCACCACATCAGGTCCATACTGTCCCTTCACATCCATTTGTTGACCATTCTTAAATAATATAGGGTCTTTAAAGCGCGGTTGCCCTTTTTCTACTATATTCCACAGACAATATTCATCAAAGCCATGTGCATATGGATCGTTTAAAGGATCTTTACTGCCATAGCTTAACTGCCATTTACCAGCTACAGCTGTTTTATAACCCTGTTCTTTTAAAGCCGTGGCGAAGGTCTTTTCCTTTTTACTTAATTTGCCAAAACCGGTATAGTTTCTTGAATTGTACTTACCCGTCATCATCTTAACGCGCGATGGTGTACAAAGCGGCGATGCATAGCAATGCTCAAAGGTTAAACCTTCATTGGCTAAGGTATTGATATTAGGTGTTTCGTAGCTCTCACCTCCATATGATTGAAAGGCCTCCATTCCAATATCATCGATAAAGAAAATCACCATATTAGGCTGTTTGCGGTTCTTCTTCAGTTCCGGCTCAAATTTATTTTGCTTCAACTTCGTATTAAACTCACTCATACGTTTGTTGTAGCTGTCCTTTATCTTAGGTTTCTTATCCAGAATATTGTTGGTTTCACCTGCATCCTTCGATAAGTCATAAGCAGCAGTCACCTGTACCTCCTGTACTACTTTCACCTTTGGTTGCCCTTCTTTTACTTTCTCATCCAGTGGATGACGGTATTTGTGAGTTCTGTGAAACTTTATGTTTCCTTTACGATACGCTTCCAGGCTTTTTCCATTATAATAAAAGAACTCATCTCTTTTTAAGTCCTCACCTCTGGTCAATGTTGGTAATAGATTCTTGCCATCCATTTTATACCCTGGAAGATCTGCACCGGAGAGTGAGGCAACAGTCGGAAAAATATCCATCTGTGTGGCAATACCTTCATAGGTTTTGCCCTTCTGCACAGTTCCGGGCATATAA
>JAKSBD010000530.1 GCA_022361295.1 Bacteroidales bacterium
ATGGCAAACCAGGCAACCGGACAAGCGATAACAAATGCAATGGCAACCCATTTTATAAAATCATTATTGAGCATGGCCAATATTTCTGATACTTTAGCTCCGTTGACTTTTCTTATGCCAATTTCTTTAGTGCGCTGTTCAACAGTATACTTTACCAGTGCCACAAGCCCCAATAAGGTAATCAACAAAGTAATAAAAGTTGCTAATTGCAGAACAGCGCTAATATTTTTCTCACTTACATAGCTCGCTGCATAAGAATCCTCCAGAAATGAATATATGAAAGGTCGGTCAGGTACCTTTTGTTCCCACAGTTGATGAATATGAGCTAATGCTGCTTTTCTATCATCAGTGGTTTTTATCAGTAAGTGACTATCTGTCGAAACCTTATCCAATTTCATATATATCTGCGGTTCAGCAATACGATGGACAGATTTCTTTATATCTGTTACTACTCCTTTTACTTCAACAAATTGTTTATCGGCTTGCAGGCGTTGACCTAAAGCTTCTTTAAACCCGATTTCATTTTGCATTGCCTGATTAATTAAAGCTACTTTTACAGAATCATGATAGAAAGCCAAACTGCTTCCTTTGGTCAGGGATATTTCCATAAAATCAAAGTAGTTGTCTTTGACAAAACAAAATTCCGTCAGCTTTGCCTGCTCCCCGGTCTGACTCGATTGTATCTGGTAAATATCACCCACCCATAATGGAGAATGTCTCTTGGCTGTTACATCAATAATAGCAGGATGTTTAATTAGTTCGTTTTTAATGCCAGCATAGTTACCTGCAAAGGCCCCATAAGGGTTAAAATGAATAACATTGGAAGTGTTCATCCCTAAATCCATATTCAATGAATAGTTCAACTGCCTTTGAACCACAGCCGTTCCTATCAGTACTGCAATAGATGCCGCAAACTGAATGATTAACAACGTCTTTTGTGTTTTAGATGCCCCGCGAGCCATTCCTTTATTTTGTAATGACTTTGCAGCAAACGTTTTTAAAAGTACCCTGGCCGGATAAATACCTGTTGCTATTGTAATGACAACAACCAACAGGATAAGAAAAAGAGATAATTCTCTAATGTGCTGCTGAATGATAATCTCTGATTGAGCAATTGAATTAAAGTAAGGTACAAAAGCACTTGCAAGCCACAATCCCAATAAGGAGGCAATCAGAACATAAGTACCTGTTTCAATTATCAAATCCATCAATACAGACAGTTGGCCCGCACCATTGACTTTGCGAATACATACTGACTTAGCCCTTACAAAAAGTGTAGAGATAAATAAATTAGTAAAGTTAATAGCAGCCAACACCAGAATGATAAAAGCCAGAACCCCCACTGTTATGATGGTTCCTTTTGCTGTTTTAGCAGTCACAAAATCAAATTGAATGTCAGTGCTAAACCGTATTTCTTTAAGAGGTTGAAAAATAAAATCAAATTCAAATTCTTCAAGTGAGAATCCGGTTTTAAGCTTTGCAATTTGTTCGGCTAATTTGCTTTTATCCACTTTATCAGAAAGTTTGAAATACAAATTATAACCCCGACCGGGTTCCTGCAACCAATCCAAACTCCAGACAGGAACCAGAATATTCGCTTTAAGGTGTGAATGTGAAGGCATATTCTCCATTACCGCTCCCACCTCGAAATCCCGGCCAAAGACGGTAATTGTCTTACCAATCGGATTGCTTTTATCAAACAACTGATTAGCCAGATTCTCTGCAACAACTACCTTGTTGGGTGCATTAAGAGCGGTAAGAACATCACCAGTAATAATCTTGTAATCGAAGAAGTTTAAAAAATTAGTATCTACAATTGCCAGGTTTGATTCAAAATAATGTGTCCCGTTATATTTGATATCAATGTGATCTGCAAAATCAGGGTGCAGAATGGTGCCTTGTTCTATTTCTGCAAACCGGCTTAGACACTCTTTATAAAGTGGTATCTCCAGTCCGGTACCTTTTTCGTAATTGTTATTAACAGTACCACCAATTATTAAGCGATAGGTTTTGTCATAATCACTGTTAAACTTATCGTAATTTAACTCACCATAAACCCATAAGAATATCAGTATTGATATGGCAATACCAACACTTAGCCCCATAACACCCATCGTGTATGTTGAAAAATTCTTTAAGAATATCCTGATATAATAATAAAACTTACCCATGTTACTTATTTATAACTTTCCGACCTAAGTTTATTCATACCTCAATGCCTCCACCGGATTACGCCTTGCCGCGCGCCAGCTTTGCCAGCTAACGGTTAACAAGGCAATACCCATGGCCGCTACTCCTGCCAGAGCAAATAACCACCAACTTAAATCTGTTTTATAGGCAAAATTCTCCAGCCACTTATTCATGGCAAACCAGGCAACCGGACAAGCGATAACAAATGCGATGGCAACCCATTTTATAAAATCTTTATTGAGCATGGCCAATATTTCTGATACTTTAGCGCCGTTGACTTTTCTTATGCCAATTTCCTTGGTCTTTGTATCTATAATGAAAAAGGTTAAACCTAACAGTCCCAAACAACTAACCAGTATCGTTAACAAACCAAAAACTGATATTAATAACTGCTGACTTGCCTCTTTTTCATACATCTCAGACACCAATAAGCTCATTGGCTTAATCGTAAACGGACCATCTGCCTGAGCCTTTAAGAAATTGCTTAAACCTGACTGCACGTTGAACAGATTAGCCTGATCAGTTTTTATTAGCAAATGATATGTACTTGTCGTATTATATCTGATAACCAGAGGCTCAACCTCAGTATAAAAATCTTCAAACAAAAAATCATTGCAAACGCCAATAATGTTATACTCTGTAAAGTTTTTAAGACGAACATCCATGGCACTATCAATGCCCCCTAACTGCCTGGCAAAGGTCTCATTAATAATGACGCTGTTTGACTCATTAAACTTATCGGGCATGAATGATCGACCGGCTAACAGTTTAACGCCCATAGTCTCAAACATCTTTTCATCGCCTTTATACATCACCTTGTACACTTCCTTTTGGTCTTCTGGTGCATCTACCCTGTTAAATCCGGTAGTCCGGCTACCCAGGCCATCAAAACTGCCGTTGGTAAAACTAAACATCTGAATATGTGGATTTGAAGACAGATATTCGGTAATAGCAGCTTTATTTTCCTGAATGGGATAATCCCAGCATTCGGCAACAATCACACCTTCAGGATTATACCCTTTATCGCCGTTAGCTGTATATTTTAACTGTCGTTGCATAACAAAGGCTGCAATACAAATGATGATGGCAATACCAAACTGAAAAACAACGAAGGCTTTACCTATTGTTGGGCGGCTTGATTTCATACTTACATTACTCACCAATTTATGGTTTGCTTTAACGCCATAGTAGAAACTGGGGTAAATCGAAACGACAATTGCAATAGTAAAAGCTATGACAATGTGCATGATCACAAACCATCCTGCTCCAAATAGCTCCAATGGATTTAATTGAAAGGACCTGGTGATAATGGGTAAAACCTGTATGCTGATTAAAACGGACAAACACATAGCCACAAAGGCATATACGCCAATCTCCAACCAGCAATCAATGATGTAATTAAAACGTGTGGCTCCCAGAAATCCCTTTACAGCCATTTGTTTTTGACGTCGGCCAAGACTGGCAACCAACAAATTAACAAAATTTAAACACGACACTATTAAAACCAGCATCCCACTTAAAAACACTAACAATACGTGTCCTTGCAGAGAAGCCTCTCCGAGATGATTTAAATGCAATTTGTTAAGCGGATAAAAAGACATGGTCAAATCAAACTGATGATCTTCTTCGAACGCGATATTAAGTTTTTCTTCAAGAGCATCAATTGAAGTGGTAGACTTTATCCTGGCTAAGGAATAGTAACAGAAATTGTCCCATCTGTTACACGGTTTAAATAGTTCTTCGTGAAGTTCAAATAAACAAAGTGAAGTTGGCTTAAAGCTTGAGTTAGAAGGGAAGTCTTTAAAAACGGCACCAACAACGGCATTCACCGAATCAGCCACCACAATGGTGTTACCAACACAATCAATGGTTCCAAATAGTTTATTGGCCACCGACTCGCTTAATATCACTTCATCACTACTCTCAAAAAGATTTGATTTAGAGGCGATGAAGTTAAAATCCAGTATATCCAGAATTCCTCTCTCTGATGTATTGATCTCTTCAAACAAGATATTATCACCGGCTTTTATTTTTGTTTTGTCGGGCCAGTATTGATAAGTAACAACCGACTCCACTTCAGGATATTTATCACGGATATAACCCGCTAATTGAAAAGGAACCACCAAATCAGATTCCTGTGATTCATTATCCACCCACTCAACTAAATATACCTCATCGTGGTGTTCAAAATTTCTGTCATAGGAGAAGTGCGTATAGGTCCAAATG
>JAKSBD010000623.1 GCA_022361295.1 Bacteroidales bacterium
AAGCTTATGAATCAATTGTTAAAGGTGATGGTTTGCCACAACCAGGTATTCCGGAATCATTGAACGTATTGCTTCATGAGATGAGAGGTCTTGGACTAAGTGTGAACCTAGAATAATAGTCTGATCGAAGTGGACGGTGCCAGTCATCGTTCGCTTTATCCATATTATATAATTTACAATAATACTCTACGCTATATGGCATTTAGAAGAGATCAGAAACAAAAGAGTAACTTCAATAAAATCACTATTGGTTTAGCTTCTCCTGAAGAAATTCTGGAGATGTCAAGTGGTGAGGTGTTGAAGCCAGAAACAATAAACTACCGTACATACAAACCTGAACGCGATGGATTATTCTGTGAAAGAATTTTCGGTCCTGTGAAGGATTACGAATGTCACTGTGGTAAATATAAACGAATTCGTTACCGTGGTATCGTTTGTGATCGATGCGGGGTAGAGGTAACTGAAAAGAAAGTACGTCGTGAGCGTATGGGACACATCTCATTGGTGGTGCCTGTTGCGCATATCTGGTACTTTAAATCATTACCTAACAAAATTGGTTACTTACTTGGTTTACCAACCAAAAAATTGGATACCATCATTTATTACGAACGTTATGTTGTAATTAATCCTGGTATTAAAGCTGAGGACGGAATCAATAAGATGGATTTCCTGACTGAGGAAGAGTATCTTGATATACTTGAAACACTTCCGAAGGAAAACCAACACCTGGATGATGATGATCCAAATAAGTTCATCGCTAAGATGGGTGCTGAAGCTCTGCACATGTTATTGAGCCGCATCGATCTTGACTCATTATCATACGATCTTCGTCACAAAGCAAATACTGAAACATCACAACAGCGTAAGAATGAAGCATTGAAGCGTTTGAACGTTGTTGAGTCATTCCGTGATTCACAAGGGATTAATCGCCCGGAGTGGATGGTAGTGAAGGTAGTGCCGGTAATTCCACCGGAATTACGTCCGCTTGTACCATTGGATGGTGGTCGTTTTGCTACATCAGATCTTAATGATTTATATCGTCGTGTTATTATCCGTAATAACCGTTTGAAGCGATTAATTGAGATTAAGGCACCTGAGGTAATCTTGCGTAACGAAAAACGTATGTTACAGGAATCTGTTGATTCTTTGTTTGATAACTCTCGTAAATCAAACGCTGTTAAAACAGATTCAAATCGTCCGTTAAAATCATTAAGTGATAGCTTAAAAGGTAAACAAGGACGTTTCCGTCAGAACCTGCTGGGTAAACGTGTTGATTATTCAGCTCGTTCGGTAATTGTTGTAGGTCCTGAATTAAATATGCATGAGTGTGGTTTGCCAAAAGATATGGCAGCCGAGTTATATAAGCCGTTTGTTATCCGTAAGCTGATTGAGCGTGGAGTAGTTAAAACGGTTAAATCTGCAAAGAAAATAGTAGATCGTAAAGACCCTGTTGTTTGGGATATTCTGGAAAACGTGTTGAAAGGTCATCCGGTTCTGTTAAACCGTGCCCCAACGCTTCACCGTCTAGGTATCCAGGCATTCCAGCCAAAATTAATTGAGGGTAAGGCGATTCAGTTACACCCACTGGCATGTGCGGCATTTAACGCCGACTTTGATGGTGACCAGATGGCCGTTCATTTACCACTTGGTAATGCAGCTATTTTGGAAGCCCAGATGCTTATGTTGGCTTCACAAAACATATTAAACCCTGCCAACGGTGCTCCTATTACTGTACCATCACAGGATATGGTTTTGGGACTGTACTATATGACTAAGGCACGTGAAGGTGCTAAAGGTGAAGGTTTGATGTTCTATTCTCCTGAAGAAACGAAGATAGCTTTCAACGAAAAGCGTGTAGATTTGCATGCTATCGTCAAAGTTAAAACTTTAGATACTGATGAGAATGGTGAAATAATAACAAAAGTTATTGAAACGACTGTTGGTCGTATTCTTTTCAACGAGTTTGTTCCAAACGAGGCTGGATTTATTAACACAGTACTTACTAAGAAGGCCTTACGAGATATTATTGGTGACGTGCACAAAGTGTGTGGTACGCCACGTACAGCTGCCTTCCTTGATGATATCAAGAACCTTGGATACCGTATGGCATTCGAAGGTGGTCTGTCTTTCAACCTGGGTGACGTTATTATACCCAAAGAGAAAGAAACGCTTGTTCAGGAAGGATACGATGAAGCTGAGGAAGTAATGAATAACTATAACATGGGTTTCATTACCAACAACGAGCGTTACAACCAGATTATCGATATCTGGACGCATGTTAATGCTCGACTGACTCAGACTTTGATGACTCAGATTAGTACCGATAATCAAGGGTTTAACTCAGTTTACATGATGCTTGATTCTGGTGCAAGGGGTTCTAAAGAACAGATTCGTCAGTTGTCTGGTATGAGGGGTCTGATGGCCAAGCCACAAAAAGCAGGAGCAGAGGGTGGTCAGATTATTGAAAACCCAATTCTTTCGAACTTTAAAGAAGGACTGTCAGTACTTGAGTACTTTATTTCTACTCACGGTGCTCGTAAAGGTCTTGCGGATACCGCT
>JAKSBD010000533.1 GCA_022361295.1 Bacteroidales bacterium
GCGTAATTGGATATGGTGAAGCTGCTATGCCTCCTTATCTGGGTGAATCGCATGAAACAGCTGCCAAATTTCTGTCGATGGTTCGTCTCGAACAATTTGCCAGTCCGTTTCTATTGGAAGATATCTTGGTTTATGTTGATAGTGTTATGCCTGGTAATTATGCAGCCAAGGCTTCTGTTGATATAGCATTGCACGATTTATTGGGTAAGCTGGTTGGTCAGCCGCTACATAAAATGTGGGGTTTAGATGCTTCAAAAACACCCAATACAAGTTTTACCATTGGAATTGATGAGCCTGATGTGGTGCGTCAGAAAGTAAAAGAAGCTTCGCCTTATAATATACTGAAAGTGAAACTGGGCAGGGGGAATGATAAAGAAATGATATCAACCATACGCTCAGTAACTGATAAACCATTGTGTGTTGATGTTAACCAGGGCTGGAAAGATAAGCATGAAGCGCTTGATCTAACCCATTGGCTTAAAGAACAAGGGGTTGTTTTTGTTGAGCAACCTATGTCAAAGGCAAAAGAAGCAATGGATGATATGGCCTGGTTAACAGAGAATAGTCCTTTGCCAACAATCGCAGATGAGGCTTTACAAACGGTAGGTGATGTACTGCCTTTAAAAGGTGTGTACTCTGGTATCAATATTAAGCTGATGAAATGCGGTGGTCTGCATGCGGCCAGAAAAATGATTACTCTGGCGCGTGCAATGGACATGAAAGTGATGATTGGTTGTATGACTGCCACATCATGTGCCATTTCAGCGGCTTCGCAAATATCACCATTGGTTGATTGGGCTGATCTGGATGGTAATTTGTTGATTTCGAATGATGTGTTTGAGGGTGTGAAGGTGGTTGATGGAAAAGTGACACTGAATGAGCATCCGGGTATAGGAGTGGTGAAATTGTAGTGGATCGTTGATTGATGGCAGGAAAAAACAACATATCTGATTTTAAAAAAGGGGTGAAGGCGTTTTTGCCCGGGCAGCAGGTGTATGGCGATTACATAGATCGGTTTGCCAAGGGAACGGATGCCGGGTTTTATCGTCTGATACCACAGTTGGTTGTGCAGGTTAATAATGAGCAGGAACTGCAAAAGGTCGTCTCCCTCGCTTATCAATTATCTGTTGCTGTTACTTTTAAGGCTGGTGGAACGAGTTTATCAGGTCAGACCATTTCCGATTCTGTCTTAATTGAGATTGGGCCTGAATTCAATCAGTACGAAATACTTGATGAGGGCCGCAAAATTAAATTGCAGCCTGGCGTTCGCGGCGGATACGCTAATCAGCAACTAGCCAGGTATGGTTATAAGATTGGTCCCAGTCCGGCATCTGTTAATGCAGCCAAAATTGGTGGTATTGTTGCCAATAATGCCAGCGGAGCCAGCTATGGAATTGTCACCAACAGTTACAATACAATTGAGGCCATGCGCCTTGTTATGAGTGATGGTACATTGCTAGTGACAAATGATGTTGAAAGTCGCAAGGCATTTGAACAGAGTCATAAAACTCTGTTGGAGGAATTAAGTTCTATTCGAAATCAAATTCTGACAACAAAGAGTGTATCCGATAAAATAAGTTCAAAATATCAGTTAAAGAATACAACCGGGTATGGGATGAATTCATTCATGGATTTTGAAGACCCAATAGATATTTTAATGCACCTGATGGTAGGATCGGAAGGAACCCTGGGATTTATATCGGAGGTAACGATGAATACCATCGAGGATCCAGCTAACAGAACCTGTGCATTAATATTTTTACCTTCTATCAAAGATGCAGCCAGATGCATAATGCCATTGCGTGCGTGCAAGGTGAGTGCAGCCGAATTAATGGACAGAAATGCACTAAAGGCAGTTGAGGATGTTGAAGGTTTACCTGCATTTTTAAAAGAATTACCTGAAGGAACTGCTGCATTACTTGTTGAAACAGCTGCACATACGGCTGAAGAGCTATTTGAGCAACAACAGGAAATTGTTGAGCAATTAAGTGAAGTTGAAACCTTATTTCCTATTGCTTTTACTGATAATGAAAAGGATTACAACACATACTGGAAAGTTCGAAAAGGATTGTTTACATCAGCAGCTGCCACACGACCAGCAGGAACTACATGTATCATTGAAGATGTGGCATTTCCGGGTGAAGTTTTGGATGAAGCCTTGCCTGAATTGCAGATTTTACTGGATAAACACCACTATAATGGTTCTGTAACATGGGGGCACTTATTGGATGGTAATATTCACTTTCTGATAATGCCCGATTTTAAGTTGTCGTGGCAAATGGACAACTACAAAGCCTTTATGCACAGTTTGGCCCAACTGGTTGTTGATCGCTTCAAAGGCAGCTTAAAGGCAGAGCATGGTACAGGGCGCAACATGGCACCTTTTGTGGAGTATGAATGGGGTAGTGACGTGTACAAGTTGATGAAACAACTGAAAAAGGGGGTTGATCCAACTGGTATTTTAAACCCTGGTGTGCTGCTCAATGACGATGCTGAGGTTTATACAAAAAATATAAAACCACTTCCTGAGGCTCATCCCATTGTTGATAGCTGTATAGAATGCGGTTTCTGTGAAAGCAATTGTCCATCGCGCGATTTAAGCTTAACGCCAAGGCAACGCATTACTGTCTTTCGTGCATTGGAATCGGGTGAAGTGGAGTCTGATAAAGAGTACCGAAAGCTGGTAAAAGCATTTGCTTATAAGGGAGATGAGAGCTGTGCGACAGATGGGTTGTGTGCTTTAAATTGTCCGGTTGGTATCAATACCGGCAAATTAATTAAAGAATTACGATTCGAGAAAAAGGGGAGTATTGCCACAGCAACCGCAGGCTTTATCGCCAATAATTATGCGGCTTTTAATAGTGTCGCCCGTGGTGCTTTAAATATTGTGGGTGGGCTTCAAAAGGTATTGCCTGAGAAGGTAATGGAAAAAGGTGGGGCATTCGTTCATAAGGCGTCTGGCAGAAGTATACCATTATGGAACACGCACATGCCTTTGGGGGCGAAAAAGGTTGATACGACTTCGGCAATTAGCTCCGACAGAAAAGTGGTGTATTTCCCGGCGTGTATCAATCGCATGATGGGCAATGATGCCGAAACAAGATCCAAAGAAGCATTAACGGCTGTTACCAGGAAACTGGTTAATAAGGCTGGTTATGAGATAATTTATCCTGAGAACCTGACGAACCTTTGTTGTGGAATGTCATTCGACAGCAAAGGTTTTAAAGGTCAGGGAATGGACAAGCTTGAAGAGCTCGAAACAGCTCTGCTGAAAGCAACCGATAATGGACGTTATCCTGTTTTATGTGACATGAGTCCCTGCTTATTGCGCATGAAAGAACTGATGGATAAGCGCCTGAACCTGATGGAGCCTGTTGATTTTACCTTGCGTTATCTAAAAGACCATCTGCAGTTTAATGTACAGAATGAAACGGTGATGGTACATTCTACCTGTAGCTCTACAAAAATGGGACTGGATAACAAGCTGGTTGAATTGGCTCAGTTGTGTGCTTCTGAAGTCATCAAACCTGAAAAAACAGGCTGTTGTGGATGGGCCGGTGATAAGGGCTTTAACCTGCCCGAATTAAATAAAAGTGCTTTGAGGTATTTAAAAGATGAAGTGCCGGAACAGGCGGTGGCAGGATACAGTACCAGCCGGACCTGCGAAATAGGATTGTCATTGCACAGTGGTATAAGCTATCAATCTATTGTTTACCTGGTTGATAAAGCAACTAAACCCTTAGCAAAGTAATTATGAAACAAATAATAAGCTTAATACTAATCAGTTTTATGACCTTGCCGTTATTCGGGCAATGCGATAAGGTGGTTTCATCTGTTGAAGATCCAGGGCCGGCACAAATGACAGGTAGCGAATTACCTGCCGATGTAAAGGATATTGATTGGTTTTTCCCTGCCAACTACACAAGATTAGTGTCATTTAGTGGTACACCCGGTAATAAAGCCTCTCATGAGGGGGTGGATTATGTACATGACGATACCACCAAAGAGCGTGTTTACATACATACTGTAGCAGTGGGTGAAGTGGTTTATGTGCGCGAAGGGTGTCCTGAAAGCAGCCAGTTTAAGCATAATAACTATAACCGTGAGTGTGGCGCCGGTTGGGGGAATCATGTGGTGGTTAAGCATGGTTCTGTATTAACACGCTATGCTCACTTAAAAAAGAATTCCATCGTAGTTAAAGTCGGAGATCAACTATATGCCGAACAGATAGTTGGCGAAATGGGTAACTCAGGGCGCAGTGAAGTACGTCATTTGCATTTCGAATTGGGAACCAAAAGGGATATGTTCGATCCATGTGGAATGTCGCAAAACTTCGATTACGTCTATAACCCTAATAAGCTAAATTATAATCAACGCACTGGTATTGATGATGAGCTGGCTGAAGACACTGCCAAAGTGGTGGTTTATAACGATCCGCACCATGAAATTATAAAAGTGAAGATGCCCACCAGCCATTCGCTCGGACAAATTATAAGTATAGAATTGTACGATGCTTCAGGACGAAAATTGGAAGAGCTTAATAAGCTGGATTCAAATGGGTATGGAGAGCTGCAAATACCTTATTCATCTGGTTCACAATTAATCATCTGCCGGATAATAACAGAGAAGATAAGTTTTTCTAAAAAAATAGTGAGTTAAATATTTATCCAATTAATCAATTAAAAGTAAGTATCTATGAAAAAGAATGTTTGGTTATTAACCCTGGTGGCAATCATGTCATTGGGACTGTTTCAGGCATGTGACGATGATGATACAATCAATCGTTACTATCCAATTAGCTGGATGCCGGTTACTGATTTAGATGGCGAAAGCCTCGCTATTACCTATACCGAGGGTGAGGAAGTAGGTATGAACGTTCGTTTTAAAGTTCACAATGGTAATGAAGTGCAGAAAATTACATTGTACAGCGCTATTGTTGACGAAGCGAGTGGTGAACCTGTAGATAAAACCGTAGCAGGGGAATATGGAGCGTCTGATTACTCATTCGTAGAAGATGAATTGCAATATGCTGTTGATATGACATTCCTTATTGAAAAGGGTGTTTTTATTGACAAAAAAGTTCAATTGAGCGCTTTGTTTGAAACAGAAAACGGAACAACGCAGGATAGAGTATTAGCTGAGTTTTCTGTTTTGGAGTATTTCGAATTTATGATTACAGATGTACCGTACATGTATATGTTTAATAATAAA
>JAKSBD010000593.1 GCA_022361295.1 Bacteroidales bacterium
ATGAATCCGATGATTAAAATGATGGCCAGTAAGCCTATTAAGAAGTTTCTGGAGGTATTGAGTGATGCCATTGCCAATCATCAATACTAAATAATACTGAGCTGTTGGCCAATGCTAATTGGCTGATGGCTTTTTTCCTTCTCCTGCCCTCGATCTTCCACCATCTGCGATCACTCGATTCTCCTTTCCAAATACTTATTTTCTACTTTTTTTTGAAAAATACGTAAAATGCGTATAAAAGGTAGTTGATTTCCCCATATTAATGATTTTCAGGCTCTTTATCTTTGTAACAATAAAAAGTTACATGTATGGAATACCTGTTAGTTAAAATTAAATCATCCATCCGTAAGATTATTATTGCCGAAATAGTATGCATTGTATACAAAGACGGACAGAATACTTTATACAAGACGGATGGAAGTAAGACACTTTATTGTTCCTCATTAATAAAGCTTGAAAATCAGTTGCCCGACTGTTTTATCAGGATTAATCGTCATGTCATTATTAACACTAAGTGTGTTGCCTCAATTCATAAGAATAATAAAAAAGTTACGCTCAATAACGATGAAACATTTGATGTCTCTCGCCGCAAAAGGACGTTGTTGGTTAAGGCTTTTAACAAGTACCTTGAAGATTTGAATAATGAAGTGGAATAAAGTAGGCGCCACTACTTCAAATTACCCCATAAAGTACCGCTTAACACGAAATATCGACCGCTCATGACGATAGTTGTGTTAAAGTGATTGTTGGTAATGGCTTGTTAATTAGATTTATGAGTAATAATGTTTAAGGCCCTTTAATATCTTAACCCAATGAAGCAAATCTTTCCACCTGAGATTGCCAGGCATTCTGTTGAATCTCATTTTTATCGACATAACCGTCCCTTTTGTTGGACTTACATCTTGATAATCTCACTTCTGTTTGTAGCCATCGGTAGCTTACCTTTGATATCAGTTCAGATTTCAACTCAAAGTAGAGGCATCGTTAAAACACCATATGAAAATCACCAAATACAAAGTTCCCTGGGAGGACAAATTGCCTATTTGAATTTATATGAAGGGATGAAAGTAACTAAGGGTGATACACTGGTAATGTTGCGAACCGATCCATTAGACGAACAAATCAAGTTTATAAGTAACCGTATAGAAGAGAATAAGGTTTTCATCAGTGATCTGCAACAACTCTTAGGTGGCAATACAAAACTGATTTCCAGAAAGTATATGCACGAAAGCATTCAGTATCTAGCTAAGATAGAAGAGTATAATATTGATATTAATATTCTTGGAAAAGAATATCAGCTAGCACAGCTTTTGTATGATGACAAAGTAACTCCGGAGTTAGAATACCTTCAAAAAAAGAATAAATACGAAGCAGCCTTATCACGACTGAATGTTTTTAAGAAACAGTCAATTAACAGATGGCAACAGGAATTAGTAGAGCTGAAACAAACCAATATAGAACTATTATCAAATAGTTTACGCTTACAAAAAGAAAAAACTCAATATGTACTACAGGCTCCGGTCTCCGGGTCTCTGACTGAAGTTGCCGGAGTACACACTGGTAGTTTTATTACTACAGGACAGGTTTTGTCGCAAATATCACCTGAAAAGGAGTTAATAGTCGAATGCTATATTCAACCCAAAGACATTGGATTTATAAAAGAACAACAGACTGTTCGTTTACAGCTGGATGCTTTTAATTACAATCAATGGGGCATGGTAGAAGCTCAGGTTATATCTATTGCTGAAGATATTGTAGTTCACAATAATCAACCAGTATTTAAAGTCTGGTGTACACTACCAACCACCTACCTGCAGTTAACATCCGGACATAAAGGATTCATTAAAAAAGGGATGACACTTACTGCTCGTTTTGAACTTACCAATAGAACCTTATATCAGTTACTATTTGACAAGGTAGATGACTGGTTGAATCCAAAACTAGTGAAGAATGGTTAAAATAAAACAACGCGACATAACCGATTGTGGAGCAGCTTGTCTGGCTTCTATAGCGGCTCATTATAAACTTAAATTACCCGTTTCTAAAATCAGGCAGATGGCCGGAACAGACAAAAAAGGAACCAATGTTGTGGGACTAATTAAAGCCGCAGAAAAAATGGGTTTCACTGCCAAGGGGGTTAAAGGAGGCATTGATGCATTACCTAAAATACCTTTACCGGTTATTGCACATGTGATTGTTAAAGAGGTACTTCAACATTATGTGGTCATATATAAAGTAAAAGCCAAAGAGATAGAATATATGGACCCTGGTGATGGGAAGGTACATAAAGAAACGATCTCAGAATTTGAGAAAAAATGGACAGGTGTACTGGTACTGCTGGCTCCTAACGATGATTTTATTGTGCGTAATGAGAACGTCTCCAACTTTAGTCGCTTTATATTTCTGCTTAAACCCCACAAAAGCATGATTGTGCAGGCATTGGTCGGAGCTATATTTTATACCGTACTAGGCTTGTCGACCTCTATTTACATTCAAAAAATAACAGATTTTGTCCTTGTAGACGGCAACACCAATCTACTGAACTTATTAAGCATTGGTATGGTTGCTATTCTAGTGTTTCAGATATTTATTGGTGCTGCAAAAACCCTGTTAATGCTTCGAACAGGACAGCTTATAGATGCGCAATTAATCTTGGGCTACTACAAACACTTACTACGTTTGCCTCAGCGCTTTTTTGACACCATGCGGGTGGGTGAGATCATCTCACGTATTAACGATGCAGTAAAGATTCGTGCGTTTATTAACGACACGGCAGTGAGTTTGGTCGTTAATATTTTTATTATCCTGTTTTCCTTTACCTTAATGTTTATCTATAGCTGGAAGCTGGCTCTGATTATGGCTATTGTTATTCCACTGTATGCCCTTACTTATTTCATTGCTAATAAATTGAATAAAAAACAGGAACGTAAGGTAATGGAACATGCAGCCGATCTGGAAAGCCAATTGGTGGAATCGCTTAACGCAGTACGTACCATCAAGCAGTTTGGACTGGAAGATTTCACCAATATAAAAACCGAAACGCGTTTTATTACTCTTTTGAAAACGGTTTACAGGTCTGGTATAAATTCCATCTTTGCAGGTAATTCATCCGAATTTTTAAGCCGTGTATTTACAATCGTTCTCCTGTGGGTAGGATCTTATTTTGTAATTGATCAAAGTATCACCCCTGGTGAATTGCTTTCGTTTTATGCCATTATCGGCTACTTTACCTCCCCGGCAGCCGGTTTGATTGGCATGAATAAAACTGTTCAAAATGCCCTGATTGCTGCCGATCGCTTGTTCGAAATCATGGATTTGGAATGCGAGTCGGACGAAAATAAAATTGACTTTAACAAGGCTTTGTCAGGGGATATTCGTTTTGAAAATGTGTCATTTAGTTATGGTACGCGAGTGGATGTTTTTGACGACTTTAATTTGACGATCAACAAAGGACTACTCACTGCCATTATTGGCGAAAGTGGTTCAGGCAAAACGACTCTGGCGGCTCTAATTCAAAAGTTATACCCACTCAATAAAGGCAGTATCTGCATAGGTGAGCACAACATCAACTATTTCGATAACGAGAGTCTGCGCCAAATGGTGAGCAGTGTGCCTCAGAAACTGGATTTGTTTGCAGGTAATGTGGTTGAGAATATTGCAGTAGGTGAGTTTAATCCCAATATGGAACGAATACTGGGTATTTGCACACAACTGGGCATACTCACTTTTATTGAGAGTCTGCCCAATGGTTTTGATACTTACCTGGGAGAGAACGGAGCTAACTTAAGCGGTGGGCAAAAACAGCGTCTGGCCATTGCTCGTGCTTTGTATCGAAATCCTGAAGTGTTAATACTGGATGAGGCAACCTCTTCAC
>JAKSBD010000543.1 GCA_022361295.1 Bacteroidales bacterium
TGGGGATGGAAGGAGTAGATGAATACATAAAGCAATATATATTAATAGTTCGTTAATGTTTCGTAATAAACAGATAAATAGACACTTGGAATATCTAACTTGTTTACTTTAAAAAACTGTTTTAAGTAACTTTTAAATCAGTTCTGAAGCCATTAAGAATACTTAATTCTTCATAGCTCCGGTGTCTATTGTCTAATAGTCTAACGATCTATTGTTTAAAATACTAAGCATTAAATATTCACTGTCATGAAATATATCCTTAAGATCTTATTTTTGCTTTACGGCCAATTTATATTTGGTCAGCTGGGCACTGCTAATTTAATATATATTTAGGCAGATATGAACGCCGGGAATTATTTTTATGCAGATGTTGGAATAACATATCTGTTTAAAGATAAATATTCACTCAACTTCGAATACTCCTCAACGCTAAGTAATCCTGAAACGAAACCATCTGATTACTCTGGAGGTTTGGCAACAATCGCTCTTTTGGGAGTGGATGGATCGCATAATGAAATGGAAAGCATTCAGTTTTTGGGAGGGCGTTTTATTAATTTGAACCAGCATAAAACAATTCGATTGAACATGCAGGCGGGATTGATGATGACAAAGCTGCAAATGCCTGTGAATTGGACTAAATTTGAAGATAATGGCGGTATGCAGATCGGCAGGAACTATGACTTTGACTATGAAAAGAGCAGAATGATAGGATTAATATTCAGTCCAAAAGTTGAGTTTGCCTTTACACGGTATTTTGGCCTTTCCGCTTCGCCGCAATTGGTTTGGAACAAGGAGTTTACATACTATGGGATAGGAGTTGGATATATGTTAGGCTTTATACGAACCAAAAACATATAATATACGCTACAGAGGGACTTAACAGCCGGTTATTCAGTATTCACTTTGATACCTTGGTCCTCTTAGGAACGAATGTAGGAAGCGAAGAAATTAAAAGATAAAAGGCAAAATAGATGGTTGTATTTAAACTTAAGATAATTGTTGTAATTGCCTAATAGATAGATCTTAATATGGGTTTATTTGGTTCGGCACTAATGGTGTGGTGCTTGTTGCCCGCTGGTTTGGTAGGAAGCTATAGGAGTGGAGAGGTATAAAAAAAAGGAGATGATCGTTTCCAATCATCTCCCAAGGGTTGCTAACCCGATAATTCAAAAATTACCGGTTATATCTTAATCCTGCTTTGAAGCACGTTTGCGTTCGTGTTCCAAAAGTAATATTTTTCTAAGACGAATTGCACTTGGCGTTACTTCAACATACTCATCTCCCTGAATATATTCCAATGCTTCTTCTAAACTAAACACGATTGGAGGTGCTAATTTAACTTTATCATCGGCACCGGCCGATCTCATGTTAGTTAACTTCTTAGTCTTTGTAATGTTCAGTGTTAAGTCACCTTCGCGGTTATTTTCACCAACAACCTGACCCATGTAAACATCTTCCTGAGGAGAAACAAAAAACTTACCGCGATCTTGCAATTTATCTAAAGCGTATGCAATGGCGGTACCAGATTCCAATACGATCAAAGAGCCATTGACACGTTTGTCTATTTGTCCCTTCCATGGCTGGAATTCAATAAAGCGGTGTGCCATAATAGCTTCTCCCTGCGTTGCAGTCAGTAAATTACTACGCAAACCAATAATACCACGCGATGGAATGTTGAATTCTAAATGAACGCGTTCACCTTTCTTCTCCATCGAAGTTAATTCACCTTTTCGCTGAGTTACCATCTCAATGGCTTTTCCTGAGTGTTCTTCCGGCAGGTCGATGGTCAGATCTTCAACCGGCTCAAGTTTCTCACCCATCTCTTCTTTGATGATTACTCGTGGCTGACCAACCTGTAACTCATAACCTTCACGACGCATCGTTTCAATTAGTACCGATAAGTGAAGAACACCTCGTCCGTATACATTCCATGAGTCAGCTGAATCAGTTTCTTCAACACGCAATGCAAGGTTTTTCTCCAGCTCTTTGTCTAAACGCTCTTTAATATGTCGCGAGGTAACGAATTTACCTTCTTTACCAAAAAATGGAGAGTTGTTGATGGTAAATAGCATACTCATGGTAGGCTCATCAATGGCAATTGGTTCCAGAGGCTCAGGGTTTTCAAAATCGGCGATTGTGTCACCAATATCAAAACCTTCAACACCCACCAAAGCACAAATTTCACCGCATGATACCTTGTCAACTTTAGTTCGTCCTAAACCATCAAAGACATTTAATTCTTTAATGCGGGTACGTGTAATACTGCCGTCTCGTTTTACCAGGCTTACATCCTGATTAATTTCCAAATCACCACGATGCAGGCGTCCAATTGCAATTCGACCAAGGTATTTACTGTGATCAAGTGAAGTAATTTGTAATTGAGGGGTTCCCTTGTTGTATTCAGGAGCAGGTATATGCTCTAAAATTGCATCAAAAACGGCCTCTATATTATCTGTTTTCTTTTTCCAGTCAGTGCTCATCCAGTTTTCCTTGGCCGAGCCATAAACCGATGGGAAATCCAACTGGTCTTCGGTAGCATCTAAGGAGAACATCAGGTCAAATACATCTTCATGCACTTCTTCAGGACGACAGTTCGGTTTGTCAACCTTGTTGATGACCACAATTGGTTTTAAGCCAAGTGAGATTGCTTTTTGAAGCACAAATCGAGTTTGTGGCATAGGTCCTTCAAAAGCATCCACCAATAGCAAAACACCATCAGCCATGTTTAATACACGTTCAACTTCTCCACCAAAGTCGGAGTGACCCGGTGTGTCGATAATGTTAATTTTTACCCCTTTCCACATTACGGACACATTTTTCGACAAGATTGTGATACCACGCTCACGTTCAAGGTCGTTGTTGTCCATAATGAGTTCACCAACTTCCTGGTGTTCTTTAAAAAGCTTTCCGGCCATTAACATCTTGTCAACCAGCGTCGTTTTACCGTGGTCAACGTGTGCGATGATGGCTACGTTTCTAATCTCTTGCATAGCTAAAATCCAAATGAGCCGCAAAGGTACTGCTATTTTTTGGTTTACAGCATTATGCAGGTATTAAAAAAGACAAATTAGGCTTAAATGAAATTGTTACTGCAAAAACACAAAGGCGTTGAACCGCGGCAAATATTAATAGTGCATAAGAAGATGCTCGTCTGATATTGATTGCCATTCCCGGCTTCTGTATGAATCATTGCTCTTTTATTATATTTGCTGCTCAACCTTGTGTTATCCTTATCAACAAACCATGAAGAATAGTTTTTTAATTGCCGCTCCATCAAGTAATTCCGGTAAAACAATAATAACCCTTGGCTTAATAAAAGCATTACGGGATCAGGGATTGAAGATTCAGCCGTTTAAATGTGGTCCCGATTATATTGATCCAATTCATCATGCTCAAATTGCCGGATGTCCTTCATATAATCTGGATTTATGGATGTCGGGTGAAACACATGTTAACGATATTTATAAAAGACAAATGCATAATGCCGATGTTGGGCTTGTTGAAGGTGTGATGGGTTTGTTTGACGGTGCAAGTCGTGATAAAGGCAGTTCTGCTGAAATTGCCCAGGTGTTGGATCTTCCAGTTGTGCTGATTGTAAACGCTGCTGCTACCGCTTATTCGGTGGCTCCGTTATTATTTGGGTTTAAAAATTTTAATCCGAATGTTAAAGTGAAAGGGGTAATATTCAACAGAGTTTCAGGCGAATCACATTATCAGTTTTTAAAAGAAGCAGCCGAAGATGCTGGTGTTGTATCTTTGGGATATGTGCCAAAGGATGAACGTTTAACCCTTGAGTCGCGTCACCTTGGTTTATCACTTACAGATAATTCGAATTTGCTGATGGCAGTCGATGCTTCTGCAGAATTGATAAAAAAATATGTTGATTTAAATAGTCTTCTTACTATTTCATCAACAGAGATTATTGGCCCGCCTGTCAAAGAAAAAGTGAAAAAACCAGGTTTGTTGCGATTGGCCATAGCGCAGGATGAAGCCTTTAATTTTATGTATCCTGCCAACATAGATGTATTAGAACAATTAGGAGAGGTGATGTATTTTAGCCCACTGCATGATAGTAAGATACCGGATTGTGATCTGATATGGTTTCCTGGCGGATACCCTGAACTGTATGCTGAACAATTAGCTGCAAATAAGGAGATGCTTAATGCAATCAGGCAATTTGAATCGAACGGTGGTAAGTTGGTGGCCGAATGCGGAGGTATGATGTACCTGGGGCAGTCGGTTGAACTGAAGGATGGATCAACACACCAAATGCTGGGAGTTTTTGCTTATGAAACTTCGTTAATGAACATGAAATTAAAGTTAGGGTATCGGTCTGTTGAAATAGATAATGAACTATTTAAAGGTCATGAATTTCATTATTCGTTAATAACTAAAGACAGCACTAACAAAGCCGAAGCAACGGCAAAAAGTGCACGTGGAATTAAGGTAGATATGCCTGTATATCGAACTAACAATTGCTGGTCGTCTTATTTCCATATCTACCTGGGTGAGTTAAGAAAAATGGAAAGATTTATAGCTTATTTGATCAATGGATAACTGGTCGCTCACTTTCATCAATGTGCCTCTTAATTTCTGTTGATTTAAGCATAGACTCTTCTGATTGAATGGTAAAACCTGTCCACATTTCTAATTTATTAGTAATGACTTTCCTTTCTGTAAGTGAATTCAGGTCGATCAGGTGATCCGCACCATTTTCTATTATTGTTATGGCGTCTACATTTGGAGTGCGATTATACATGGCTGCTGTCCATGGATCCTTTGATCCATATATATGAATTATGTTATTGCCATCAGTATCAAGCCAGCTTATTATATCTTGAACAGCTTGAGCATCGAAGGAATAAGAATTCTCGGATGGACTCTTGTAGTAGATGAGAAGATCTGATAATTTGTCGTATTCAGCATATAGTGGATAGCCTAGCTGGGTTCTCGATTGATAATAATATGGTGCATATTTAACATCATCTTTTGTTGAATACCTGTCAAGAAAGTATGTTCTGGATAGGAAATCAAATATCTCTGTTACATCATTATCAGAAGTTGGTGCATTAAGAATAGAGGTTTTACTTCCCCACCAATATGATCTGTATTGCCAATAGCTAAATGGGTAGCCAAGTGCAATTCCTTCAATGACTTTATCAACATCTCTATCCATTGTAAGGCCACGAGCAGCATACCATTTTTCAATTAACCGACCGAGTCCTTCCCGTTTTTCGAGTAATAAACGTTGGAAGGCAAGCATTTTATCATATTCTTCAGGTGTTGATATTTGGGGAACAAAGCTTTCAAATCGGGTATCCTTATTTGTCATGGTTATGGGTGCTACAAACGAAAGTGTTGCATCAATATCATCCGGGAAAAAATACTTGTGATAAACACAGGTGCGCCCTCCTTTGCTGTAGCCCATGCTTATCCAACTGCTTTTATATGCTTCCTTAAAGATTTCAACAATACGATGAAGGTCCCTGGCAGCTTGCTCTATGGTCAGAAATTGAGGATCAAGTTTCTGGAAATCTTTACCTCCATTGCCGTAGTATCGATGGTCTACGGTTAATAGATTAGGCTTTCCGTGGTGCTTTGAATCTTCGAAATAATATTGTGTTAAATCATAATGTCTGATATCACTGTTGCCATATCCATTGGGCATAAATAGTATGGGCAGGTTATAATCCCGATGAAGAAGTGTACCAGATTGAATAAACTTTTCGCCCTCTGGATTATTATGATCCACAGGTTGTTTAATGAAAAATTCGATAATCCTGTAGCCATCTTTGGAGTTTGCTTTCTCGGATGCAGAGATGTCCTCCCGGTTTTCCAGAATTCCCATTATGGATGGCTGAATATCATCCTTTTGGCAAGAGGTAATCAATAAAATTAGTGCAATAAAGGGTAGGATTGTGTTTTTCATAGTTGGCGATTTTGTTAAAATTAAACGAATTTTAACAAAAATTATGCCAGCTGCTTATCATTCAATTCTGTTTTGCTAATTGTACTTTTTAACCATATTAGCGATTGGTAATAACAGAAAGATAAATGATTTGCCGTTCTTATGGCAGATACTCAAAATCAATTTTTTTCATCGAATTAAACAGATTAATCCGCGCTTTGGGGTTAATGTTGGTCATTTGCTCAACTATTTCCCGGGCTTTCTGCCTAATGGTGTGATCTTCATATGGGCATTCTTGCTTTAACGACTGAAACTTCATTAATCTGGCATATTCTTTCATCTCAGCATTTGTTAATAAAATTAAAGGGCGTATCACCTCAAGTTTATCATCAAACATGCTTAATTGAGCAGGAATGGATGAAATGTTGGCATGTTGCGCCATATTCATAACTAAGGTTTCAACTGCGTCATCAAGGTGATGGCCAAAGGCCAGTTTTTTAATGCCCAGTGAATGAGTGAGTTTAAATAGCTCTTTTCGACGATTGCGTGAGCAGGCAAAACAAGGTTTTTTCTTACCGGCAGTTTCAAGGTTGGCTCGCGTTTTTACAAGGTGTAATGTTACATCGAGCTTGTTACAAAATGCTTCCAGCCATTCAGTGTCAATCTGATAGGGGACGTCCTCTGTGATGATATGTGCTGCATGAATGTTGTAATGAACAGGCATGCCCTTTCTTCGCGATGATAAAATTTCTAACAAGGCAAGGCTGTCTTTTCCACCCGAAACGGCCACTATAACAGTATCATCAGCTCCTATCATTTGGTATTGGTTAATGGCCTTACCCGCTGTTTGTCGTACTTTTTGCACAAATGCCTGCTCTTGTTTTGTAAGTTTATGACGCATGCGGCAAAGATAATTGATAAAAAGGAATTAACTTGAGATGATATAAGCACTCAATAAAATATAAATGGGTAAAATTTCCAACAGAGAATCACTGGTGAACAAAAACTATCTGCTTCAAAAATTTGAAGGTAAAGGAGGCTGGACTTATGCAGAAATACCTGAGGTCGCACCAGATAAACATTCATGGTTTAACTGGATTAAGGTGCATGGATTTATTGATGAATGCGAAATTAAGCATGCGCGACTAATGCCAATAGGCAATGGGAATATGATGCTGCCAGTAAAAGCAGCCATTCGAAAAGCAATAGGAAAACAAGCCGGTGATACTGTACGAATCATACTGTTTCCGGATAATTTACCAACAGATATCCCTCAGGAAATTATTGACTGTTTCGAATTGGAAGATAGACGATTATTGGATGCGTTTAAAAAGGAGACTGATAATCAGCAACAGGAAATCATTAAA
>JAKSBD010000547.1 GCA_022361295.1 Bacteroidales bacterium
AATAATGGACAGATTGCTTCGTGGCTTCCCAAAGCCATATATCATTCTGAAGCGCCGATATTGAGAACTTCACCAGTGCCCATGATGCTCCTGTCATCACTCGTACGCGAGAATGGTATCAAAGTGGTTTTAACCGGTGAAGGTGCAGATGAAATGCTGGGAGGGTATAATATATTTAAAGAAACCATAATCAGGCACTTTTGGGCCCGTCAGCCAGATTCTAAACTAAGACCATTGCTCCTTAGGAAATTGTATCCTTATATACCGCAATTAAAGGATGCCTCAGCTATGATGCTTAAGTTGTTTTTTGGTTATCAGCTTAGCCAAACCAACTCACCGGTTTATTCGCATTTATTACGGTGGAAAAATGGGCAGCAATTAAATAATTTATTTGGGCCTGACTTGGCTAATGCGGTTGAAAACCACAATCCAATTGATGATTTATCTGATAAGCTTGAAAAAGAACTTGAAGGATATTCACCTCTTGAAAAAGCCCAATTGATTGAGTCAAGATTATTTATGTCAGGTTACCTGTTGTCTTCTCAAGGTGATAGAGTGGCAATGGCTAATTCGGTTGAAGGAAGGTATCCGTTTTTGGATCATAGGGTGGCTGAGTTTTGTGCGACCTTACCCGATCATTATAAACTCAATGGCTTAAATGAAAAAGTTCTTCTCAAAGAAATGATGAAAGGACAGTTACCTGATGTCGTATTGAATCGCCCTAAACAAGCATACCGTGCACCTGTAGCGCAGGCAATTTTAAATGATAAACTGCTGCTTGAAGAATACTTAAACCCTGATGTGATTACTAAATCTGGTCTTTTCAATGTTTCAAAAGTCAACCTGCTTTTGGGAAAAATGAAAAGCGGAAAGCCAATTACCGAGCAGGACAATATGGCATTGATTGCCGTATTATCAACTCAAATATTGCACAAGCAATTTATTTCCGATTACAGGAGTGTTGATAATCAGTCTTTACTGAAAGGAGATGTAAAAAATAAACAAGTAATTATACGATAAATCTTTAACCAATGACAAAACCTAAATTTACTAAAGAGATAATAGTACTTAAAGATGTTCAAACAACAATAGATCAAATTGTAAACAAGCTAAGAGAAGATGTTGGCAAGAAACTGCGGAGACGTGGCGGTGTGGTAGGTATTAGCGGAGGTATTGATTCATCAGTTACTTTAGCCCTGGCTGTTAAAGCTTTTGGAGCAAAGAATGTTCTGGGAGTTATGTTGCCTGAAAAAGATTCCAGTGATGACAGTAAAGAGTTTGCATTAGAACTTGCCAATAAATTTGGTATTGAAGTTGTTGAAGAAAATATTAGTGGAGCCTTAGATGGTTTCGGCTGCTATACTCGTCGCGATGAGGCTGTTAAAAGAGTCATACCGGAGTTTAACCCAGCAGTTGATAAAATGAAGATTGGCATTCCTCAGGAGTTCATTAATACAAACTTACCACCCGTTTTTTATGTAACTGTTGTTTTTGCCGATGGCTCCGAGAAAAGCGAGCGCTTGCCAATGAACGAATACCTTCAGATTGTTGCAGCTTCTAATTTTAAACAACGCAGTCGCATGTCAATGCTATATTATCATGCCGAAGCTAAGCACTATGCGGTTATTGGTACTCCTAACAAGCATGAGGTTCAGCAAGGCTTTTTTGTGAAGTATGGTGATGGAGGAGCTGATGTGATGCCAATAGGCAATTTATATAAAACCCAGGTATATGAACTGGCAAAAGAACTGGGTGTACCTCAGCATATTATTGACAGAACACCAACAACCGATACATATACAGCAGAACAAACGCAGGAAGAATTTTTCTATCAAATGCCTTTTAAAATGATGGACCTGCTTTGGTGTGGCTGGGAAAATGAATACGCTCCTTCTGAAGTTGCAGATGCTTTACAAAAAGAGGTTTCGGAGATAGAAAAGGTATTTAAGAACTTTGAAAGAAAGAAGAATACCACTGAATACCTTCGAATGCCTCCTATTCATAACTACTAACACTTGTGTCATGAATTGCATAGATTACTTGTTACAGGAACATCAGAAACATGCTGGTGATTTTATCCTTGGAAGAGGAGCTGCTTTATCATATAAAAGTATGATAAAAGGAGTGATGCGGCTAAGCAACTGGTTTGAGAATAATATCGGAACGGGAAATAAAATCATTCTGATTATGCCCAATTCCAGTCACTCTGTAATAAGTTACCTGGCAATTATGAAATCGGGCAATGTGGTAGTACCACTAAACCCCACAATTGAAAAAGAAGGGTTTAATGACATTGCAGAGCGTTGCGATAGCAAACTGTTGATAACTTCTCTTCAGTTGAAAAAACGTTTAAATTTCCAGATAGAAACAGTTTTAACTGAAGAGGAGATTGATTCTGCTATCAACGAAGATAAAGATGAAAATCTCGTTTGGAAATCGAGTGCTACTGCACCCGATACTTTGGCACAAATTATTTTTACATCAGGCTCTACGGCCAAGCCCAAAGGTGTAATGATTTCCCATAAAAATATAATTGCCAATACCAGTTCTATCATTGAGTATCTTGAGTTGACAAACACTGATATTATTGAAATAGTGTTACCGTTTTTTTATTGTTATGGTCTTTCATTACTGCACACGCACTTAAAAGCAGGAGGAAGCGTGGTGCTTAATAATACTTTTATCTTTCTCAATACTGTTTTGGAAGATTTTCAGAAGTATAAATGTACCGGGTTTGCAGGCGTTCCAAGTCATTTCCAAATCTTATTAAGGAAATCTGATACATTCAAAAAGACGAAATTTCCTTATTTGAGATATGTCACTCAGGCCGGGGGTAAGCTGCACACAACATTTATCAGGGAGTTTTGTGAAAGTCAGCCCGACATTCAGTTTATTGTTATGTATGGACAAACGGAAGCAACCGCCCGATTATCCTATTTACCTGTTGAACGATTAAGTGACAAATTGGGCTCATTGGGAAGAGGAATACCAAACGTTGAGCTACGGGTTGTTAATTCAGATGGAGAAAAGGTAAAACCGGGTGAGATTGGAGAAATTATAGCTAAAGGAGATAATGTAATGCTTGGCTATTATAATGAACCGGAAGAAACAGCTAATACAATAAAAGATAACTGGCTTTATACCGGAGATTTGGCCAGAGTTGATGAAGATGGTTTTATTTATCATGCCGCACGTCGAAAAGAGATTATTAAAGTGGGTGGTCGTCGTGTGAGTCCTAAAGAAATTGAAGAAGTTATTGTGGGTATTGATGGTGTGATAGACTGTTCAATAGAAGCTCAGGATGATGAAGTATTGGGAGAGGCCATTAAAGCTGTATTGGTAACAAATAAATCAATCAGTATTACCGAGGAGTTTGTTAAACAGATTTGTGCAGATAATCTGGCCAATTATAAGGTGCCTCAGGTTGTCGAATTTATTGATAATTTAAAAGTTAATGCTGCGGGTAAGAAGGTGAAAGCATGATTCTTAACGGAAATATTGCGGACGATTACCCTCTTTTTTTTAACGTTCGTAAAAATCAAATTCTGACG
This sequence comes from Bacteroidales bacterium, assembly GCA_022361295.1. GTDB lineage: Bacteria > Bacteroidota > Bacteroidia > Bacteroidales > Marinilabiliaceae > Carboxylicivirga. Next base: position 3,552 of record JAKSBD010000547.1, read on the forward strand.
AAGAAATTTTGACAAACGCTGTGTTTTTTTGGAGGAAATTAATGTTTTAAGTGCTTAATGTTATGTTTTATTAATGAATTGTATATAGATGAAAAATTACTCGTGTAAATCGACTATACAATTGCAAGAATTGAACGTAAATTACCACAGAGAGTTTTAGAAAAAAAAGTGGGAAAATGAGGAATGTTGAATCAATAAATGCCATTGGTAGGGTTGTGCAAGTACCAAATGAATTGGTACCCTCAATTTCGATAGAAGAATCCTTATCTTCTAAAGAGGAACTAAGTTCTACTTTGAGCAAGGGAGTTAGTGATTACATAAATCAGCATGTATCAATTGGCTCTGATTCGACAGTTTTAATTTCTGATAACTCACATATTAGTTTACCTATCCAGAAACATGTTAACCTTCGTAATATTGTTAATGTGCGTCAAATTAATGACGTCAGATATATTAATAAATATTTGTGTAAGGTAAATGAGCGTCTTCCTGATGCAGGTATCTTTATTGGCTGTGTGGAATCAACAGTTAACCGGAAACAGAAACTCTTTAAGGGACACCATAATTTATTCACACGTTTAGTTTGGTTGTTTTGTTTTATAGTGCATCGGGTATGGCCTAAAGTGCCAAGGTTAAGACGCCTTTATTTCTTTCTTACTAAAGGACGATACCGGTGGTTAACAATTGCTGAAGTTCTGGGACGTGTTGTTAGCTGTGGTTTTGATATTATTGAATTTAAAGAGCTGGAAGGGAGAGTGTATTTTGTTGTGATGAAAACCCATGAGCCGGACCACAATATGAATCCATCCTATTCGCCAATTTTTGCTATGCGCAGAGTTGGTAAAAATGGCAAAATGATTAAGGTTTTCAAGTTTCGTACAATGCACCCATACTCCGAATATCTGCAGGATTACGTCATTCGCTTAAATGGTTATAATGAAGTGGGTAAGCCGGCCAATGATTTTCGCCTGACAGGGTGGGGACGTTTTTTTAGAAAATATTGGTTAGATGAATTGCCACAAATTCTAAACGTTTTAATGGGTAATATGGTAATCGTTGGAATGCGGCCACTTAGTAAAACGCGCTTTAACGAGTTGCCAAAAGATGTACAGGAAAAGCGGGTGAAGTTTAAACCGGGATGCATACCTCCATACGTTGCACTTAATATGCCCGATAGCGAAAGTAATATTGAGGCTGAGCGTATATACATGGCGGACAAAGAAAAGTCACCATTTATGACTGATGTAAAATATTTCTTTATGGCGCTTCGCAATATCCTTATGGGTAAGATTTCCAGTTCATAATTCGCTTGATATTAAGCTTAGGATATCATAAATTTATTTTGTTTATTAAATCCTATGCTAACCCTTTTTCTCAAGAAGTCCCCTTTTATCAGATTGATTATTCCTGTTATTGCAGGAGTATACTTAGCATTTAAAATACCTGATGCACAAAAAGAGTTATCCCTTCTGTTACTTCTCTCATTAGCATGTTTTATTGGGTTTAGCTATTGGTTTAAAAGGAATGCAATCTATAAATATCGACATCTTTCAGGTATACTGGGAATCGTATTGTTTTTCTTCTGGGCAGCGCTTTATGCACAATTACGTATGCCTCAAATCCCAGACCTTGAAGGAGAGGGGGTTCTTAAAGTTCAATTAACAGAGAGTATTGGCGAAACAGATAAAAACTATAAATATGAAGTTCAATTGTTGAGCCTCCATAATGATTCATTAAAGGTGCTTACACAAAGCAAGGGTATTGTTTTCGTACCTAAAAATCAAGATGGTCGTAAACTTATTCCGGGCGATGTAATCTATTCGAAAGGTTGGTTTATACCATTTTCAAAACCTGATACCCGGTTTGATTTCGATTACTCATCCTATTTGCATAATCAGCGTATTGCTTTTCGTTTTGTTGTTCGCAATTATCATGTGGTTGATAGTGAAATCGGGAGCTTCGATTTATTTATGCAAAGTGCGCGCTTAAAACAGTACCTAAATGAAAAGTTTATAGCTGCAGGTATGTCAAAGTCGCAACTGGCCATATTAAATGCTCTTTTTCTGGGAGATAAAAGCAAGCTGACCTATGAACAGAAGGTTGCATTTTCAAATGCAGGAGCAATGCACTTATTAGCTGTTAGTGGCTTGCATGTTGGAATAATCTATATGTTACTTATCTCGATATTCACCTCATTGGGATTGAAAAAGAATAATATTGTTGTAGCTTGTATTGTCATATCTCTTTTATGGATATATGCTTTTATTACAGGGTTTTCTCCATCTGTTTTAAGGGCAAGCCTGATGTTTACCATTCTGGAAACAGGAAGAATTACCAGTCGAAAAACCGGAATATTTAATTTACTTGGAGCATCCATGTTTATCATTGTTGTAATAGAACCTTTATCGATTTTCAATATCGGCTTTTGGTTAAGTCATTGTGCAGTTGCTTCTATTGTCTGTTTTTATTCCAAAATCAATAATTGGCTGAGCTTTCAATTTCCGCCATTGCGATGGCTGTGGTCTGTTGTGGCAGTTTCGTTGGCAGCTCAAATTGGCACCTTACCAATTAGTATCTATGCCTTTCATGGATTTCCCCTTTATTTTATTATTACAAACATATTACTGATTCCTATAGTGACACCAATTCATGTCCTGGCTGTTTTTTCTTCACTGTTTTCATTTTCCTCATTGGTATTGTCCGTGTTTGTTCCTTCATTGGGCGACCTTTTAACATTTATGGAGCTAAC
>JAKSBD010000229.1 GCA_022361295.1 Bacteroidales bacterium
TATCGGTTTTGTGAAATAAACGGTTTGGAATGGATGTCTGAAAACTACAACTATGAATATAATCCAGGTGTGGGTTCTCTTTATTACGGTTATGCTGATCGTTCGGTTATTAAAGCCGGTCATGCTATTGAAACAGATGAAGACAGGAAGCTATATGGTCGATTATACGATTGGCCATCAGCTATGGCAGCTGCACCTGAAGGTTGGCGTTTGCCAACCGAATTAGAAGTTGATGATATGATAATTTCTTTGGGAGGAAACTTATATGCTGAGCCAAAAATAAAGGTTGGTGGCGAAACAGGCTTTGACCTTAACTTCCCGGGCATGTTCAGTCGATATGGTTCCGATCCGGCTTATCGAAATGTATTCGATTTGATGGATAAAATAGGATATTATTGGACTTCTGATTACTCTGAAGATACTGGGTTTGTCGGAGTTTATTACGTTGGTGACGAACTTGAAGGTGTTGGTGGTGGTGGAATAAATGGAGCCAGTACAATTGTTTATTTGCCAGTACGATATGTTCGCGACGTTCAAAAATAAAATGTGAATGATGAGAAATAATATATATAAAATATTACTATTGATTTTGCTGCTAGTACCTGTTTATACTGTAGCGCAAAATCTTCCTGAATTACAGGATATCAGCGAGCATATCGATCAAGGTAGAGTTCGCATCAAATTAAAGCAAGAGGCTTTTCAGCATAGTACAGGCTTAAAATCTGCAAGCATAAATTCTGCTGATACTAAAGTAACAGGTATTAGTGAAATTGACCAGTTAAATGATGATTTAGGCATTAAACGTATCTATCGGGTTTTTCCTTTTTCGTTAAAGCATGAAGTAAAACATCGCGAATACGGTTTACATCTATGGATGGAAATCGAGTTTGATCCATACATGAGTCCTGAGTATGTTGCTGAGCAGTATAGTGCATTGGCCGAGGTTGACCTGGCAAAACCAGTTTTTAAAAAAGTAAGGTTGGATGGGGGTAAAAAAGCAAATCCCTACCAGGTGGGATCTTTAAAATCTATTGCAGAGCCTACTCATGTTCAAAGGGCTGGCTTAAAAAGCACCACAGATGCCGTGGAGTTTAATGATCCACTTTTAAGTCAACAGTGGCATTATTTCAACGATGGAACAGTTGGAACAGTGGGGCAGGATATTGATTTACTAAAAGCCTGGTCAATCACTACCGGAAGTGATAGCGTAATTGTAGCTATTGTAGATGGTGGCATCGACACCGATCATGAAGATTTAAAAGAGAATATTTGGGTCAACACTGCTGAATTAAATGGTGAACCTGATGTTGATGATGATCAGAACGGATATGTTGATGATGTATATGGATATAACTTTACTATTGCAGGTCCCATAACTCCTCATGATCATGGAACGCATGTAGCAGGTACTGTTGGGGCAGTAAGTAATAATGGTGTTGGTGTTGCCGGTGTAGCAGGTGGTGATGGCCAAACTAATGGAGTTAAAATGATCTCCTGTCAGGTATTTGATGATCGAATCTCAACATCAGGTAACTTTGCAGCTGCCATTGTTTATGGTTGTGATAACGGGGCTGTAATTTCCCAGAACTCTTGGGGATATACTATTCCAAGCTATTACGAACCAGAAGTTTTAGATGCGGTTCGCTATTTTATTGCCGAAGCAGGACAGTACGAAGGAAGTCCGATGAAAGGTGGTATATTATTTTTCGCAGCTGGTAATGATGGTTTGGAGCAAACACATTATCCGGCATCGTTTGAAGAGGTCGTAGCAGTAACAGCAACAGGTCCAACAGGCTATGCAGCACCATACTCAAATAGTGGAGAATGGACAGATATAGCTGCGCCTGGTGGAGATCAAGCTTATTTTGAAGAAGAAGGTGGAGTTTTAAGTACTTTACCAGATAATAAGTATGGCTTTTTTCAGGGTACTTCAATGGCATGTCCACATGTATCAGGCGTAGCCGCATTGGTTTTAAGTAAGTTTGGAGGAGATGAAATGACACCCGATAACTTACGTTCTATTCTTGTTAGCTCAACTTCACGTTTTGAATTTGAGCATAACAATAAGTACGGAAGCGGTATTTTAAATGCTGCCAATGCATTAGCTAACGACGAAAAAATAGCACCTGATGCTATTACTGATTTAGAAGCTACTGATGTTTTTCATAATGCAGTCCGCATTCAGTGGACAATTCCGCCCGATGAAGATAATTTTGAGCCTTCACTAATTTATCTGGCTATTAGTGATAAGGAAATTAATGAAGATAATTTTGATGGTGCTGAGGTTTTAACCTTTGATAATCCTTTTGATGCAGGTACTGTAGTTAAATTAGATATCAATAACTTGCTAAAAGAAAGCAACTATTGGTTTGCCATCAAAACGGCCGATATGTTTGGTAATATTTCTGATTTATCAAACGTATTAAAAATAACAACTACTGATAAGCCTGCTTTCCAAAGTAGTAAGCGTAAAGTAGAAGCAAGTATTGATGTATCTTTAAATACCCTTTATTCAACATCAGTGGATTTCTCAAATATTGGAGAAGGAATACTAAGTTGGGAAAACTATGTTGAGAATGAACGTATTTATTTTACCGAAGAGGAAGAAGCAGAAGAGCAGGAGGAGATTGCCGAAACGCTGACAGCACGTCAACAGGAAGTTATTGATTACCCCGAACTATTAGCTGTATCACCGCAACAAGAAATGTCATCTACTTTGCAGTTAAAATCCAGTCAGGTTGAAATACGTGATGATGAGCACTGGAAATATGATGAAACAGTTTATTCATCTGGTATTACTTATGAAGAGGATGACTCTCAATTGGTTGATTTGCACGGAACAAATAATCCGAATGTGGGATTAGTGGTTGGGGTACGTTTTGATGTGGATTATGATTATACATTTAATTTGACACACGTTGAAGTACCAACCTATACCAACCAAAATGATAAACCTATTATTGTTGAAATCAAGAAAGGATCTAAAGACATATTAGAAGCTGAAACAGTATATCTGCAAGAGTATTATAATGATACTGTTGAAGTTTTTAGCATGCAGCGTATACCGCTATACAGACCACAACGTTTTGAAGATGGCGATATTTTCTGGATTGTGCTACATTTCCCTAAGGAGGATCAGTTCCCAATTGGATGTTATTACCGCGATTTAATTTATGGTACTTTTTTATCATCTAAAGATAATGGGCGCACGTTTAGAGATGTTCAGCAAATGTACCCAATTCCATTAACGCCTTTGGTAAGAGCTTTAAGTACCGGAAATGATGGTTCTTATGTGTTTTTAAAACCAGGAAGCGGTGAAATTAATGCGGGAGAGGAGCAAACTGCAGATATTATTATTGATGCTTCAAATTTATCTAATGGTCGACATCTGGCCTCGCTTAATATTGTTACCAATGATACATATCGACCTTACTCTACAATTGAAATTGATGTAGACATAACTGGTCATAATGCCGAAATTGATACCACAACTGAGCAGAACTTTACAGTTTATCAGAATGTTGAAAGCGAGTTAGAATTACTGGTTGACAACATTGGGTTAGCAGATTTGGAAATCTACAGCGTTACATCAACTATAAACGGGGTGTCTTCCGATTTTACAGATACGGTGCATGTTGCATCTGATTACAAACGAAATGTTCCTTTTAAAATAGAAGCGCCAGTAGACGGACTGTTTACGGGTACTGTTGAGTTGGCAACCAATTATGGCGAAATGTCGGTTCCAGTGCAAATCAATGTCAAAGCGCTATCTACAATGGACGTTGCATTGGAGGCAAACAGTATCGATCTGGTATATGGACAAAAAGGTGAAGTAGATTTAACCATCACGAATTCAGGAAGCAATAACTTGGAGTATAGTTTGGAGCATTACTCATTATTAAATACATATAAAAATCAGCTTTCAAATGTGTTAAGCTATAGCATTACATCATCTGATGATGTAGGTGGGCCTCAAGCTAATCAATGGGAGGACATTACTGAAATTGGACATTTGCATAACCGTGATGAAGTAAACCAAGGTGATAGTATTGAGCTTAACTTCAAGTTTCCATTCTTTGGAGAGGTATTTGAGCGTGTATTGCACACTACACATGGTCATGTTTATTTTTATGAGCCCGCCTATGAAAATGTAGAATACCCTATAAGTATTGATCCATATGAACCTAATAATGGTGGTTTAGGAGCTTTTGCTGCATTAGTTGTTGATTCGTTGGGATTGAAAAGCTACGATATTTATGAATATTCATATGGCGATCGTGCTATTATTACAATAAAGAAACAGATTCCGGATAATATGGATATTGTAGAGAATGGTTTTGATCTGGAATATCAAATTGTTATCTATCGTAGTGGTGTGGTAGAGTATCGCTATAAAAATGTAGAGAACATTCCTGTTGAGCGTAATTATACGATAGGTATTGTTGGAATGGCTCCTGAGGAGTATGCGATGTATCGTAATTATGACGATATTGATAAAAGAGTACACAATGGTCTGGTTATCCGCTTTGAACCAACAGTAGAACCATCATTAATAGTGAATGCAAGTCCAGAAAAAAGAACCATTAGTGCAGGACAAAGTGAAACAGTAAGTTTAACTATTGATCCATCGTTTCTGGATGTAAACCACGGCTCTTATAACAATACCATAAGAGTAAAAGGTAATGTGGCCAACGGAGGTATGGACTTACCATTGACAGTTAATGTATTAGGTAGTGCATCTGTAAATTCACAAGATACCTTATTGTTTGACAACACCAACCTGGGTTTTGTGGGGCATAAAATGCTCAAGATTATTAATACTGGCTCTAAGGCTATTGAGCTAAATTCAATAAGCTTCGATGATGAACAACTGACCATTGCCGAAGCCCTTCCAATCGAAATTCCGGCAGGATCAAATCGTTTTATTGAAGTTAGTTTTACACCAACAAAAACAGGTAACGTTAATACAACGGCAACTTTAGTGTATGATAATGGCATGAGCGAGTTTGTGAAAGTATTGGCTGTGGCTCAATTGGATCCTGAATATACGCACACAATAGCTGATAATATTGTGGTTGACATTGTTAATGGTCAATCCGCCAGTGTCCCATTTTCAATTACATCAGTAGGCGGAAGTGCCGATCTGGAACTATTGGCTGTTAATAATAAATATACAAGTATTAACAGTGCCAGTTATAAGAAAGCTGAGATTAATAATGGTCTTTCGCTGAACAATCAATACGGTTATACCTGGGATTTAAGTGATACACTAACTTATATCGACCATAAGTGGGAAGATATATCAGAAAGTGGTCAGAATTATATTATTGAGAGCGAGGAGCAGCAAATCATTGAATTACCATTTGAATTTCCTTTTTATGGTGAAATGTACTCAAAAGTATGGGTGTCCAAAAATGGATATGTTTCAGTTAATGAGCCAGAAAGCGACGTGCCAGGAATTGAGATGGTTGAAGGAGATGGTATTAGTGGAGTTATCGCACCATTTTGGTCAATATTAACGGCTTCCGACGAGAGTAACAGCGTTTTTATTCAGCTTGAAAATGAAAGAATGCTTGTGCAATGGAACGAATTTCAGGGAATTGAAGCAATGCGTGATGTAGGGCGTGTTACCTTTCAGTTGGAAATGCTGGCTGATGGAAGCATCTTTTTTCACTATCATGATATTGGACGTTGGGGAGGAGTCCTCGACTATGGTTTAGAAAGTCCCGACGAATCTGAAATGCTGAGCCATGAAAGGACATGGATACTGGATTGGGCACGTATTGCTGATTCTACAACCATTGCTATAGCACCACCACTAAAAGCAGAGTTATCAAGTGGCGAAACGCACGATTATTCAATCGATATCCCAGGGGATAGAATTTTTTATTCAGGAACGTATAATGATACTGTTTGGATTCTATCCAATAGTCATGCACAAGCTGTTTTAGAAATACCTCTGCAAATAAACGTAAGTGGCGCCCCTGTAATAAAGACAGAAAACGCTATCCAGCTGAAGGATATGATTTATCAACCTAACGCTACAAGCACTGCAGAAATTACCATTGCTAATTTAGGATATGATCCATTAGTAATAACTCATATTGTTGATGATCAGTTTGATGATGCTGAGTTGTATGATGAAGAAGGAAAAGTGATTATTCGTAGCTCGTCAAGTGGTGAGTTAATTACGCCTATTACCATTAACCCGTGGACCGAAAGAAATATAACTTGTGCAATTACTTTAGAAGAACAGAAAAATATTAATGGCACATTAACACTGATTAGTAATATTGATGACCATGTTATTACTATTACGGGTAATGTTATTGATTCTCCAATTGCCAATTGGGATGCAAGTAATCAAAGTTATAATCTCACTAGTATGGATACTATTGTTTATAGCTTTAGTTTGCATAATAATGGCGAAACACCGATGGAGTTTAACGTATTTCCTGCTGTGGCACCAAGTAGCAACGATAATGGAGAAACAAATATTATCGATAAAGTAGGTAACTACTCCTTTGAGCAGCCTAGTACGGTTGATTCTCTGTATTTAGAGAGCAAACAGGTTGGCGATGGTATATTTACGCCACAAATTGTTGGCAGCAACTTAAGCTTTGCCAACGGTTTTATAGCGCCAGAGGGTGGTTTTATTATTACTCACGTAAAGACCTATAATTATTTAAAAAGTGAAGGCGAGTATATAAATATTGCAATTTGGGAAGGAGGAACAATGCCTCAGGATTCTATTAATGGTACAGAACTGTATAATCAAAACTTTGTGATTGACCAGCCTGTAGATCGTGAATGGGTTTATTTTGAGTTGGCAGAGCCGGTTACCATCGCTGAGAAAGACACATTTTTCATCATGCTTTCACCACCGTTTGATCGTCGTTTTTGTGGGTATGATTTAAATAGTGATCCGTCGATTTCTGATTGGAGTTTTTCAGGTGTTTATAAAGGAAATGGAAAGTTTGCATGGAATAACAACACTGACGAGTTATTTGGTTCGATCTGGAAAATAAGACCACTAACAGCTGGTGGAGAAAGCCAATGGATTGAATTAGATCAAACGGAAGGTGTTTTAGCTGGAGGAGAATCAATTGAAATATCAGCTAATATTTATGGTTCAATAGCTGGTAATGGAGAAAGTGAAGCAAAAGTGCTCTTCAAGTCTAATGACATCAACAATAGCAATTCTGATTTTAAAGTAGTTATTAATGTTAATGGAGCACCTCAGTTAGACTATTACCCTAACATGGATACGGATACCATTAAGGTTGAGGAGTTGAGCGATATTACTTTAAACTACCTTGTTTCAGACCCTGAGGGTGATGAAATAACTATGGAGTTATTGTCATTAGAAGATGCACCTAAGCACAGTTTTAAACAATTGACTAATAATACAGCTCAACTTACTGTTATGACAGATTATGCAAGTCAAGGTGTTTATAACTGGGTCGTTAAAATTAGTGACTCGGCAGGTAACATAATTGAAGATGAGGTGCTTGTTGAAGTCGTTGATAATAATCGAGCTCCGGTATTAAATGAGGAATATGGAGTTATATATCTCAATATTGCAGACTCATTAAATGCCTTTTCCATTAAACCAGGTATGTTATTTACTGACCCAGATGGCGATGCTTTTCAGGTATTGGCAGGTAATTATACACCTGAAATAGTAGATTTGGCCTTAGGATCTAATTTTATTGATATTCATCCTCTGCAGGAGGGAACTGGATTTTTGGCTTTTGCTGCCGATGATGGTAAAGAAAATGGCTTTTCCATTTATGGTGTTTACGTGGTGGTTTATAATGATCCTAACGAATTAGATGGAAATCCTGATGGATTTATTAATAATCCTTTTGAATCAACAAATAAGCAATTAGGTGTTTATCCTAATCCTGTAAAAAACGCACAAGCTAATATTTACTACGTATTGGATGAAGATTCACATAACTTAAGTATCGAAATATATTCGATGCAAGGTGCAAAGTGCAAGCATATTATACACAAGGCACGCAAAGCAGGAAGTTATTCAGAGCAGGTTGATGTTTCTCAATTAGTAAATGGAATGTACTTGTGCAGGGTTATTGTTGATGGAATCGAAACTTCAACAACGAAGTTTATTATAAGTAAATAATCAAATGGGAATCGGGAGCCTGTTTATTTATATACCCGGGGTGTATTTGTTGCACTCCGGTATATTTCCCGTAAAACTTAAATAAAGTAGGAGAACTTAAAATAATAGTGTATGTTCTTTAGAAGTTTGTTTGGAAATATTATCGTTGGCATGATTATTTCCTTGTTGGTGTTTGTAGTTTTAATTAATAATAATGTGAGTATAGGAGTTGATATGATATTTATTACCCTTCTTATAAGTGGCTTGTTTACTTTGTTGTGGTATTATTTATATCGCTTAATGCAAACTCCAACTCTGAAGCGTGTTAGATTAATCCAGCCACAATTAAAGCCTGAAGAACTTGTAATTTTGGATGGAATAGCCAGAACAACTACCAAGCCTAAATATTATGGAAAACTTTTTCTAACTAATAAACGTTTAGGGTTTTATCCCAGTAATAACTCAAATGAAGTGCAACCTATTTACATTGATTTGAGAGAAGTTTGTGAAATTAAGTCTAATGTGAATGTTATGAAACTGAGAAAATACTTAGAAATCAAAAATCAAGATGCTTCTGTAGTATTAGAAGTTGATTTTCCAACAGGATGGAAAGATGTTATTGAAGGTCAAATATTGTAGCTTGAAACCGAATTTGTGTTTTTAAGTTCCTTTGATTGTTATATTATCGTGAATTCAAAATTAAAAACCAGTCATTATCTATGATGGCATTTATAGATGTTACAATTACTAAAAAAAGAAATTCCCAATATTCCAATAAATATTGGGAATTTCTGTTTGTTCTTTTATATTTTCTCAAACTCGTTAATCACCCATGTTTTGTCGAAGAACGCTTGCTTTGTGCCGTAGAAACGGAACAATGGGAACCATCCTTCTCCTTCTGGAGTTTGAATCCAGTTGCTCTCTTTTCCTTCTGGAGCTTTTGGTCCAATGTAGAGATCGATTGAACCATCTTCGTTGTAATGAAGATCTTTTTGACGAGAGTTGATACGGGTAGAACGCATGTCGTTACCTTCTTCATCGTTTACGATGAAACAACGCGACTCTTCGCTATACACAACCAACGACCAAAAGTTCATTACTGGAATATCAGCATTCAAGTGCAACTTGTAGGTATTGCTTCCATTCAAGAAGTTTCCTTCTGAATCCTCTTTTGTTGTCAAATACGATGTTACTCCAAATCCAGGTTGATTCGCTTTCATACCTCGAGAAATTGTTACCGCTTCGTAGTAATATTGATTCGCCTGGTCAATGTAGTAGTTTTCATCATCCCAACGAGTTAAAGGACAGTTATCCAACAAACGTTCCCAACTACGATTTGGATAGTAGGTTTCGTCGGCACGTGGTTCTTGTTGGTTGGCACGACACATCAATTCACCAAGGTTTGCTCCTTTTGCCAATATCTCTTTTTGCCTGGCAGAAGGGTTGAATGGTTCGTTTGGATCTACCCCCAACTCTTTCATGTAGGTATAGAACACAACTTCTTGTGGGTGAATTGGCTCCCCTTGGAAGAATTCATGGATCAATTCGAAGTATTTTACACCACGATAAGGGTGTCCTCTAAATACTTTATTCGAATTTGCGATAAACTTTGCTGAAGCTAGCTTGTCGCCATAAATCCCAACCTTAATTCCTTTTTTGATGTGACCAATCGCTTCAGCTTCTGGAGCCAAAATACGAATACCATACATGATTTTATTTGTCTTCGGACGAACAAGGAAATATCCCTTGGTATTCAAATTCGACTCATCGTATCCAGGAGGAATAACAAGGTATTTTCCACCTTTTCCCTTGTCAGGACCAACCAATCCAAGATCCTTTACTGCGTGTTGATAGAAATCGTAAACTCCACCTGCTACTTTACCTGCTGGCAGTTCAATAACCAACGGTCCTTCATTCAAATCAGTCCATGCTGCAACATATGGTGTTGTTCCATTTGCAGTTACAACTCCACGTTTCTCACGGTAAGATGCATACTCTACAAATTGATTGTGTTTTGCTCCGAATACCTCTTCTGATCCTTTGTACCACATCTGGAAGTTTGCAAATCCTAACGACCATTGGTATACCTCTACTGCACGTTGTACAGCCAACTGGTGGTTCAACTTCTCGATCGACTCTTTTGTAAGGTAGGTTCCTTCAATCTCAATTGTTCCAAAATCGGTAGCGATCTTTTCATTACCAAACAACTTTGCATCTTCTAGAGCAACAGTGTTTTTATCTGTCTGTTGCATCTTTTCTCCTTTTGGTGAGCATGCGATTAGGGAAACACATACTAAACCAAGTGCAATATATTTTTTCATTTTATTTCTTTTAAAAGACAATTTGATCGTTCACTCGAAGACACAAACGATCAAATTATTCAAAATATCTTAGTTTACTTTCTTTATGGTAGGGAATTCAACACCTGGCTTAGGGTTATACACACGGAATACTCCATAGAAATTTCTTCCTGCAGAAGGAATCGCATTTTCACCTTCTCCTTCAGGATTGATACGAACGGTAACAGAACCATCAGTATTTTTCACGGTACGGTAGTAGTTCACGTTATACACATCTTTGTTGTTAGGGATAAGATATCGATCGGCAATGTTGTAAATAGTTACCGACCAATAGCCTTGCTCACTAGCCATTAATGACTCAGCAGGAACATGAATTTCGTAGCTATCAGTTCCGTTCAATGGATCGCCATTTTGATCTTTTAGATATTGCAAGTAATCAACCACATAGGCTTGAGTTCCCAATTGTCCTAAGAATACACCTGCACAACGATCTAAATTTCCAACGCCTTCGTATTCGCTACCGAATAGTTTACGACCATTTTTTACTTTCGTTAAAGAGTACGTCTTGATAATATCGAAACCTGCTGCAGCTTCCTCTTCTGTAAAGTCAGGAACGATAAAGCGCCTAGAGCTTCCACCGCCTGTAATGGTCAAACCTTTCTTAACCAACTTCATTACTTGTTTTTCATTACCAACAATGACGTGACGAGTGAAGGCCAATCCTTCGATTGTATTGATTACAATTTCATGCGCATCTTCAATTGGACTTTTTTGGTGAGGAAGGCGAACAACAACAGGTTTTTCTGGCGAAACCAATACTTCCATATAATGGTTCATATCGAATACTGTAAGCGAAGAATACATCTCATACTCTGGCAGAGTAATAACTACAGGTTTTTCAGCAATATTAAACCATGAATATCCATAATTTACATCTGCCTGAGGTGTGATAACTGTTCTGTCTTTTGCTGTAACCATACCCGAATGTTGCCATTCGCCATAGCTATAGTTCGCCATCCACTCATCACGCATCTCAACTTGTTTGATTGCTGGATACCATTGCATATATTCTGTAATCCTATATTGAGGAACTTCGTTATTTTGAGCTGATATATTTAATGTTGCGATTAACAATGCAGCTATTAATAGTAATCTCAGTTTCATCATACTTAATTTTTTGGTTTTGTGTATTTAATAATTATGATGGGCAAATTTATGGCTCGAAACAAACACATATTTGCAAAATTGTCTAGTTGTTTTACCAAAAAGAATCATTCTCTGAGTTGCTTTGGTGATAACCCATAGTGCTTTTTAAAAGCATTGCTAAAATGATGGATATGAGAGTAACCAAGTATGTATGCTATTTCAGATATGTTATTATTGGTATAGCTAAGTAAGCGTCTAGCTTCCTCCATTCGACTATTATTTATAAAACGCTTAATGGGCATATTAAAAATCATAGTAAACTTTTTTTGCAGGTTAGACTTACTAATTCCATATTTATTTGCCAGCTCCTCTATGCTAGGAATATTTAGATAATCGCTTTTTATCTCATCCTTAATTTTCATAAACTGTTCTATTTCCTTGCCAGTATAGTCACTAGCAGTAATTTCCCTTTCTTGAATAGCTAATGTAATACTCATAAATATTTCAATTACTTTAGAGTAAAAAATAGCTCGTCGTTTCTTAAAATTATCTTTTACCTTAAAAATTGTTTCTATTGCATCATAAATTCTGAAAGGAATATTAATGTAATGAAACCAAGCTTGATCTTCTTTACCTAAAAATGAGATGTCAGTGTTCTCATCACCTGTTAAGTACTTTATTTTGTCATAAGGTAAACTAAAAGTTATCCATTTAAGGTTTTTATTTTTCGGAATTACTAGCTCAAAATTTTGAAGGGAATTATATACTATAATATCGTTATCACTTATTGTATTCGTATTTCCAAATTCCGATTGAATACCAGAAATGGCCATTCTACAAGTTATTCTATTTTTATTACTATTAGTATTTATATAACGAATTGACTCCTTGCATTTCATATCAATAACATTGATAAAGATGTCATCAAAATACTTTAAACTAATTACATGAAAATAATTTTCCTGATCTACCTTTAGCTCTATTCCATTCCAGGAGCCATTATTCTGCCTTGCTATTTCTTCAAAAACTTCAAATGGCTCTGACTCTAGTCCTTTTATAATCATTTAGTAAATTGCTTTACTTATTCTTTGATATAAACTGTAAATTTATACCTGCAAACAACTGCATTTGTGGTTGTGTTCCTTTACTAAGCATAGAAAACTGAGGCTCCATAAATAAATTGAAAACCGTATTATTCATCTTGACAACCTTTCCTATTCCTAAGCCTAAAGGAATATGGTATGCATCGTTTTCAAAATCGAAAGCCCAAATTGGCACATGACGTAAATATGTACCTTTTCCTAATTGCCATATGAAAAATGGCTGTATTGCTCCAATATTAGTAGAATTTCTATCGTCATCACCTGCAAATGATGCTTGCCAAGTTACTAAACCTCCATATTGAAAAGCAGGAGATTTGGCCATAAACATGACAAAAGCAAAACCGCCTTGCCACTTGCCTGATCCAAGAGCATCTTCATTTGCCGTAGGTGCAGCTAACAAAGGACCTATACCAATTGTACCTGTTGGTTTTGAATAAAAGTTATACGAAAGAAATGCATTAATATCACCAAGACCACTTTCTGTTTGTACAAGTCCAGAAGTTGTTGGTGAACCAATAGTATTAAGCGGAGCCGACACACGAAGTAAAAGTTTTCCGTCAGCAAAAGGCTTGGCAAAACGTATCCATGCGGTGTTTAAATAGGCATCATCAGGAGCATTATTAAGTTTAGGTATATAATAATTATGAAAATTTAATGCTGTCATATTTGCTAATGGATTATTAGCTTGGGCTGTGCTGTTTTCCTGCGCTTCAATTTTGCTATAAAAAACTGCAAAAAGTGTCAAAATGACTACAATGTATTTGTAAGGTATTATAGAGTGGTTTTTAGAATTAGTCATTGTAGCATTTTTATAGTTACGTAATGTAATTAATACAAAAATGTGGTAGAGTTGTTCATGCTTTTGCATTTAATATTAGAAGTTTGAGTTATATCTTCACTTATTTGCTACATTGATTCAAAAGGGTTTTCAACTTCAGGATCGCCTGAAGGAGAGCTACTCATTATGATTGAAATCTTCTTGCCCACTATATGGGTGTCTATTTGAGGTTCAATATACTTCCTTTTTCCGTTCTTCATAATAGAACTTGAAGTTCTATTCAAAGTAATTGGTTGTTCAGTTTTAAAATAATGTTTATTAACCCATTTCTATCCTAAAAAAAAAGGGAGTCCGTTGACTCCCAATTTCATCCTGATAAGTGAAAAGATTTGGAATAAAATAAGCAATCAGGATGATGACTATTTGCATTTAA
>JAKSBD010000551.1 GCA_022361295.1 Bacteroidales bacterium
GATACAGTTATTTCAACTTCATTAAGCTGAACTGAATCCCGCACTTGAGCAGCAATAGCCAATGGCAGAAGCAATAAAAACAATATCAACAGTTTACACCTCATTTCAAACATTCAGGTTGTTATAACTGCTCTGACAAAACGGATAGAGAATACAAAGAAATATGTATCGTCCTGCATTTATTCCGAATGACGCGAACAATCGAATTTTATCTGGCAGGTCTTCTGACTCGTTCCACCATAATCGCCTTCCCGTTCCCCTGAACAGTGGCATTGTTGATTACAGCTTTTATTCCGGTTAAAACCGGACGGAACTTACAGCAGCGGATACTGTTGCCGACTTTCACGGCATTCCCTTTTCATCACTCAGCATCGATAAATGCTTCGTGAACCAAATCGGATGCAAAACTAATGCAATTGGACGAGGTAAAAAATGTTTTTTCAAGAAAAGTTTCCCTCTTTAGAATGATTGTTAATAGGGTATCACACCTTAGAGTGCTAGACATTAGATTATTAGACACTTAGATCATTAGGTCATTAGACACTTAGGTCATTAGATCAATAAGCAGGTAGATAAACTGCTGTATTGAACATTTAACTCCTCAACTCCTCAACTTGTAACTAATAAACTTCTGCAGCTCGACAACTAATCAGTTCGACTACCGGATAGCTATCATCTAAAGGACAGGCTGCTGTTCAGCCCATTCAGGGCTGATATCACTTGGTGGATCTTCCCACCGGTTTCACCGGTGGTTATTCATCCCCGATAGCTATCGGGGGCAGACCTTCAGTCTGCTATTGACAGCTTGGTTAAAATATACAATTGAATAATTTACCCCTCTTAAACTTTTAAACATATTAACATATCAACGATTCGACAGTTAATCAATTCGACGATTCATCAGTTCCTCAACTTTTAATCCATCTAATGACAACACTTCACCTCCTGCGTTTCTTCCATAAACTCCGGGCTTATATATGGAATACCAAGATTCAGTCCGCGCAATATAAACAGCAAACCAAGAATTATGATGAAAACAGGCATGGCCTTCCGTAGTTGATGCAAAAAGCGACTTTTTATGATGTTAGCAAAATAGGCTACTGCAAACATTAATGGTAGTGTTCCCAATCCAAAAAACACCATAAAAATGACACTATCGCTAATTGTATTAGAGGTCACTGCCCTGGAAATAGCAACATAAACCAAACCACATGGCAAAAAGCCATTGAGTACCCCAATAACAAGTAAATTACTCAATCGCTTCCGGTTAAGTGAATCGCCTATCTTCTTTTTTAAGGTCGAATATATAGAGTTGGATACTTTATTTGATGATTTGGGCATTTTGATTACTCCTGGCAAAACAACAGATAATATCATAATAACACCACAGGCGATTGATACCCATTGCTGAATACCCGACAGTTTCAATCCTGCTCCCAGCAATCCAAATATCAGCCCTAAAATACCATAGGTGAAGGCCCTGCCAAAATTATACAGTAAAGCACCAAATGCCTTTTGGGTGCTCGAACGCGTAGGCAGAGGCAATGCTAATGCCAAAGGACCACACATACCGACACAATGCAAACTGCCCAGGAAGCCAAAAATAAATCCTTCAATTATATTCATGATGCTACTAGTCTATAAAAATATCTTGTTTGGTGAGGTATGGCTGACCATTAGCCTGCCACTCAATTATAAGCTCATACTTTCCACTCTTGAGCTTGCTTAAAGGAATTTGCATTTTATAATGCTCATCTAGCTTTATTTCTTCCTCAATATCCAGAGCTTTATTCGAAGGGCGGTAAACGTGCACTAGTCCCTCTATCGAGTTGGCATCTGCAATATTGTCAGGAAAAATGATCTCGAAAACATTATCAATATTAACCTGCACTTTTTTTCTTAATGCATTATAGTTTTTCTGCTTTTCTATCTGATTATCGTACTTCAACTCTTTTGGGTAATAATCGTCTGTCACCATATCAATACGCTCCCGTGTTGTAATAAATACAAGACTTAAAAAGCCTACAACCCCACAAGCGATAACAAGGATTATTCCATGCCCCCAATTAAACTTCATAATGCTATTTTTAAAGGTTAAGGATACTCTATTTACGGTCCGACAAAAGTGGTATGAATAGTTTCAATCAATTCATCACCATTATATACTCCTAATACAATATCGGTACTGCTGCCTGACAGTTCACTTTCGTTTAATTTAATCAGAAAGACTCCCTGAATCTTCTCCTGCTTCCTGACAACCATTGAATTACCGGCCAATTCTACAACACCCTCGGGTGAAACCAGTTTAATACTCAGGTTACCCTCATTTTCGGTTTTATTTACAATTTTATAATTGTATATATTCGAATACGTGTCCTCATCGATCTTCTGATATAATGAGCCCTGCACCCGAAGTATGGTTGTTTCATAACTTGAACGAAGCGTAAATAAAACGATTAAGACCCCAATCAGAGCTGTTGTAAGTGCTGTATAAGCTATTATACGAGGCGTCCATTTAAAGGAGGAGCCCTTGATAATATTATTCTGAGATGTGATTCTGATTAAGCCCTCAGGTAGCTTATACCGTCGCATGGTACTATCACAGGCATCCATACAGGCAGTACAGTTGATACACTCCAATTGAATACCATTGCGAATATCAATTCCTGTTGGACAAACATTAACACATTTATTACAATTCACACAATCTCCTTTACCTGCCGCAGACCGGTCTTCTCCTTTTCGCATTGGGGCACGTCCTTCGCCCCGCTTAAAGTCGTAAGTAACCATTAAGGTATTATTATCCAGTAAAGCCCCCTGTAAGCGACCATAAGGACATACCAAAGAACAAACCTGCTCTCTGAAGTAGGCAAACACAAAGTAAAAAGCGCCTGTAAACACCATGATAGCGATAAAAATACTCATGTTGTCAGAAGGTGATCCAATAATGTACTGATGTACAGTATCCGCTCCAACAATATAAGCCAGCATAGTATGTGTAATTGCCCAGGAAATAATAATAAAAATAAAGTGCTTGAGCAGTGAACGCCATATTCGGTCAAATGTATCCTCCCCTTTGGCTCTGATACGTTGTTGATCGCCTGTACCCTCAATCCAGTACTCAATACGGCGAAACACCATTTCCATAAAAATAGTCTGAGGGCAAGCCCAGCCGCACCATACACGTCCATATACTACTGTGAAGGTTACAATGGAGATAATAATAGTTATCAGACCTATAACGAACAAATGAAAATCCTGTGGCCAGAAAACCACCCCAAACAATACAAACTTGCGCTGCAGGATATTAAACAGTAACAACGGCTCCCCTGCTACTTTTATATGTGGCGCGGCAAACAGGAACACCAATAATACCAGTGCTACAATGGTTCTTGCATTATAATATTTACCTTTTGGTTGATTCGCATATACCCAATTACGTCGCCCCTCTTCATTCATGGTGACTATTCGGTCGCGGAAGTTATTGTCCGGAGAGTTACTCATATTCGCCTGGTTATAGTAGATATTAACTTTTGCACCTTTTAAGATCAAGTTTAAAGGTTGAAAAGTTTAATAGTTTAATGCAATTATCTTGAATTTAAAGATTTAACAAGCCCATTAATCACTTTACTTAACTCATGTCCATCTTTGCGTATTTCTGTTAATTCCTGATCAGAAATAAACTTCAGATCCGAAGATATAATAAGTTGATTAATTACTTCCATTAAACTTGAGAAAGAATATTGATAGAATCGTATTTGATCAATGGCTGACAAACGTGAACTACACTCTGCAAGGTTGGAAGATACTGAAATAGATGCTCGTCTCAGTTGGCTCACCAAACCATACTTTTCCTCTTTGGAAAAAGCAGATGTCAACTGGTATATTTTCTTAACAAAAACCCTGCTTAATTGCCAGGCTGTTAATCGCTCAAAAGAAAATTGAATCATGATAATTGTTTTTTCAGATTAATTTTCAATATACCAATTCACTCCTAAACTAATCAACTTTTAAACTTATAAACTCCTATGGCACATACTTCTCTCCTTCAGGAGCTTTAGGATTTGGCGGGTTAGTTCCTTGCAAAGTGGTGATATAACTGGCTACCTGGTGGATTTGCTTCTTAGATAACTGCCCTTTCCAGGCAATCATACCTTTTTCTACTACCCCATTATTGATGATACGGGTAATATCTTCAAAACTACCTCCATGAATCCAGTACTCATCTGTAAGGTTTGGTCCAACCAGACCTTGCCCTTCGGCCAAATGGCAAACGGCACAGTTGGTTTTATAAATCTTTGCGCCTTTATCTAATCCACTTGCATCTGTCAATGGCACTGAATAATCGATATTCTGTTCTTCAATCACAATGCCGCCCCCTTCTTCGCTCTCCTCTTCAGGATTAGCCGCAAGCATTTCATTTTCATACTCTTCAATCTGTAATTCGCCATCACCATAAAAATGGTATTTGGCTAAATAGAAATAGGCAAACAGCATTGAAAAGATAAATATAAAAGTAAGCCACCAGGGTGGATTATTGGCTAATTCGCGAATACCATCAAACTCGTGCTCCGGCACAAACTTATCATTTGTTAAAGGATCTATCTCCGGTAATTGTTCTTTATTCTTATTCTCTTCCATAGATAAAAAGTCTGTTAGTTCATTGTCTGTTGGCTTAAAACTCCTGCTTCTATACCTTCCTTATAATAACCTTTAAGACAGTGAACTATGTAGATTAATTTTTACAGCTTTAACTCTCATTTATTGATGGCATTTCATCAGCCTTATCTGTGGCATAATTGGCAACTTCATCAATGTATTCTTTCTTCATGCGGATCACCATATAAGTTACCACCAGAAAGAACGTAAAAAAGATAATAAAGGATATAATCGGGTATATCTCTACACCCGAAATTGATTCTAAATAATGTCTTACTAATTTCATAATCCCCCTCCTTAATCTGCTTGTTCCGTTTCAGGAGCAACTTTGTAAATATCGGTTCCCAAACGCTGTAAGTAAGCTATCAAAGCAATAATCTCCTTATCTCGCGTTGTTTCAATACCTGCAGCTTGTAAACCACTTACAATTTTGTCAGCTTGCTTGTAGTAATCATCAACAGCCTTTTCGTCGTATCCTTCAGGATAAGGCACTCCGAGCGTTTGCATAGCTCTTATTTTTGCAGGCAAATCAGAAATATCCAAATCATCACTTATCAACCATGGATATTTAGGCATGATCGAGTTCTCATTCAGTTTCTGTGGATCCAGCATGTGATTATAATGCCACGCATCCGGCTTGTAGATTTTACCTGTCATAACCCCTTCACGGGCTAAATCCGGTCCAGTACGTTTAGACCCCCACTGGAACGGATGATCATAGACAAACTCGCCAGCTTTCGAGTATTCACCATAGCGCTCTGTTTCAGAACGGAATGGACGTATCATTTGTGAGTGACAGTTATAACAACCTTCGCGCAGGTAAATATCGCGTCCTTCAAGCTCCAATGGCGTATATGGCTGAACACTTGAAATAGTAGGTACATTCGATTTAATCAGGAAGGTTGGAATCAATTCAATAAACGTTCCGATTAAAACTGTAATCAGTGAAATAACCATAAACTGAACAGGCTTACGTTCTAACCAACCGTGGGCCTTTTCACCTTTTTTACCTTTATGAATATCTTCAACCACAGCTGTTGCTTCTTCATTGGCGGTAACATTACCTTTAGCAGCTGTCTTCCATAAGTTAACTCCCATTAATACAGCTCCCAACAGGTAAATCAAACCTCCAAAGGCTCGCATATAGTACATGGGGCGAATTTGTGTAACTGTTTCAAGGAAGTTAGGATAGGCTAACAAACCTTCTTCAGTAAATTCCTTCCACATAAGGCTTTGCGTCAGGCCAGCCCAATACATAGGAATGGCATAGAATAAAATACCTAAGGTTCCAATCCAGAAGTGAGCATTCGCCATCTTCTCAGAATACAATTTTGTTTTGAAAATCTGAGGTACCAACCAGTATAACACTCCAAATGTCATAAATCCGTTCCAACCCAATGTTCCAATATGCACGTGTGCCACTGTCCAGTCTGTAAAGTGACTAATAGCATTAACATTCTTAAGTGAAAGCATAGGTCCTTCGAAAGTCGCCATACCATAACATGTTACAGCAACTACTAAGAATTTAAGAGTCGCACTTTCGCGAACCTTATCCCAGGCCCCACGCAAGGTTAGTAATCCGTTTAACATACCACCCCACGAAGGAGCCAGTAACATAATTGAGAACACCGTACCTAATGACTGTGCCCAGTCTGGTAAAGCAGTGTATAATAAGTGGTGCGGCCCAGCCCAAATGTATATGAACAGGAACGACCAGAAGTGTACAATTGACAGACGGTAAGAATATACCGGACGATTCGATGCCTTAGGTATGTAATAATACATTAAACCCAGGTAAGGCGTTGTCAGGAAGAAAGCTACTGCATTGTGACCATACCACCATTGCACCAATGCATCCTGAACGCCGGCATACCAAGAGTAACTTTTCATAAATGTTACCGGTAACTCAACCGAATTAACCACATGAAGTACTGTCACTGTTATGAACGTAGCCAGGTAAAACCAGATTGCTACGTATAAGTGTTTAACGCGGCGCTTCATAATGGTACCAAACATGTTCCATCCAAAAATAAGCCACACAACAGCTATAAGGATGTCAATTGGCCATTCCAACTCGGCATATTCTTTACCCGTTGTAAATCCTAGTGCAAGTGTTAAGGCGGCCGACACAATAATTAACTGCCATAGCCAGAAATGCAGGTAACTTAAAACATCACTATACATGCGGGTTTTAAGTAGTCGTTGCATCGAGTGATAAACACCCATGAAAATACCATTCCCGACAAATGCGAAAATGGCAGCATTGGTATGTATAGGTCTGACCCTACCAAAAGTTGTGTATTCCAAGTCAAAATTAAAGATTGGCATAGCCATTTGAAGAGCAGCCAAAACTCCGGCCGCCATACCTACCAATCCCCAAATAATGGTGGCATACATAAAATATTTGACAATTTTATTGTCGTAATAAAACGTCTCTTGCTTCATGTGTTCAACATTTTTCAATAATCAATAACGATTGTCAATCAAGCCTTTGCCTGATGACGCACCTTACTATGATTTTGGATTTTATTATTAGATTCTTTTTTCTCTTCTTTCTGGTCAAAAAGGATTCGCACCGATGGAGAATAATCGTCATCATACTGCCCTGATTTAACAGCCCAGATAAACAGGCCCAAAAAAATGAGGGCAACACATAAACTGGCAACAACTAATACTATTATTATATCCATTCAATCCTATTTAAAAAGACAGCAAGCAAAAGTAAAAATATTTTAAGATTTTAAGGTCCCTTTTACCAGTTAATTCTTTAGCTTTTGTCGCCTTTAATGACAATCAGCACAATATGATTGTTTAACATTTATTAAACTTTTTCTCTTTAATAGCCATAGGGCACTCATTATCAACACCGATACAGTTGATGAGTTTACAATTAGACAGGGGGATGGTTAGACGATTTATCAGTTCCTCAACTCATCAACAAATAAACTACAGCCCGCTATTTATAGCTTGATTAAGCTATACAGTTGAATACTTTACCCCTTCAACTTTTTAACAGATTAACGAATAAGCAAATGGCAAATCAACAATTCGACAGTTAATCAATTCGACGATTCATCAGTTCTTCATCTTCATAACCCCCGTCTTTTTCCACTAAACATCACATTAACACTCGTAAAAACCACAACCGAAACACTGCTCAGTGGCATTAACACGGCAGCAAACAAGGGACTCAACTGACCTGAAACTGCAAATGATAATCCAATGACATTGTAAAGGAATGATATGATTATAGCGGAATAAACAATCTTTAGCGCCGATTTGGAAAAGCGAATAAAGCGTGGCAGTTGTGTTAGTTCAGATGCACTGATAATAGCGTCACTCGACGGTGAAAACTGATGCACATCATCAGCCACTGCAATACCCACATGCGCTTCTTTCAGCGCTCCAACATCATTCAACCCGTCGCCCACCATCATAACTGTTTTTCCTTCTGCTTTTAATTCCGACACATAGTCCTTTTTATCTTTTGGTGTCTGGTAAAAATGAATACGCTCAGCATCTATTATCTGACTCAGTGCTTCCTGCTCGGCGTCATTATCGCCAGAAAGAATATGAACATCGGTATACCGCTGTACCGTTCGTAGCATTTCTTTCCAATTCTCACGGTAATAGTTTTTAATGATATAATGCCCCAAATGTTTGTCATCAACGCTGACGTATACCTTTGCTGATGCATTTCCAGCCTGAGCTTCTGCACCAACAAAACCGGCAGAACCTAATTTAATACGATGATTCATCACAACAGCTTCAACGCCCGCTCCCTCCTGCTCTTTAAAATCCATCACTTCAAACAGGTCTGCTTTATTTAAATGCGTTGCAAGAGCGCGACTTAAGGGGTGGCGCGACTGGTAGGCAACTGATTTTATTACAGACTGCGTATAATGATCCGGCAATATACCCTCAAACTCCACTTCGAAATGCTCGGGATCGGTTAAGGTACCTGTTTTATCAAATACAATTGCATCTACCTTTGTCAACTTTTCTATAATGGATGTTAGTTTCAGGTAAAGATGATTCTTGCCCAAGATACGCCCTGCATGCCCAAAGGCAAAAGGCACCGATAATGCCAAAGCACAGGGACAGGCAATGATCAGAACCGATGTAAAAGCCATCACAGCTTTGGTGCTATCCTGCCAGGCCCAATAGAATCCGGTTAATGTACTGATAAGGATAATCGCAATAGTAAAATACTTACTCACAACATTCAAAGTATGCGATATCATCGACTCCTTTTCATCAGCATTGCTGCGCTCTTTCCATAATTCGGCCAGGTAACCTGTTTCCGCCTTTTTCTCAACTTCAAGCAACAAGGCATTGCCAATAACGCGTCCGCCGGCATAAATTAAATCTTCCTTGCCCTTACGCACCGGAACTGATTCACCTGTGATAAAGCTATAATCAATAGATGCTCCCAAAGACAATAACCTGGCATCTGCCGGAATAATTTCACCATTACGAACCTGTATCTTATCGCCTGGCTGCAGCTCACTGATTGGTACAATCTCTTCTTTATTTTCAGATAACCTTGTAATTCCAAGTGGAAAATAGGAACTATAATCGTTATCAAAGCTCAATGCCTCATAGGTTTTGGCCTGGTACCACTTACCTATCAGCAGGAAAAAAATCAGTCCGGTTAATGAATCGAGGTAGCCCGAGCCATTGTCAGTAATAATCTCAAACAAGCTTCGAACAAAAATAGCAATGATACCAATAGCAATGGGCATATCAATGGATACAATACCACGTTTTATATTCTTCCAGGCTGTGACAAAATACTCATTGCCTGAAAACAACATAGATGGTATAGATAACAATACACTAATCCATTTAAACCAGGCAATAATTTCGGGATTTAAGGCAATATCATCAGAGAGGTAATCCGGAAAACTCAAGAGCATTACATTACCAAAAATAAAGCCTGCCACACCCAACTTAACCAGTAAGCGTTTACTCCGTTTGGCTGTCTTCTTTTGCTCCTCTGTTTTAATGTGGGGTTTATAATTAATAGACGCCAGCAGGCCCATTAATTCGCTTAGTTTAATCTCTTCCTCATTATAAGTTATGGCTGCCTCTCGCCGGTTGAAATTAACACTTGATGTGATTACCCCTTTATGCAGCCGGTGAAGGTTTTCAATCAGCCAGATACATGAACTACAATGTATTGTAGGAATATAAAGTTTGACACGTCCTATTGAACCATCATAAAAATCAAGAACAGATCGTTTAATATCTTCCTGATCAAGATAATCGTAATACTCTATAGTTGCTTTCTTATCTCGAATTCCGGGAGCTTTCTCAATATCGTAGTAAGCTCCCATGTCATTCTCTTTCAGAATATCATAAACCATGACGCAGCCGTCGCAGCAAAAGTCTTTATCATCATGCCGCACCCACGATTGTGAAGGGCTGCCGCAATGGTAGCACGTTTTAGACATATCGGATTGTTATGTGAGTTTGTAATATAAAAAGAATTGGGCGGGATTTGTTTAAAAGTAGATAAATTTGAAAGGTATTAATAATATTGCCAAAAACCACTAAGCATCATCTTTATGACCAAAATTATTATTGCACCTGACAAGTTCAAAGGCTCATTATCAGGACTTGAGTTTTGCAATATTGTGGAGCATAGTATCTTAAAGCATTGTAATGATGTCGAAATCATTAAGTGCCCTTTAGCCGATGGTGGTGATGGCACTGTCGATGTACTTAACTTCCATTTAAACGGACACTGGGAGGAAATTGAATTACATAATCCGCTCTTTCGCCTAATAAATGCGTCTTACCTATTGTCGAATCATAAGCACACTGCCTTTATTGAGATGTCGGCAGCATCTGGCATTCGTTTGCTAAAACAAAAGGAGCTGAACCCCTTAAATACCAGCACATACGGAACTGGTCAATTAATTAAGGATGCCATTGACAAAGGTGCCCGCCACATTATCCTGGGTATTGGGGGAAGTGCCACTAACGATGGAGGCCTTGGTATGGCGCGGGCTTTAGGCTATCAGTTCCTTGATGCGAGTAGCAATGCATTGAAAGGCATTGGAGCGGACTTGCCATTACTTCATAAAATTGATGACCAAAATGTATATCCGCAGCTAAAAGACGTGAAGTTTGAAATAGCCTGCGATGTTGATAATCCACTTTACGGACCAGACGGAGCAGCGTGTATTTACGCCCCACAAAAAGGCGCAGATAAAAAAACAGTAGCTCAACTGGATAGCGGTTTACAAAACTATCATCGCATCCTTTGCAAACAACTGAATCTTGACTTACAAGCCACAAAGGGTGCTGGTGCAGCCGGTGGGCTTGGTGCAGGGTGTATCGCCTTTTTAA
>JAKSBD010000681.1 GCA_022361295.1 Bacteroidales bacterium
AATTGTATAATCTCCTGATTCGAAATTCTCAGTATAAGGGAAGTCTGTAAAATCAGGGTTTACAGGCTCTACTGGTATGGCATCCACTTTTTCGACCTTCACATTATCAACCCACACCTTGTAACTCTCACCGGCTCCTGTTGTTGGAAACCAAATCTGTATACGGTTATTGGCAATGGCCCCATATAACTCATAGCTTGCGTATGAAGTTGTCAAAACTTCTGTAAAAGTGTTTTTCACTACACTAATCAACTTGCCACCCGCATCAACACCTGCCTGATCTGTTTTGGCATCTAGCGTTACTTTTACAAACTCACCATTCACATAATCAGTTGAGTTGGATGATGTTCTCATTCTAATATCACTTGTTGTCTCACCAATTTCAAATAAAAAGGCCTGACTTCCTTCCGATACATCATCAACAATGGTTACCGTTGTATTTTTCGAATCAATGGACCAAACGTTTAACCAAAAGTCGTCCTCGGCTGTAATACCGGCATTGGAAAAACTTCCTGTTCCGCTAACACTTGATGACAGAGCACCAAAACCCGGTTGTTCAAATCCTCCTTGCCAAAATGATTGAATTACATTTTGTGCACTAACTGATAATGCAGTAAGCAATAAAAAAAGTGTAAAAATTTTTCTCATAACGTATGAATTTTAATTTGCTGTTGCTAAAGTAGATGAGAAAGACCCATTGGCAGGTTGAACGATCGTTCTCTGAGGGTGTGTAAATGATTCTTTATTTCACCTGAACGATACACAATCCCTCTATGAACGATTAACACAACATACTACTTAACAAGCCCTTATACTTTTACTCCTTGAAACAATCTGTGAAAATTCAAGCTATGCAAAAACCATTACTATTATTGCTGGGATGTCTCCTTTTTTGTAGTCTGTCATGCACTATACAAGCACAGGAACAGGGGCATTTTTTTGAAGAAACCTGGCAGGAAAAAACCTTTACCCTGCCATCAAGTGTAATGACAAAGGAACTAGTCACTTCTGCAAGCAGTGACGCCACAATATCATTTAATACCAATGCAGTAATCAATAAAGTACTGCCTACCCATTTTGGCGTGAATACCACTTTTCGAAACGGAAAAGATCAACTGGAACGAACACATTTATATACCAATGCGGGTATTGGCTCCATGCGATACCCGGCAGGCAGTGGCTCCAATATCTACTTTTACGATGGCAATACACCCACTGAAACACGTGTTGAGTTTAATCCGATAGACGGTACCAAAAGCGCTAACATGACACCCGAGCTGTTTGTTGATTTTAAAAACAATGCCAACAGCGAAGCTACAGTAGTGGTTAATTATTTCTATGCCCGATATGGTGTTACCTCCGAAGGAACCAGGCAAGCCCGTGTGCAGCAGGCTGCTGATTACGCAGCTGGATTTGTACGTCAGCTTAACGTGGATTTGAATGCCAATATCAAATACTGGGAAATAGGTAACGAATGTTACGGCAAGTGGGAAGAAGGGTTTGATATTAATGGCGATGTTACAAGCGGCCAGGAATATGGTGAAGACTTTTGTGTGTTTGCCGAAGCAATGAAGGCTGTTGATCCGACCATCAAAGTAGGTGCAGTAGTGACGCGTGAGGATGATGACTGGAATAGCGGTTTATTACCTCAGGTTCAAAACCATGCCGACTTTCTGGTGGTTCACAATTACTTTACCACCGTTAAGGAAGCCACGGCCGAAAAAATACTGGCCAGTGTGCCACAGGTAGAAAGCGTACACACCACCTTGCTCAATTGCGTTGAAAAGTATACCGATAAGGCACGTGATCATTTCCCCGTGGCCATGACCGAATTTAACTCGCGCGGGCCCATTAACTGCACCATGGTTAATGGCATATTTGTCACACGGGTTCTGGCCGAGGCCATTAAAAATGGTTATGGCATGGTTGACCTGTGGGTATCAGAGTGGAAATGGAGTGATACAGCACAGGAAAGCAAAGGTTTTCTGGCTAAAGAAGATCCTGACCAGGCCGATTTTACACCACGTCAGAGCTATATGCCCTATCAGTTTTTTAACAGTAGTTTTGGCGACCAAATGATTGAAGCCACATCAGATAATTCAGACATTCAGGTGTATGCTTCTACTTTCAGCAGCGGTGAGGTTGGTTTAGTTATCATCAATAGTAATGCTGATGCTAAAACGGTGAACATTGACTTAGGCGCCTTTTCTGAGGAAGCAGATATTTACTGGCATGAGTTTTATGCTGATAGCTTTAATGAAGGCGATAAAAAGTTCTACATCAACGGTCAGACAGGCACAAGTGCAGGAGGAGGTCCGGATGATTTTGCCACAATAGCACCGTATAAAGCCAATTATAGTGCCGGGCAGGTATTTGAAGCCCCAAGGTACAGTGTTAATTTTTTAGTCCTGAAACCCTCGCAGGCAAAGGTAAAGCACAATGTATTGATGATAGCTGTTGACGACCTGAAACCTTTACTGAATTGTTATGGTGAAACTCAAATTAAAACACCCAATATTGACCGGTTGGCCGAACAAGGTGTAGTATTTACCAAAGCCTACTGTCAATGGGCTGTTTGTGGCCCATCTCGCGCCAGTATTATGAGTGGCTTATCGCCTGATGGCACAGGTATTCGTAATTTGTCTTCGCAGATGCGCACTGAAAACCCTGAGGTAGTGACCTTACCTGAGTATTTTCTGACAAATGGTTATGTAACGGCTGGTTGCGGCAAAATTTACGATCCGCGCAATGTGGACAACTCACATGATTATTATAGCTGGAGCGTGCCCTATACGCAACCAGGTGATTACACCTACCCCGATGCCTACGGACCGTTTGTAAAAGGCACCAACTACCGTGTAACACCAAATACCGCCACAGAGCAAGGTCCTGATGGTGTTGGAGATGATGGTTATACGGATGGTCAGATTGCTTTAGATGCCTTGAGTAAGCTGGATAATTTCAGCCAGGATGGAACTCCTTTCTTTTTGGCAGTTGGTTTCAAGAAACCCCACATCCCATTTATTGCACCTAAGCAATACTGGGATATGTATGAGCGCTCTTCAATTGATTTGGCACAGTTTCAAAAAATGGCAAACGGTAGTCCCTCCTTTGCCTATCATAATCCCGAACCGCTATCCTATGATGATATTCCGGATGAATGGACCCATAATGATCCCACCCTGGGAGATGGTATTTTAACGCCCGATGATCAGCGTCAACTTCTGCATGGCTATTACGCCTGTGTCTCTTACATTGATGCACAAGTGGGTAAACTACTGGATAAACTGGAAGAAAAAAACATGGCCGATAACACTGTCATTTTGCTCTTTGGTGATCATGGTTATCACCTGGGTGATCATAACCAATGGGGCAAGCACACACAGTTTGAGCATTCGGTAAGAGCACCACTAATCATTTCTGCTCCTGATGGAACAGCAGGTATGAACGATACGCCTGTGGAATTCACAGACATCTATCCTACTCTGTGTGATCTGGCAGGGCTCACCATCCCTCAAAATAAACTGCAAGGTTCAAGCCTGGCCCCTGCCGTTAAAGGAGAAGCTCTGGATAGAAATGTGGCTGTGTCAGAATACCGATCTGACGGTAAGGCAAGTTATTCATTTCGTACAGATCGTTATCGCCTCACCTTATGGATGAACAGCAGTAACGACCGAACAGATTTGACAGCCTGGGACGAGTCGCGCATTCATACCATTGAATTGTATGACTATGATACTGATCCACTTGAAACAAACAACCTGGCAAGTGAAGCCGGCTATTCCGCAGTTCTGAATGATTTAAAAGCAATGGCTGCTGACTGGTGGGCCCAACAACATGCTTTTTTAACAGGTCAGTCTGGCGAAGAAGTTGGTATACCTTATATTGAACACTTTGAAAACTACCAGGTCAATGAAGCCTTCGATGGTGATTATTTCCTTAACAGTGAATCGCTTTGGGACCGCCTGTGGAAAGGCACTTTCCTGAATCGTTTTTCTGCACTGGTGGTTGATGACAGCGATAACAATGGTAACCAGGCCCTCGAAATCAGTTTTAATCCCAAATCAGTTAATGATGGTGGGAGCCTTGCTAAATTACGCACAGTTGATCTAAGCAGTTTCGGGGGTAGTCATTATATTGTTTCTTACAGAGCCCGAACCAATTCTGCAGGAAGTGGTAAGGTTAAGATTGGTGCCAATATACAATCGGATGAGTGGCACACCTTAACAAGCGAATACCAATATTATTTCGATACCGTATCATTAAGTAACAATCGCCTGTTCATGTATTTTAATAACCAGGAGTTGACTGTTAATACAGATTATAAAGTATGGATAGACGATTTAAAGATATCACATACAACAGTAACCATCTCTGACAATATAAACGATAATGTTTTACCCTTCTCTGTTTATCCCAATCCGGCAAA
>JAKSBD010000386.1 GCA_022361295.1 Bacteroidales bacterium
AGCTGCTTCCAATACTTGAACAGATGCCGGAGGTGTTTTAATAACAAAGTCAAATGACTTGTCTTTATACACCGAGATGACCACAGGTAAAACTTTACCAGCTTTTTCCTGTGTTCTGGCATTGAATTGCTTACAGAATTCCATAATGTTCACTCCTTTAGCACCTAAAGCTGGTCCTACCGGAGGTGAAGGATTTGCTGCACCACCTTTGATCTGAAGTTTGATAAAGGTTTCTACTTCTTTAGCCATTGTAGCAATTCGTATTTATTAATAAATATAGTTTTGAGATAAAAAATTTTGTACTTGTAAATGCAAACAAGTTTGCACGGAAGCTTTTCTTACTAAGTATTACTCTTTTTCTACCTGCATAAAACTCAATTCCAATGGTGTTTTTCTTCCGAAAATTTTCACCATCACTTTTAATTTCTTCTTCTCTTCGTTAACTTCTTCTATTAAGCCATTAAAACCATTGAAAGGTCCATCAATTACTTTAACAGTTTCTCCAACGAAGTAAGGCACATTGATTTCCTCATCGGTCTCATTCAATTCATCAACCTTACCTAAGATACGGTTAACTTCAGATTGACGCAATGGCACCGGAGTATCATCATTGTCATTTAAGAATCCGATAACATTGGGGATATTTCGTAAAATATGTGGTATTTCACCAACCATAGCAGCTTCAACCAAAACATAACCTGGTAAGTAAGGACGCTCTTTACTCACCTTCTTTCCATTACGAATTTGATAAACCTTTTCTGTTGGTATTAATACCTGGCTAACGTAATCGGTAAGTTTCAAACCGGCGATTTCGCTTTCCACATATTCTTTAACCTTCTTTTCTTTTCCTCCGATTGCTCGAAGAACATACCATTTTTTATTGACTTCTGCCATTATCTGAGAGTCCTAATAAGATTAGTAAAGGCGTTTATATACCCAATCAAGGAGATTGTCAAACGAATAATCCATAGCGAAAATGATGCCTGCAATAATTACTGAAGCAATCATTACAACAATTGCGCTATTCGTTAACTCTGACCAGCTTGGCCAAGAAGTCTTGTTCACCAACTCGTTCTGAACGTCCTTGAAATATGTTGTTATCTTACTCATAGTGCTTTTAATGTGATATTATTATTTATCAATTGTCACATTGAACTCCCATTAATTTTAATATCAATTGTTGACACTCTATTAATATTAAAACTCATGCTCGTTTCATTAGTTTGCCGGCCCTAAATTTGTTACAATCTAAAACCGGCTCTTTTAAGCACGGGAGGAGCGACTCGAACGCCCGACACCTGGTTTTGGAGACCAGTGCTCTACCAACTGAGCTACACCCGTAAAATAACCGGAAGCATAACTTCCGGCTATCTATATCCTAATCAGTGATTAGTCAAGAATTTCAGTAACCTGACCAGCACCTACTGTTCTACCACCTTCACGGATAGCGAAACGTAGACCTTGGTTCAATGCAACTGGGTAGATCAAATCTACTGTAATAGTTACGTTATCACCAGGCATTACCATTTCAGTTCCTTCTGGAAGAGTAATCTCACCAGTTACGTCTAATGTACGTAAATAGAACTGAGGACGGTATTTGTTGTGGAAAGGAGTGTGACGACCACCTTCTTCTTTCTTCAACACATAGATCTCACCTTTAAACTTAGAGTGAGGAGTGATTGAACCTGGCTTAGCTAATACCATACCACGCTTAATCTCTTTCTTATCAATACCACGCAATAATAGCCCAACGTTATCACCTGCTTCACCACGGTCAAGAATCTTACGGAACATCTCAACACCAGTACATACAGTTTTCTTACCTTCAGCACCAAGACCGATGATCTGCATTTCTTCACCTGAGTTGATTACACCAGTTTCGATACGACCAGTTGCTACAGTACCACGACCAGTAATCGAGAATACATCCTCAACAGGCATCAAGAAATCTTTTTCAACATCACGTGGAGGAAGTGGAATCCACTCATCTACAGCAGCCATTAATTCCATGATTTTCTCAACCCACTCTGGCTCGTTGTTCAATCCACCAAGTGCAGAACCCATGATTACAGGAGAGTTATCACCATCAAACTCATAGAAGCTTAATAGGTCACGAACTTCCATTTCAACAAGCTCTAATAATTCCTCATCGTCAACCATGTCAACTTTGTTCAAGAAAACAACGATCTTAGGAACGTTTACCTGACGACAAAGAAGGATGTGCTCACGAGTCAGAGGCGTAGGACCGTCAGTTGCAGCACATACCAAGATAGCACCGTTCATCTGAGCAGCACCAGTTACCATGTTCTTTACGTAGTCGGCGTGACCTGGACAGTCAACGTGAGCGTAGTGACGGTTTTCTGTTTGGTACTCAACGTGAGCAGTGTTAATTGTAATACCCCTTTCTTTCTCTTCAGGAGCGTTATCAATCTGATCGAAGTCTTTCACTTCTGAAAGTCCTTTTTCTGCCAATACTTTAGTAATTGCAGCAGTCAAAGTAGTTTTACCGTGGTCAACGTGACCAATGGTTCCGATATTAACGTGAGGCTTCGTTCTTACAAATGTTTCTTTAGCCATAACTCGAAATATTAGACAATTAGATATAAATTGAATCTTTAATTAATATTTTTAAGGAATCTCACCATAGCTCCTAAAGAGAGCGGGAGACGGGGCTCAAACCC
Source organism: Bacteroidales bacterium (assembly GCA_022361295.1). Lineage (GTDB taxonomy): Bacteria > Bacteroidota > Bacteroidia > Bacteroidales > Marinilabiliaceae > Carboxylicivirga. The sequence continues at coordinate 2,682 of JAKSBD010000386.1, forward strand.
GCGACCCTCAGCTTGGAAGGCTGATGCTCTATCAACTGAGCTACTCCCGCATTTTTTCGCAGGACGTTAAAGATAAGCAAATTCCATCTTAATGTCAGCAAAAAATAGATTTAGATCCTAAAAAAGTGGGGAGAGCAGGATTCGAACCTACGAAGACATAAGTCAGCGGAGTTACAGTCCGCCCCAGTTGGCCACTTTGGTATCTCCCCATTAAAATCACATCATTTAAAAAGATCGTTGTTAGCAAAAACACTAACTTTATTTCATTTCAATAGGCCGATAACCTTAGTCAATCAGCCTATTTATAGTACTTTAGCATAGTTTTACTACCCTAAAATCGGTGTGCAAATGTATAATTTATTTTCAAGAACACAAAAAATATTATTCTTTTTTTAATTATTTGGCACGCACCTTTTCCTTCCATTTAATCAGTTGTTTACGCAAAGCGTCTACTGTCAAATCAACCCCTTCTTCGAATGTTTTGCATTGCTTTTTCGCAAACAAATTTTCCCCCGGAATATTAAGATTTATTTCAGCAACTTTATTTTCGGTTGAATCCGACTTGTCCAACCGCAGGATAACTTCTGCAGAAACAATTCCATCGAAGAACTGATCCAATTTCCCAACTTTCTGCTGAATAAACTCCTCTAACTGTGCTGACGCTGTAAAGCGTACGGATTGAATTGTAATATTCATATATAATCCTCCATCTTTTCGGCTCTGGGATGAGCCTGTTTATAAATAGAATTAAGTTTTTCAAATGTATTATGTGTATACACCTCTGTTGCGGCAAGATTTGCATGACCAAGCAACTCCTTTATTGCATTCAGATCAGCCCCCCTGTTTAATAATGCTGTTGCGAACGAATGCCTTATAACATGAGGGCTTTTCTTTGAAACGGTAGAAACCCGACTCAGATAACCATTCACAACCCGATATACTAGTTTATGATATACCGGCAAACCTTTATCTGTTAAAAAAAGATTTGAACAAGCCCGCTCAGGAAATACTTTGTTCCGTTCATTCATATAACGAACAAGCGATACTTTTAGTTCTTTAATAATTGGAACAATCCTCTCTTTGTTGCGCTTACCCCAAATACGGAATACTTCATTCCCAAAATCGACATTCTCATCTTTTAAATTTACCAGTTCAGACAAACGCATGCCAGTGTGGTAAAACACCTCGATAATAAGCCGATCCCGCAATCCTTTTAAATCCTCAGTAAAACTAATATTATCCAACAAGAAATCCATCTCCTGCTCTTTTACAAAAACAGGCAGTCTTTTCGGAACTTTAGGCGTAATAACATGTTCAGCAACATTATTATCAACAACCTCTTGAACCATTAAAAAACGAAAGAAAACTTTTAATGTGGAAATTTTACGTGTCACCGTCCTTGGTGAAACTCCATCATCAACCAAAGACACCATCCAGGAGCGAATGGTTTTTGAAGTCACACTACTCCAGAGCTTAATATCAGATTGCTCCAGAAAGCTACAAAATTGATCTAAATCCTTTTTGTATGCAGTAACTGTATGAGCTGAATTTCTTCGCTCATAAACAAGATAATTATAGAAAGATTCTAAGTATTGCATTAACAGAGGGTGTCTTTTTATGCTTTAAACGAATATACGAAAAAACCAGTAAACAGACGCCCTCCGCGAGCAATTTATTCAGACTCGCGCTGCAATTGCTCGATATATATAGCTTTTTTTACTTGCTCTCTTCTTACAACAGAAGGCTTAGTAAATGCCTGACGAGATCTTAACTCACGCATAGCACCAGTCTTCTCGAATTTTCTTTTAAATTTCTTTAAGGCTCTCTCAATGTTTTCGCCCTCTTTAATAGGAATTACTATCATAACGCTTACTTTTTATTTGAACCGCAAAATTAGTCATTAAACCGCAAAAATTCAATATTTTGAAGCCCATTAGAATCGCTCCCTCGAAATTTTGCAGGTGCAAAGAAAATGAAGTTTAGCGAGTACAACAAATTTTTAGCCATACTTTTTCAAATTAATTCTCCCCACTCTCTTCTTTTCCAACAACAAAATACATTGATAGCTTTGCAGTATCAGTTTTTGAAAAAGCACTCGAGTTGTAAAACTGATCAAGAGACACAAGAGCGTCGTTCTTTCGGGCTTCATAAATTTCTTTAGCCATATAAAAATCCAAATACGGGTGATTTTTCATCTTCCTTAAGCTTGCCCGGCTAAGATCAAGCGGCTGCAATAAAGATTTATCAACAACCAAATAGGGCAGATTGTAACTAAGTACATTTTCCGAAAGACCATACACTTCACTTAATTGCAACACATCATAATACCCTCCAATTTTATTGCGGTAAGCAACGATTCTTCTTGATAAGACAGGACCAATCCCTTTGAGTAAAGCAAACATAGCCGTATCAGCAGAATTGATTTCTATCTTCATCTCCACTCCTCCTGATACAAATTCTTTTACAGGGCCTTTCGGGATTTCATGTTTTTTGTAAGTATTGCCGGTTGACCTACCAGTGTATTTCACTTCCTGCCTGTCCAACCCAACATTCAGATCAATATATTCCTGTAGTTTTTCATACAAGACTGAATCCACGCCATAAATTTGCCGTAATTTATCAGGTGACTTTATTTGCCCGCCAGCTTCACGATATTTAATAAGATTAACTATTGCCAGGTGAGAAAAGCCAAGCAACTGCAGATGCTTAACGCTTGTAGTATTAGGGTTAAATCTAAAAACCGTATCCTTTTTAGAATTGCTTTCTGCTACCTCGGCGGCCAACTGAACATTATAAGCCCATTCATCCAACTCCTGATCAACCTTAATCTCTGCAATCGGCTGCTTCATGTAAAACAACACAACAACCACAAGTAAAATTAAAATCAGGCCAGCTAACCCCAACTGCTCTCTTCTTGATAAGGATAATATATCACGCCACATGAGCAGGGAAATTTAATTAACCAAGTAGTCCTACAGAATACAGAAATACCAAACCGATAGCAAAGGGAGCTATAAATCGAATTATAAAATACAAGGCATTAAACAACTTAAGCTTGTATGTTCCACCATTGGACAGCTCTTCATAGAAGTCACTTCGTTTAATGGCCCAACCGGTGAAAAGCGCTATTAAAAAGCCACCCAGCGGCAACATCACGTTCGACGAAATGTATTCCATCGAACCAAAAATATCTTTACCAAACAATCGTACCTGACTCAATACATTATTAGATAAGGAACAAAGCACACCCAGTGTTGTAATTAATATGGTTGTAATTACAGTTGCCTTTACCCTGTTAATTTTCAGCTCTTCAGCAAAGTAAGCTACTGCAACCTCCAATAATGATATACTTGAAGTCAGTGCAGCCACAGCTAACAGAAGGAAAAATGCAAGTGTCCAGAAATAACCACCTACCATCTTTTGAAAAACACTTGGCAGTACGGTAAAAACCAATCCGGGACCCTCAGAAGGCGCAACATTGAAATAGAATACAGCTGGAAAAATAGCAATACCCGCCAACAATGCTATCAGTGTATCCAAAAATGCCACCTGAACAGCTGTTCGATTTAAGTTATTATCTTTTCGGATATATGAACCATATGTTATTATTGTCCCCATACCCAGACTTAAAGAGAAAAAGGCCTGACCGAGAGCATCTAAAACAACGTCAATATCAACTTTTGAGAAGTCAGGTTGAAACAAAAACTTCAGGCCATCAAGAGATCGTCCTATAACCTCGCCCGATTCTCCAACATTCGTTCCCAGTGTTAAGGACCTCACTCCCATCACAATAATAATCAGGAGCAAAACAGGCATTAATACCTTAGTCAGCTTTTCAATACCATTTTTAATACCTCCAATAACAACTACAGCTGTCAAAATCATAAACAAAACCTGCCATATGATTGGTCTTACCGGATTACTAAGGAATGAATTAAAACCTTCTGACAACTCAGCCGGAGACATACCTTTAAAGGAATTCACCAAGGCCTGATAAATATATTCCAAAGTCCAGCCTGCAACAACACCATAAAATGAGAGAATCATAAAAGCAGCAGCCACACCCATTACTCCGGTAAAATACCACGGCCTTCCTGGCGACAGCTTCTTAAAAGCCCTGACTGCATTGGCATTTGTTCTGCGTCCAATTACAAACTCAGAAATCATAATAGGCAAGCCAATCGTAATTATAAAGAAAAAGTAAAACACAAGAAATGCTCCACCTCCGTTTTGTCCTACTTCGTATGGAAATTTCCATATATTACCAAGGCCAACAGCCGATCCGGCAGCTGCTGCAATAACACCAAATTTACTGGTAAAGCTATCTCGTGATGAAGGTGATGTAGGACGCATAATTAATCTACAATTAGAATAGTGAAGGACCAAAATAAAAAAAAAGAGGCACAATTTATAAAATCGCGCCTCTTTGTTTGCATATAATTAAATATTATAAACGATCGATGCAGTTAAGATCTTCGAATGCTACTTTTAAGCGATCAACCAAAGTCTCCTGACCTTTACGTAACCATACACGAGGATCGTAATACTTCTTATTTGGCTTATCATCACCATCAGGATTACCGATCTGAGCCTGAAGATAATCACGGTTAGCTGCTTCGAATTGACGAATACCATCCCATGTAGCCCACTGTGTATCGGTATCAATGTTCATTTTGATAACACCGTAACCAATTGCTTCGCGGATTTCTTCTAAAGTAGAACCAGAACCTCCGTGGAATACAAAGTTAACTGGCTTCTCAGCAGTATTGTGCTTATCCTGAATATACTTTTGTGAAGCATCAAGGATTGATGGCTTCAACACTACGTTACCTGGCTTATAAACACCATGTACATTACCAAACGAAGCAGCAATAGTGAAGTTTGGTGATACTTCTGATAATTGCTCATAAGCATAGCTTACTTCTTCTGGCTGAGTGTATAATAATGCATTATCAACATCTGAGTTGTCAACACCATCTTCTTCACCACCGGTAATACCTAACTCAATTTCTAAAGTCATACCCATTTTGTTCATGCGAACTAAGTACTCTTTACAAGTTGCGATATTTTCTTCAAGTGGCTCTTCTGATAAGTCTAGCATGTGCGAGCTGAATAATGGCTTACCAGTTTCTGCAAAATGCTTTTCACTTGCATCTAATAATCCGTCAATCCAAGGCAATAATTTCTTAGCAGCATGGTCTGTATGAAGAACAACAGGTACACCGTAAGCTTCAGCCAAAGTGTGAACATGCTTGGCAGCAGAAACAGCTCCTAAGATCTGAGCTTGCTGACCTTCTAATTTTAAACCTTTTCCTGCGTAGAAAGCAGCTCCACCATTTGAAAGCTGAATCATAACCGGAGAGTTAACTGCCTTTGCAGCCTCAAGAATACCATTTATTGAATCTGTTCCAACAACATTAACAGCAGGCATTGCAAAACCTTCTTCTTTTGCTACTGCTAAAAGTTTACCTAAGTCATCACCAGTAACAACACCAGGCTTCACAACATCTAATACTCGCTTCATAGCTTTTAATTTATAGTTCGAAATAATAATTTTCCAAAAAACTCTACGAAATTAGTGAAAATCATTTAAAAATGATTACACTTTTTTAGCCACCAAGCTCTTATTACTTACACTTAATCTAAAATTGTTATTTCAAATCGAAAGTAAAAAGCATGACTTTTATCACATATCAACTTGTTTGTCAACACTTTTCACCAGAAACAATCAATATTCTCACCGGAAAAAGTGATCATCTTTAGACAGAAAATAATCATTTGCACCTATGAATATTTTGTGTTCTTAAAAGAAGTTTAACGATTGTTTACAAACTATTAGAACGGATAACCAATAGCAAAATTAAAAGCCACATCATCCCAGGTAATCGATCTGGTTCCTAATATCCATCTTTTACCTGATGGTAAAACAGGATCTCTTGCCTTTACCCCCATATCAAGACGAAAAACGAAGTAGTCAAAATCTAGCCTGGCACCTGTACCAACACCAACAGCAATTTGCTTGTAAAAACTATTGAAGTCAAACAGACCTTTAGAGTCCATTTCTGAATTTCCTGTTGAACGAATCGTCCATATGTTACCTGCATCTATAAAGAAAGCGCCTTCAAGCAACCAGAACAATTTAAATCGATATTCTGCATTGGCCTCCAGCTTTATATCAGCGGTTTGGTTGTAATAATCCAACTGGGTCTCTTCATACGAACCAGGCCCTACGCCTCTAACAGGCCAGGCTCTTAGGCTGTTTGCACCTCCTGAGAAATAGCGCTTTTCAAATGGTAAAACCGTTAAATTACCATACGGATATCCGGCTCCCATAAATATTCGATAAGCAAAGGAGTTAATATTATTGACCCTTATATGGTAACGCCAGTCTATATCGGCCTTAACATACTGGGCATATCGAATACCAAACACTTCATTGAATTCGTTCCCCTGGTTACTGGCTACCAATGAACTTACACCATCAAGTATATTACCCGCTAATTGCAAATTCGCCTGAAAATAATGATAGTTCTTTATTCCGGACAGTGACTGCTCATTATATATGAAGGTATACGAAGTACTGCTAATGAGGTGATCCTGATAACTGTACTTTAGAAATGTATTCTCAATTTGCTCCTGAAAATCCGGATTAATATATGGTACATTAATAACACTAAAATCAACCGGGGACAGAAAGTGAGTGACCAGAGGTGTCGATTTCCATGTATACCCAATACGACTATTGGCAATTGTTCGCGTATAATCAGGACGACGTTGATAGTTATAGGACAATGTAAAATTTGTACGAGGATTGTAACGCTTCCGGAAATTTTCAATTTTAAATGGCATCAAAAACTTGGGAATGGTTAATGTGGCATCACCACCAACCTCCAGCGTTTGAAAGAGTTCACCTGTACGAGAACGCTGATTTTCACCAGCCACCCTAAAACGCATATCAAACACCTCACCTCCACGCAGGAAGTTTTTATGCTTATAATTAAAACTACCGGCCGCCCCAAGGTTACCAGACGAGTTGGTTCCTTCCACTTCAACGGTGTAGCTTTGTGGTTTGGATGACGATAATTGAATATAACACTGCAGTAGTCCATTCCCTTCATCATCCACCTCTCCCTCCAACTCCCTGAAGCGAATATTAACAAAACGAAACAATTGAAGTTCAGCTAATAACAACTGTGTTTTTTCAACCAAATCCACATTATACAAATCACCTGGAAATATATAATTGGAATTAATCAACACATCAGCTCTGAAATTAAGGTTTTCACCATAGAGGATCTTACACCTTTCATACTCCAGACTATCAAAACTATTAAGGTATTCAGCACCTTCCCTAACGGCTCTTTGAGGTTCATATCCTACCAGGAAATAAACATCCTTGATCCGGTATTTGCGATGATTAATTATGGAATCCTCCCGCCCAGCCATCTGCACTCTATCTTTTACAACAACCAACGAGTCATTAACCGTGTAATTTCCTAAAGTACTATCTGCTAAAAAATAGACAAATTCTTTACGAAATCCGTAATAACCATTGTTACGCATTTGACGGGTAATACGTGAACGCTCTTTATCATGTAAATCTGCATCAAACGGCACACCTTTTTTTAACAAGGTATTAATTGTATCACCCAGTATATATGGTTTAATGGAATCATCTTCAATTCTGTAGGAAACATTATTAACACTATACCGTTCGCCGGCTTTAATAGAATACCTGACTTTGGCTTTTTTCTTCCTAACAACAATCATAGTATCATTTACCTCAGCATGATAATACCCTTTATTCTTAAGGTATAAACGAAGTTGCTCGTTTGACTTCTGCCTTAATAATTCATCATAAAGAACCGGCTCCTCACCAATACGTTGCAACCACTTGTTAAATCCTTTGGTATTATCACGGCCAGATAAATTATAAAGGCCTAAATGAAAACGCCAAAAACCAAGAATCTTTACATTCTCACGCTGACGTACATAATAACGCAACTCCTCCTTTGAAAGATCTTTTGCTTCGTTTTCAATTTCAATTTTATTAAGTAAATAGGCATCATCAGGTACATATTTAGTTGTTCGACAGCCAAAAGCCATCAAAGCCAACATTACCCCAACGAATACTATAATCCTATTCCCCATGCTTTAAAACCGATATAAAAACAGAAGTTTTTTACTATGAATCCCGTTAATTTGCCATAAAGATATTTAATTAGCACGATAAGATATAACTTTGCGCTACATAAACGCAATTCTACACTCTAACACTTCAAAAAATGCTAAGTAAAAACAAACAGAAATTCATTTTGTCATTAAACAGAAAAAAAATACGCGAACAAAATGAACTATTTGTTGCCGAAGGCCATAAACTGGTAATCGATTTACTTGGCACCAATTGCCAAACATCAACAATCGTGGGCACCAACGAATGGCTTAATACTAATAAGGCACTGATACCAGGCAATTGTGAAGTTATAGAAGCAGAGCGAGCTGAAATTAAAAAGGTAAGCACATTAAAAAGCCCTCCTGATGTTATTGGTCTTTTTAAACAAAACAAAGTTACACTTAACATTGATCAGCTAAGTAATGAATTGTGCATTTTCCTTGATGAAGTGCAGGACCCCGGTAACCTTGGAACCATTGTACGCCTGGCCGACTGGTTTGGCATTAAAACAATTATTTGCTCAACTAATTGTGCTGATATATATAATCCTAAAACGATCCAGTCAACAATGGGAGCCATTAGCCGCGTTAACGTCCACTATTTTGAAGCATCATACTTTTTAGATGCCTACTCACAACTTGATTTACCGATATACGGAACTTTTCTTGATGGCAATAATCTTTACGAAAAAACACTGTCTTCTAAAGGACTTATCATTATGGGAAATGAAGGAAAAGGAATCTCTAAAGAAGTTGAGCAATATGTTAGTCAGCGACTATACATCCCTCCATTCCCTGCCAATGAACCAAGCTCTGAGTCATTAAACGTCTCGGTAGCAACAGCAATTACTTGTGCTGAATTCAGAAGGCAAAACAACTAATTATTAAGACAAATCTGCAATACTCTTTCCGGTAATAAACTCCCAGGCTTTTTCAGCACAACGCTCGCCATCAATTGCAGATGATGCAATACCTCCGGCATATCCTGCCCCTTCACCACATGGATAAAGCCCCTGAACCTGAATATGCTGAAATGTACCTCTGTCACGAGGTATTCGAACAGGTGAAGAAGTCCGGCTTTCTACTCCTACAACCAATGCTTCATTGGTAACAAAACCACGTGCTCGCCTGTCGAAATAATCAAAACCTTTTCTAAGTCGCATACCTATATTCTCAGGCAACCAAAAGTGTAAAGGAGATGCTACCAGTCCTGGCACATATGAACACTCTGGCAACTCAAACGACAACTTGCCATCCACAAAATCAGCCAGCGACTGAGCCGGAGCTACCACCCCCTGACCTCCATTCACAAAAGCCAGTCGCTCTAATTCTTTTTGATATTCCAGACCTCCTAACACGCCCTTATTCTGAAACTCCCCAATATCTTCGGGTTTTACTTCAACCACCATACCTGAGTTTGCCCATGGCGAATTACGTTTGGAAGGCGACATTCCATTTACTACCATTTCATCTGCATCAGTCATAGCAGGTACGATAAATCCTCCAGGGCACATACAGAATGAATAAACACCACGGTTTTCCATCTGACATGATAAACTGTATGTAGCCGCCGGCAAATAATCTCCTCGTCCTTTGGGTGAATGGTATTGTATCTGGTCTATTAGCTCCTGCGGATGTTCAACGCGCACTCCCATTGCCCAGGTCTTTGCTTCCAACTCAACATTGTTTTCATCCAGCATGTAATATATATCACGGGCCGAATGACCTGTTGCCAAAACCACAGCTTGTCCTAATATCTTATCTCCCGATTCTACCTCAACTCCACTAATCCGATTATCTTCCAGAATTAAGTTTGTAACCTTTGTATCAAAATGCACTTCGCCACCTGCTTCAATTATTGATTGACGCATCGCTTTAATAACCTCAGGTAGTTTATCTGTCCCAATATGCGGGTGTGCATCAATTAATATTTCATCACTTGCACCATGATAGTTAAAAACCTCAAGGACCTTTTTAAAGTCTCCTCGTTTAGTACTTCTGGTATAAAGTTTTCCATCTGAAAATGTACCGGCTCCACCCTCACCAAATGCATAGTTGGATTCTGTATTTACCTGTTCATTGCGATTCAATAAAGCCAAATCTTTTTTACGCTCATTTACGCCTCTTCCACGCTCCAGTACAATCGGGCGAATTCCCAGTTCAATTAACCTCAAGGCAGCAAAATATCCACCCGGACCAGCACCTACAATCACAACTTCAGGCCCGTTTGTCACATCAGGATACTCAAATTTTACCGGCTCCATCTTTGGTGGCTTTGCATTAGCATATGCCTCTATATGCAACTGAACCAGAACAATCTTTTGTCTGGCATCAATAGAACGTTTTACTACACGAAAATAAGTTACCTTATTGGGAGCAACTTTCATTTTTTTGGCTACCAAATTCTTTATAACAGTGTTATCAGCAGCCTCTTTAGGAGATAAACGTAAAACTATTTCGCGCTTCATTAATGCAATTTATTAGGACTCTTCTGAAGAAGTGAGTCAATTCAGACGCAAAAGTAATTGAATTTATTCAAAATAGAAGGTCAGGCAAAATATTCGCGAATTTAGCTTGTCAAGAGCTTTGGTGTATTCATAATCCGCTTCAATTGGTTCACCTGTGCCATCCGGGTTAAGCATATCGGCCAAACCTATAGACATTTTAGCTTCGACTGACAACCTAAAGTATGTGAGATAAAAATCAAATCCGGCTCCAAACTCCAGGTAACCATCCAAGGAGTTTAATAATAGCTTGTCCTGTTTATCTTTAGCTAAATCGTAGCGCACATTAAAACCGCCGACCAAATAGGGCTTGGCATTATGCATTCTGAATGCATTGTATTTTAATAATAAGGGAAACTCAAGGTAAGTGGATTTAATTTTAAAGGTTTCCCGCTCTCCTATCTCATCACCTGCATTATTATAGCGGATATAACTCATATTACGCTGCCCGAAACTAATTCCGGGTAAAAAACGCAGGTTTAAATCATTCGTTAATTTATAACTTGAAACTATACCAATATTTAATCCCGGCGAAAGATCAATTACATCAGCATATAGCAGTTCACCATCGACATTAACCGGCACTCCCGTGTTGTATACACGAAAATCCATGGCATTAATACCTATCAGAAAACCAAAATGCAGTGGCCGTTCATCGAAGGAGCGCAGGTTGGCAATCTTACTGTTTTTACCTTGAGAAAAAACTACACTAACCTGGACTAGCAAAAATATGGTAAATACTAACTTTTTCAATGGATGCAAATTGACTTTACATTATAACTGACAAAACTGTTTTTTATTGCGCTTTCTTTTCAGACAGGTAAATCGTTGCAATTCCCATGGTCTGTTTAAATCGTCTCAGGGGCGTCATACCTGCCTTTACCAATTCATCATCAAAGCGCTGTCCATCAGGGAAAGTAAGCACTGACTCGGGTAAATATGTATAAGCTGCCTTGTCTTTTGAAATCACTCCACCTAACCATGGCAAAATATATCGAAAATAAAACATATACAACTGCTTAAACGGAAAGTAAGCAGGCTTGGAAAACTCTAAAACAACCATCTTCCCTCCTTCTTTGAGCGTCCGGGCCATATCCGTCAATCCTTTATTTAAATTTTCGAAGTTACGTACGCCAAAAGCCACCATCACCGCATCAAAGCTATTGTCTTCAAAAGGTAAGTTTTCTGAATCACCCTCTCTGACGGTGATTACATCGCTTAAGCCCCTCTTCTTAATTTTCTCTTCAGCAACCTTTAGCATTTCTACTGAAATGTCAACACCAACAACTTTACAGCCCAAACGGCGGTTCGCTTCTAATGCCAAATCACCTGTACCAGTAGCGACATCTAAAATTACAGGATCATTAATCTCCTTTAAAAGATTGATAGCCCTTTTTCGCCAGATCTTATCTATACCTAATGAAAGAAAGTGGTTTAAAAAATCATATTTAGGGGCAATATTATTAAACATTCCAGCAACCTGTGTTTTTTTGGAACCTTCTGCAGTATATGGTTTAACCGTCATCTTGATCTATTTTCCGTCAAAAGTATAAAAAAGCAAGGATTTTTCACTTCAAACAAAAAGAGGATGCTCCTATAAACATCCTCTTTTCGTATTATTCAGGTATTCGTTACAATTGTCTTTTTAGTACATCAATCATATGCTCAAACTCCTTATGACTGTATCCTTTAGAGGCATATACAATTTTTCCGCCTTTATTAATAATATAGTTACGCGGAATTGATTGCCTGGCAAACTGACTGAAAATTTCTCTGCCTTCATCAGGACAAAATGGCAAATCAAGCCCTTTATCACTGGCAAACTTTTTTAATTCCTCAGGTGTATGCTCACGTCCTATTACCAGAAGAACAAAATCGTCATTGTCCTTAAACGGTTTCCATACTTCCTTCTCCAATACCGGCAACTCTTTAACACAAGGCGGGCACCAGGTAGCAAAGAAATTGATCAGAACAACTTTTCCTTTCAAATCAGCTGTTGATACATTCCCATCGGGCGTAATAACGGTAAATTCAGGTGCAACATCACCTACTTTAACCACATCTGCTTCATCAGTACCTACCCAGGCAACCAATGATGCAGCAGACAGTACTGCAATCAAAAGCAGCAGAGTTCTTAATTTAGACTTCATAGATTATTTTGTGTGTAAATTTTATTCTCCTTCAACCCAGATTTCCAACTTTTGTTCAAACGCTTGTTTCAAATCATCAATATAACCATAGGATTCATCATCAATCCTTATTTCTCCTTTGGTAACATGACCTAAGATTGAGAATGGCACATTGGTACTCATCATAAAATCAACGAAATCATCCTGCTTCTCCGGCGAAACGGATACCACAACGCGACTTTGAGATTCTCCAAATAAAAAGGCTTCCTTCCTGATTTCAGCATCTGAGGTAATATCAAAACCAAACTCCATTGGGATACCGGATTCTAATAAACTAAAAAACAAACCTCCATTTGACACATCATGAACCGAACGAACCAGGTTTTGCTGTATTATTTCTGAAACTGCAGCCTGCAATTCTTTTTCTTCAACGGCATCGTAGTATGGTGCGGCCGATTTTTTAATATTCAATATACTGCTGGCATACTCAGAAGAGTTAACATCATTTCTGGATCGTCCAACCAGGAATATCATATCCCCTTTATGACGGAACGACAACGTACTATGATTGTTTTTATCATTAACAACACCCAACATACCAATCACCGGCGTAGGTGTAATTGGTTTCAGATGACCATTTTCTGAACGCTGATTATAAAAACTCACATTCCCACTTACAACAGGCACCTCAAAGTCATTACACGCTTTCGTAATTCCCTTTACAGAATCAACAAATGTTTTGTAAACCTTTGGATCGTATGGATTACCAAAATTAAGGCAATCTGATAGAGCCAATGGCTTTCCTCCCGCACAAACTATATTACGTGCAGCTTCAGCCACAGCTATCTGAGCCCCTACATAAGCATCTGACTTCATATACCGAGAGTTACAATCCATGGTTGCTACCAATGCCTTATCCGTTCCTTCAACACTAATAAATGCAGCATCAGACGGATAATCTGAGTTTTCGCTTACCGATTCGGCCGGCTTACTGAACTTATTGGTTAACCAACTTTTAGAGGTCACATTCAGATTGGACAACATTCTCTTTACTACATCGGTATACTGATCAGGCTCATCGTATATATCCAGATTTATTTCCGGAGATTTAGCAATATCCTCTTCTACTTCGCGGTCATATTCAGGTGCCATCTCTCCCAGCATGGCAATGCCAACCGGAACTTCAGCCACCATACTACTATTATCATAACAGGTAATCTTATTGTCATTATTAACCTCTCCAACAACAGACATAGCAACCTGTAAACCCTCAACAATTTCTTTAACGGTATTTAAATCATCGGGTGAGATACATAACAACACTCGCCCCCAGGTTTGAGATAACAACACGTCCATGGCTTTTAAATCGTCCTGTCTTCGCGGAATCTTGTCCACATGAAGGCTAACTCCGGATTTTCCACGATTGGCCATGTCAATAGCCGCACCCACAACACCTTGTGTTCCTATTGACTGAACACCAATGACATTTATTTTATCTGCTATTTGATAGATCGCCTCCTGTAACTCTTTTTCGATCGACACATCCATCATCTGGTCAATTGAAACAGGCGGGGTATCAATCTCAGCCAGTAAATCCGTTTCAAAAACATCGGTATCAACACCATCTTTTCCTGTGCGTGCACCAATGATCAAAACCAGATTACCATTTCCTTTTGCCTCACCTGATAACAATTTATCTTTTGGCACAACACCAATTGCCATGTTATTGATAATCGGCGTTGTATTATAACCTCTTGAGAAGAATGTTTCGCCGCCAACAATTGGCACCTCGGCTCCACGTTCGTATTCACATATCCCTTCTGCCACCTCTTCAAATAACCATCGGGCAGTATCCCGTTTACCATCACCAAAGCGCAATGAGCTTAGAAACGCAGCCGGCTTGGCTCCCATTGAGAAAATATCGCGCATAACGACCCGCAGGCCTGTAAGAGCTCCCAAACGAGGTTGTATAGCGCAAGGACTATTATGTGACTCCACCTTAAAGACACAAGCTTTACCATCGCCCAAATCTATTACACCGGCATTTTCATCACCTGCTTCAACTAAAACATGATCTCCTTTAGTTGGTAATGTACGTAACCACTTTATGGAATTTTTATACGTGGCATGCTCTGACCATAATCTGGAAAACAATTGCAATTCGAGCGAATTAGGATGGCGATTCAGCAGTTCTTTTATCTTTTCAAATTCCTCTGAAGTTAACTCTAACTTCGCCGCTTCTTCTATTGTGGGTAAAGTTGTACTCATAGTTCAGCATTTTAGAATTGTCCTTTTGTACAGAAACAATTTAGTATACATTTGTAAGGCATCAGGCTTAAGGATATTATATGTTGAAAGTATAAAAAATAACTCAAACACCAAACGGAAAAAAACATTTAAACGGAACACTTGAGAAACGTCGGTTTATATTACGCGAACTTTCGATTTTAATTGAGGAATATTATAAAAACACACATCTATGACTAAAATAGCAATGGTTACCGGAGCCACTTCCGGCATTGGTAAAGCTACAGCAATCAAACTGGCTAAAATTGGATTTAACCTTATTATAACGGGTCGAAGAGAAGAGAAATTAGCAAAACTAAAATCCGAATTAGAAGAAGAAAACATTCAGGTTCTTCCTCTCTGTTTTGATATAAGAAATACCGAAGCTATTGACTCAGCCATAACAGGTATAAAAGACGATTGGAAAAACATAGGTGTACTGGTTAACAATGCAGGTCTGGCAGCGGGAGCTGATCCTATATTTGATGGCTTGTGGAGCGACTGGGAACAAATGATCGACACTAACATAAAAGGCTTATTATACTTGTCGAAAAAGGTTATTCCGGGCATGATGGAACGAAAGAAGGGACACATTGTAAATGTATCATCAATTGCCGGAAAAGAAACCTATGCCAATGGTAATGTTTACTGTGCCACCAAACATGCAGTAGAGGCTATTACCAAAGGCATGCGCATCGACTTATTACCTTATAACATCAAGGTTTCATCAGTTTCACCTGGTATGGTAGAAACAGAATTCTCGATTGTGCGCTACCATGGCGACAAAGAAAAAGCCGACAATGTATACAAAGGCCTTACTCCCCTTTATGCCGATGACATTGCCGATGCCATTGAATTTATGGTGACGCGTCCGCCTCATGTTAACATTAACGACATGCTGATAATGCCATCGGCCCAGGCCAGTGCAGTGTATAATCACAGAGAGGAATAAATGCTATACAACGCCAAACAACTAAAGAATTTTGTATATCATACATTCAGAGCTGCAGGGGCTAATGACAAACACGCTACATTAGCTTCTGAAGCTTTAATTGCAGCTGATTTAAGAGGCGTGGATTCACATGGCGTCGCACGCCTTTCGGGGTATATACGTCTCTGGCAGCAGCAACGTCTTAATATGCAACCCAACATTCGTATTGAGCATGAAACACCAAGCACAGCTGTTGTTAATGGTGACTTGGGTGCCGGCTTAATCGTCGCACAATATGCCATGGACATAGCCATTGAAAAAGCCCAGAAGGCAGGAACCGGCTGGGTTGCTGTTAAAAACTCAAACCATTTTGGCATTGCAGGTTATCATGCCATGAAAGCACTTGAACATGATATGATTGGCATGAGCATGACCAATGCAAGCGCTTTGGTTGCACCAACTTTTTCAAAAGACCGAATGCTTGGCACCAACCCAATTGCTGTAGCTATACCAGCACTTCATGAACCGCCTTTTGTAATGGATATGGCCACTACACCTGCTGCCAATGGCAAGCTGGAAGTTAACGAACGACTCAACAAGGACATACCCGAAGGCTGGGCACAAACCATAGAAGGCAAGGCAACAACAGATAACAGGGCTCTTAAAAAAGGAGGTGCCATGCTACCTTTAGGATCTGACAGAGAACACGGCTCCCACAAAGGGTATTGCCTGGGTGCCTGGGTGGATATCTTCTCGGCTGTCCTGTCCGGAGCTAATTATGGACCATGGGTTCCCCCCTTTGTGTCCTTCTTGTCGCCACCTCCTAACCCTGTTGGTGAAGGTATAGGGCATTTTGTTGGTGCGATGCGCATCGATGCCTTCAGGCCGGCAGAGGAGTTTAAAGGGCACATGGATAAATGGATTAAAACTTTCAGAAATGCCAGGAGCATTGGCGGTCAGCCTAAGGTTGAAATACCGGGAGACCAGGAAAGGCGGATTGAATTCAAACGCTTAAATGATGGTATACAAATACACCCTTCAGTACTAAAAGAGTTAAATGCATTAAGCCGGCAATTAAAGATTGATCCTATATAAAAAAGTGAGCTAAACACTCACTTTTTCCTCAATTAATTCCGGTCAACTTAAATAGTTTCTGCATAAACAAGTGTTCCTCTTACAAACACCTCAACATCAACATTAATAACACCTCCTGGCGGAGTCACAACACCCTCTGTTTCAAAAACAACATCCTGCCAGCCGTTGCCTGTAGCAATTTCATTCAATTGTAGCTTTAATTCATCAATTCCGGCCTGCTGCAACCCTTGAATAATTGCCACTTTTGAGGGTTCGTTACCAATGCTCACTTCAAAACCCTCAACCACATTTATAAACTCCTGCGTATTCCATGATTGAATAGACAGATCCATACTTACCTTGGTGGCTGTATTACCTTGTTTTGGAGTTATTTCAACCCAAATAGCCTCAAGTATGACCTCATTGATTGAGGCACCATCACTCACATCATTAATGGCATTATTGATTTCACTAACAGGGATAACCACCATCTCATCAAAACCAGAAGTGCTTATATTAAAATTGCCACTTTCTTCAATTGTGGGATATAGTAAAATATCTTTTTCTTCGCACCCCCAGGCCATTATAACCAACATTAATATCATCAACTTTTTCATCACCTTCTAATTTTCATTAATACCAATTCCTAAACCTACGGCAAAAGTATTTTGCTTAGCCATATTATAGTCTCCATGAATCTTCACGGGTCCCAGGTTAAAACACAAACCCAAAGTAGCTCGTATAGTATTGGCTCCTTCAAGTTCAAATTTAATCTCATCACCCGGTTCGGTTAATTCAGAAATTTCTGAACCTTCATAAACATACTGTACATCAACCTTACTCGTTTCATATCCCAAACCACCATAAAAAGTAATAACGGGGATGGTTATACTTGTTTGCAGGTTGACGACATTCGTTTTGGCATCCATGTATTCGCCCACCTTAAAAGACTGGTTATAGTAGCCTACCGACAAAGCAACAGGCAGCGCCGGAATGTATTGATCAATACTATGACGCACTCCCCAGCCAAACACATCTATTTTGCCATAATCATCAACATCGAGCGTAATATACCGTGCTGTAAAATCAGTACCGAATAATGATCCAATTGTTATTTGGGGCATTGCCAGGGGCAGGTAATCCACATCAAATCCACCCGGAAAGACATACTCATACATACCACCGGTTCCGTCAATTGGAACACTTACACCTTCTGTTGGCCCAAAAACTGTTGGAACTTTATAAGGTCCTTGCTGAGGGAACAATTCACTATCAGTATAAGCCTGAAAGTATTTGGCACTATTAGAAATAGTAGCAACCTGAGCGACAACACCAATGTAAATACTAAATCCCTTTTTCTTCACCTTGGCATTATGGAACAATCCGCTGTTAAAATCCGCTGAAAAAGCATCGGCAAAAGGCTGAAGATACATTTGCCCGTTTTCCTCGGTATACTTCGATAGAATTTCTTCTACTGTTTGAGCATAAACACCAGACACAAAAATGCTCAACACCATTACACACACTAACCTTCTCATGTTTCTCATTTTTACAGAATTTACAATCAAACCAACGCCAATGGCAAGAAATATTTGACTAATGCACAAAAAAAATAGGCCAGCATTTAAATGCCGGCCCATTATTATCATACATCTAATATTACCTACATAAATCCCTGATCTTTTAACACTTTTAGCAATACAGAACTAAAGTGCTCATTATCAGCCTTTTTATACCTAACATCTGTAAACACCTGTGCCAGTGTTTCTTTATTGTTTTCAGCAACAAAGGCCTTATTTTCTTCAAGATTCTCTTTTTCTGCATACAACTCATTAATGCGCTCCTCAGAGTAATCACTATAGGTTTCATGATGAACAACAGCTTCAAGCGGTAAACGATCGGCCTTCTTTGGATCCTCATCCGGATAGCCAATTGTAACTGTTGTAATTGGCACAACACCCTGAGGCAGATCCAGCACATCAATAATTTTATCAGCCAAATAGGTTGTAGTACCCAGGTAACATATACCTAATCCCTTAGCTTCGGCTGCGACACAAACATTCTGTGCGACCAGCAGCGCATCAATCGCTGCCGTTACAAACGATAGAAAATTATCATAACCCGGTTCTGCATTATTTTGCTTACACCACTTGTTAAAACGATTAAAATCAGCGCAGAAGGTTAATGTCACAGGTGCCTGTTTCACCATTGGTTGATTAAAATGACAAGGGGCTAATTTTTCTTTCATCGCTTCATCCTGAGTAACAATAATGCTGTAAACCTGCATATTCCCTGTTGTAGAAGCCCGTGCTCCTGCTTCTAGTATCTCATTTAAAAGAGGCGCATCAATTTTCTGCTCTGTGTATTTACGTATTGTTCTGTGGTCTTTTAAAACATCTATCATGGTGTGGATTATTATAATTGAGCATCAAATGTAAAAAATTAATCACGACTAATCCATGACTTAACTCTCCATTAATACCGATTACGAACCAAAACGATTGATAAAGAATTAACCTGTGAATTAACAAATCGTGTAAGATCAACCTGAAAAATATTCAGAGTTCCTTCGAAGTTCCTTCAATGTTCCTTCGAAGTTCCTTCGATGTTTCTTCAATGATTATTGAAGAAACATTGAAGAAGAAATGAGTTAACTACGTCATAAAATTGAAACTACTCCAATGGTGAATATATACTTATCCAATAGCGGCATGAAGAATTTAAATAAGTGCGCATGATTAAGAAACACAGGTTCATTAGGATCAATTATCATGAAGAGTAACAAATCCTTTAGCAGAATACTTGAATAAGCATGGAAAACAACAGGGGCTGAAGCATAAAAAAAGAGCGTTTCCGTTGAAACACTCTTTTTTATCCAATCCAACAACAACTAAATTATCTATATTATATTTAGTTTTCTTAATTCATTTAACAGGCTTTGTTTTGTGGCTTCTTCCATTGTACACATTGGAGAGCGAAACACTTCTTTAACCTTGCCCATTTCTGCCAATGCTGTTTTAACCGGAATAGGGTTTGACTCAATAAACATCAAATCCATTAACTCATGATACTGGTAAAAAACCTCTTTAGCAGTTGCAACATCACCCTCTAACGACGCTTTCATTAATTGGGCAAATGCCTGCGGAATCACATTGGCAATTACAGAGATACATCCATCGGCACCTAGCAAATTAGCTGATGACGCTAAGAAATCGTCTCCACTATAAACCTTAAAACCTTCAGGACGATTGGCAATTAACTCAACAAACAAAGCCAGGTCTCCTGAGGCCTCCTTGATACCTATAATGTTATCAAAATTATTGGCCAGTTTGACAGCATTGTCAACTGATATTTTAGAACCGGTACGTCCCGGAACATTATACAGGATAATTGGTACATCAATAGCCTCAGCCACTGTGGCAAAATGCATGTACATACCTTTTTCTGTTGGCTTGTTGTAATACGGGCCAACAACCAAAACTGCATCCACGCCAATTGCTTCAGCTTTTCGGGAGTATTTGATACACTCCTGGGTAGAGTTGCTTCCTGTGCCGGCAATGACAGGAATACGACCTGCTACTTTTTTCACAGCCCGCTCGATTAAAAAGGCATCCTCATCACCTGTTAAAGCCGGTGTTTCACCTGTAGTACCGCAAACAACCAAACCATCAGTTCCATTCTCTAAATGCCAATCAATTAAACTATCAAAAGCATCAACATCAATCTCTCCATTCTCCAGAAATGGTGTTACTATGGCAACAATTGAACCTTTTAAATCAAAGTTTTTCATCTGTAAATATTTTCATTTCGTGGTCATAACCTATCCTTGTAAAATATTAAGGAAGGCATGATAGCCATTCGTTTGACTAAAGTCAAATTCAAATAGTTAATTCACTTATCTGGTGTCAAAAATATCAATTGCATTGTGCATATGAAAGTTTTTCAACAAAAAAAACTTCTTTATAACACTTTGTTAATATCTTAACAATGCATATATTTGCATAAAACTTAGTAGTATGAAAACTGTAAGCCAGGCCGTAGAGTCAGTTATAAAAGTCAAGCCATTTGTTATCGAAGCCTTATGTGAAGGATTATTGAATATATCTTCATTGGCTCGTCAAATACAACCTATGGTTGAAAAACTTACCGAGAAACCAGTAAAGCAGGGTGCTATAGTTATGGCCCTTAACAGACTGGCCCCACAGTTAGATTACTCTCTTAACCGTAACTTGCAAAAGTTACTGGAATCGCTTGGTGATATCATTGTCCGTTCTAACCTTACTGATTACACGTTTAGAAACAGTAATACCATTTTTAACAGCCACACAAAGGTAATGCAGGAGATAAGCACACACCAGGATGTGTTTTACACACTGGTACGTGGCGTATTTGAATCAAACCTTGTTGTTAGCTCGGCCTACGAAAGTTTAGTGGAGAAGTATTTTGCCGGTGAAGAATGCTTATTAAAGCAAAGTGAATTATCTGCCATCACCTTAAAACTGCCGGCAGATAACGTTCAGGTTACAGGCTTTTATTACCACATTATGAAAGCTATTGCCTGGGAAGGCGTTAACATTAAGGAAGTTATCTCAACCACAAACGAATTTACCATTATTGTCAATGACGAAGATGTAGATCGCGGTTTCACTATTTTAAAAAATCTGAAAACAGCCTACAAAAAGAAGTAATTCTCATCGAATAACTGTCATTTCCTTACATGTTTTAAGCTCATTATCTGCAAAAAAGCATCTTATTTGCTAACCTTTTACGTTCGTTAAACGTTGTTAAACTAAACAACCATATCAACAACCTCCCAAAATACTTTGGGAATTTAACCGAGAAACGGATGATGGATGAGAGTGAGTTACCAAATGAGCGCTTGTCTGATAAAAATGAGGCTCTAAAGCAAAAGGTTAATTGCAACAATGGTGAAGATTGTAAGTTCGAAGAAACATACTCCAACCTTAATGCATTAATTAATAATCAGGACACTTCGATATGGTCAATTGACAGTGAATACAATTACATCATTTTTAATAACTATTTTAAAAATGCCTATAAAGAGGCTTTTGGTATAACATTGGAAAAAGGTCTCAATTCACTTGACATACTTTCAACTGAACTGGCAACCTTTTGGAAAGACAAATATGATACGGCCCTAAAAGGCAATCAAATCAATTTTGAATTCGACAACCAACATAACAATACTGTTCATACGTATAAAGTATCATTAAACCCGGTTATCTCAAACAACACTGTTATTGGAGTCACAGCCCTTAGTGTTGACATAACTGAGCAAAAAAGCATCAAACAAATTCTGCAGGAAAGCAATACCAACATGATGGCCATTATGGAAAATACGCTTGAGAGCATATGGGCCATTAATACATCGTATGAGATCCTTTACACCAACAGTGTATTTAATACTGAGTTTTACAATAGCTTTGGGGTGAAGCTCGAAAAAGGTACTAACCTGCTTAAATCTCTTCCCGAAGGGATTCAATCAACCTGGAAAGCCAGATACGACAGAGCTTTAAATAACGAGCGATTTTCCTTTGTTGATGAAGTACATGTTGGTGATAAAATCATTTATATTGAGGTTTCAATGAACCCTATAATCAGGGATAATAAAGTTATTGGCGCATCTTTTTTTGCCAATGACATCTCAAGACGTGTAAATGCCCTTAAAGCACTTGAAGAAAATGAACAACGCCTAAAGGAGTCCAACATTACCAAAGACAAGTTTTTCTCGATTATTGCACATGATCTTAAAAGCCCATTTACCAGTATTGCCGGTTTAAGTGACTTACTGGTTAGTGAAGCACAAAATGGAAGGAGCATTGAAAATATAGAAAACACAGCGAAAATCATCCAAAAGTCGTCACACCATGCCATGAATCTTATCACCAACCTGCTGGAGTGGTCTCGTTCACAATCGGGACGAATGACTTTCAATCCTGATTACTTTGATGTAACCAGTGTTATACAGGAAGAGCTTTCTGCATTTGAATCCATTGCCAGACAAAAACAAATAAGGATCAACAATACAATCATATCCAAGACTGTGGTTTACGCAGACAAATATATGATAAGCTCCATTTTCAGAAACCTCATATCCAATGCATTAAAATTTACAAATTCAAATGGACAAATTTCCATTTCATCACGCCTAAACGAAGTTGAAATCTCCTTCTCAGTTAGCGACACCGGCGTTGGTATTGATACGGAAGATTTACCTAAGCTATTTGTTATTGATCAGAACCACTCCACAAACGGAACTGACAATGAACAAGGAACAGGATTAGGTTTAATCCTATGCAAAGAGTTTACCGAAAAGCACCAGGGACATATTTGGGCCAGAAGTGAAAAAAACAAAGGCAGTGAATTTTGTTTTTCACTGCCTGTCAATACTATGTAATTTTAATTAAACTCAACCGGTACAACTAAAGTTGTTGAAACAGGTTTTCCTCGCTGAACACCAGGTTTCCAGTCCTTCAGTTCTGACACAATTTTAACAGCTATTGCGGCCTCTTTATCATCCCATCTCTCAAGTGCTTTTGTTTGAGTTATACCTCCTTTGTGACTTACTGTAAATTGAACCTTAACGGTTCCGCTTAACTTTTTAGCCTTTTTCTCTTGCTCTATACGCGTATATAAACGCGCAAAATAGCCATCCATACCGCCTTTGTAGCTTGGCATTTCCTCAACTACGTAAAATACCGGCTTACCATCTTTCGTTGGAGGTGGTGGCGGCGGTGGAGTAACCATCTTTTTCTTATTCTTAACAGGCGGTGGTGGCGGTGGTGTCACCTTATTTTTATACCTGACCCGGTAAGCTGACGGATCAAGCTCGTAAGCCGATTTCTTTAGAACAATACTAATCTCCTTACCCTCTTCAGGCACAATCTCCATAGTTTCGAATCCAACGAAAGAAAATACAATAATATCATCCTTAGTCAGTTCCAATTCAAATTGACCATCACGATCAGCTACTGTTCCAATCGTTTTGCCTTTTAAGATGATACTAGTGCCGGGTAGTGCAGACTTAACTATATTTTCATCCCACATTCCTGAATTAGCATTTTGAATCATCTGTGTGTCGATTTGGCTATAGACGTAACCTCTAACTATAAAAGTTTCTTTCTTATCCTGAACAGAAGTGTCGCTTATTGATTCAGTATTAGAACGATATTCATACACAGGCTCACTGAAAGCCCATAGCAAACCACCAATCAAGGGCAGTACCAGTAGCAACTTTAGCAGTCGCCATTTGGATTTTTTGTCGTTTTTCATCATTTTTAATCGTCGTTTATTTTGGGAGAACCGGAAGTGATTGGCTAGCACTGACGCTTCCGCTCCCATTGTTTCACAAATAATTGTTTGCAAATAATCTTCATATTTATGCCCGCTTTCCAACACCCCCTGATCGGCCAGAAACTCTAAGTTCTGCTTTATAAGGCGCGCATAGTACCAGGCAAAGGGATTAAACCACTGAAGTACAATAAACAGTTCACTCATCAGGACATCTACCCAATGCTGCTGATAAAGATGTACTCGTTCATGGTTAATAATCTCGGCATGTTGCGTATTCAAATAGCGCTCGTGCTTAATGAATATCCAATTAGCAAATACAAATGGCATTTCTACTTTTGGATTCACACACACAACAGCCCCCTTAAAATCTATTTTACGAGAGGTGTGAACCAAACCAAACATCTTAATAAGCATCAAAACGATTCTTAACATAAAGAATGCAGTCACCAGCAGGTAGAAGTACAGTACTGTAGCATACCAGTTAAATGCATCAGAAGCCGCGGGCGCCGTTACGGCAGGTTGCGACTCCTTAATCTCTACCTCCTGGAACAATTCACTCTTGGCCATTGATTCAACCAATATTGTATATTTGATTTCAGCCAACGGTAAACACAACGCCGCTACAAGACCCAACAGCAAAAAGAACCGAATAGCTTTAAAATGAGCATCATTTCGTAAAAGCAACTGATAAATGACTAAAAACAAAAACAATATCAGAAATGATCTTGCAAAATAGGTTAGTAATTCCATGGCGTTTATTTTGAGCTATTGGCTTCTTTTAGTAATTCTTCCAAATCTTCAATATTCATATCATTATCCTTGGCGAAAAATGCTGCCAGGCGAGCAAAACTACCTCCAAAGTAATTCTTAAGCAGGTGCTTCATTTGGTATGATGAGTATTCTTCTTTTGTAAAAAGCGGATAGTATACATAAATATTACCCACCTTTTTAAAATCAACAACTTCTTTCTTTTTCAAGACCTTAAGTACTGTAGCAACCGTATTATAAGCTGGTTGTTTATCCTTAAATCCTTTTAATATATCTTTAATAATACCCTCTCCCATTTCCCACAGGATTTGCATTACTTCTTCTTCTGCCTTTGTTAATTGTTTCATCCTTTACGACTATCAAAATTACCTACTACAAGTATAATACTATATTTTTAGTATCGCAACTATATTTATAGTATTTTATTTCTTATTATTCCTCCTAACAATAAGAAAGCAATAATTCAATGATTTAATGTAACAAAGCATCTGTGTTTCCGTAACAAACTATCGTTGGGAAAATAAAGTGTTTATGAATTTGAAAGCAATCGCAATATGTTGCTTCCTGGTCTTGTATTGCCTTAATTTTAAGGCACAAGAAGCAAAAGGAAAGAATGTTGAATCATTAGTCAGAGATACCATATCTCTATCAGCTGATACAGTCGCAGGCGTGCCGGTATTTTTGGGTGACGAACCGCAACTAATTGATACAACCAGGAATGACACTGCAGATATAGCTATAGACATTAGTACTGTGACAGATACAATACAGGCTGAACAGGAAACTTCTACTACTGTCATCAAAGGCTATAGCCCGTTTACCAACTATACAGATACTTTTAATGTCGGCACTCCCGTATTAGACACCTTAGATAAAGCAAAGGTGAATATGCAATTACAGAAGCGACTTGCCAGACTTAATGATACTTCAAACATACGCACAACAGGCAATTTTATTCACGAGAATAGCATCGCCTATTCTAAGACTTCACTTACTGATCTGTGGTATAGTTACATTAACACTACTTATTCCGACAGTAAATCAGACACAACGCAAAACCTGTTTGCAGAAAAGTCGAATGTTAGTACAAATAAAGTCACAGTGCAAGAGAACCCGGAATTGCTTCAAACAACCGGGAAAGAAACTTCAGAGAAGCAAGAGCTTGCTTCTGCTCTTTCATCTTCAACAAAAAACACTGAATCCGGAAAGAAAGCCATTGATGCCAACAATGTTGTATTCTATATTCAGATTGCAGCTGCTCGATCTGAATTATCAACGGCAGAAATAAAAAATGTCAATAAGACAAAAGCAGAATACAGAGTTCAAAATGAAAACAACTGGTTTAAATACCAGGTATCGTTAGGCTCTGATTACATATCAGCCCGTCAAGCAATAAACGATTATCCAGGTAAACAGGTGTTTTTGGTAGCTTACAAAGGCAATAAACGCCTTGACTTATGGGAAACTGTTAAGCACATTGAATTGCAAACACCAAAGCAAGATGAATTACTTTTTGTGGTTCAGGTAGCTGCCAGCCGCCATCTACTCTCAGAAAAAGAGAAAAGTCAACTGGTCTCTCCTGGTGATAATTTACGAATCATAAAAGAAGATGACTGGCATAAATACCAGATTATTATTGGTTCATCCTACCAATTAACCCTCAAAAAATGCAAACTGATAGGAATTAATAAATCATTTCCTGTTGCCTATTTCAATGGAGAAAAAATTGAAATGGCAAAGGCAATTAAAATGACAATAACTAACAACTAATATCATGGAAAAAACATTAACAATGCGCAGGTTTACAATACTTGTGCTGGGATGTTTGGCTTTATTCGGCACATCGTGCATAAGCCTAAAAAAGAGCGAATTGATACAACCAATTTCGATTCCTGGTTACGACAGCGAATTTGTAAATGATCAGCGCGATTCGTATCGCATCAATATTGGCGATAACCTATACATGAAGGTGTACAGTTCCGATATAAAAACATCGAAGTTTTTCAGAACAGACTTTCCCGAGTTAATGAATGACTCATACATCTATTTAAACTCCTACAAAGTAGATGAGCAAGGCTATGTCAAATACTCATTTATCGATAAGGTAATGGTTAAAGGCTTGTCAATTGAGGAAGCACAAACAGCAGTACAAACAGCCGCGGAGGAATACTTTGAAGATGTAACCGTACAAATTAAGCTGGTTAACTTCAGTATATCCATCATTGGAGAGGTCAACCAACCAGGCAATTTCAATATTGACCGTGAACAGATAACAATACTTCAGGCCATTAGTATGGCAGGCGGTTTAAAAGAGTTTGCGAAAGCTGATGAAGTCAGATTAGTAAGAAAAAGTCCTAATGGTACCGTGGTTAAAACACTTGATTTGACAGATAATAAACTTTTGGAGTCGGAGTATTTCTTTTTATTGCCTGACGATGTGGTGTATGTAACACCCCGTTCTTCCAAATCATTTGCCTTTGAAAAGTTCCCATACGGGCTATTTGCTGGTGTAATAAGCATTGCACTATCTATTTATGCAATAACAAAATAATACCGGTAGTTTAAAGCAGGAAGCATTATGACAATAAACTCATTAATGCTAATGTCATACTAAAAATGGTATACTATGAATACGAATACAGGCTCTCAGGCAAGCTTTGAATATTATCTAAAGCAGATAATCAAAGCCAGTAAATACTGGCCAATCATGGCTATATCGCTCATTATTGCACTGGTGGCAGCATTTTATACAAATGCCACTACCTTGCCTGAGTATCTTGTATCGACTAAAATACTTGTCCTGGATGAAGAACAGGTTGACCCTAATAGTATTCTAGGATTAAGTGAGTTTAACAAATCAAAGACTAAAATTGCTAACCAGAAAGGCATTCTTAAATCATATGAATTCATTAAGAATGCTCTTCGTGAGCTTGATTTTGAAATCAATGTTTTTAACGAAGACAGATATGGCAATAAGAAGCGCATCTATCCTCTTTCTGCTTTCAGGATAGAATATGATGTGTTTCACCCACAATTAATCAACACTCCTTTTACCATTGAATTTCTTGGCAATGAACAAATCAGGGTTCAAACAAGCACTGAAAACGGCTTGCTTTACAATTACTACACCGAGAAATTCGTAACCAGGAATGTGGTGGCACATATAGACACTGTTATAAAGCTAAATGAACCATACAGCAATGAAATATGCAGGTTTACAATACTTGCCAACAAGGTTTTACCGCAAGCAGGAAGCTTTAAGTTTGAGTTTCTAAATCATCATCAGTGTGTTCAGCAATTTAGCCAATTCATTATTGAAGAGGAGCCGCAATCGTCCATATTAAATGTATCATTTAAAACTAGCAATACGGCCATTGGTACAACTTTCCTTAATCAGTTAACCAAAGCCTATCTTCTTAAAGATGTTGAAGGAAAAAACAAGGCTAAAGAGCGCACCATTGATTTTATCGACGACCAACTGTTACAGGTTCACGATTCATTAAGTTTTACCGAATCATCTATACAAGAGGTGATTGATAACAATGGCGGTATAGAATTGGAGGTGAAACGGAGCGCGATATACGGGAAACTGGATACATACCAGGCTAAATTGTCGGAGTTAAATATGCAAATGCGCTACTACGATTACCTGCAAAGCTATTTGAATGAGAACAATTCTTTGGAAAATGTAGTACCGCCAACATCTATAAAACTGGATGACCCCCAGCTAACCAAATTACTTGCTCAGTTGTTTTCTGCCTATATGGAAAACGAAGACATTGAAAGCATTACCAAAAAAGACATTCCGCATCTGGCACATAACAGGGCAGAAATTAAGAAGCTTAAACGTACAATTATGGAAACGCTGGATATGTCTGCTACTACCCTTAGACATGAAATCAGCACACTAGAGAATAAGCTTATGGAAGTGCAGGATGATTTAGGCCAACTCCCTCAGCACCAACAAAAAATCGTTTCCATTCAACGTAAACACGAAATTAACGAAACACTATATACTTTGCTTCTGACGAAAAAGTCAGAGTTGCAGATAGCAAAAGCATCCACCTTGCCAAGTCATGAAGTATTGGATTTAGCACGTGAAGATATGGCTAAACTGGTCAGCACCCCTCCATCAAAAATATACACTAAATTTCTGGCATTCGGATTGCTTATTCCTGCCGGCTTCATTTGGTTAATCCTGTTTTTTAACGATCGTATTCAAAGCAATGAAGATATTCAGTTGATTACGGATTACCCGGCAATAGGACATATTATTCACAATAAAAGAATCGACCCGTCTATTGTTATTTCACGACCAAATTCACTTGTTGCAGAATCATTCCGTTCATTACGAACCAACTTACAACACCTCAACGGCACCAGAGACAAACAGATAGTATTAACCACATCGGGCAATATGGGTGAAGGCAAAACCTTTATGTCCATCAACCTGGCGGCATCATATGCGCAAACGGGCAAAAAAGTGGTAATAATAAATTTTGATCTTCGTAAACCTAAGCTGGAGTTATATCTCAACAAACAAAACACTAATAGTCAAGGCATAAGTGAATATCTAACCGGTTTCAATACTAATATTGATGAGCTGGTTAAACCAACTGATCAGGAAAACCTTCATTATATTGCTGCGGGAACTAAACCACTTAATGCCTCTGAGCTGTTAACAAAAAGCTCAGTCATAAAAGAACTGTTTAAAAGACTACATCAGCAGTTTGATTATATCATACTGGATACTCCGCCCATTGGCCGTGTAGCAGATGCTATTTCATTGTTACCTTTTGCTGACATTCACTTGTTTATTGTTCGACACAACCTCTCGCGCAAACATCAGCTTAAACAGTTATTTAAGGACCTGCAGGATAAAAACATTAACTCATTCAAGGTAGTCATAAATGGCATTAAAGTTAAACCCAACCGCTTTGGTTACGGACAAGGCTATGGTTATGGCTATGGCTATGGTTATGGTTATGGGAACCATGAAGAAAACTAAAGCGGGGTTAGCAAACAAGTTAATATTAAACATCTCACTTCTTTAAAAGCTGAGTAATATCTATTTTTTCCCTATCTTCGATTTTATCAATTAAGTTTTCACCCCAAATCATAATATGATGATAAATCGATCATTAGGAAAACTCACCTCTCTCCTCTTGGTGAGTGCATTATTACTTGGTAATGCGTCTGTTTTTGCACAGAAAAAAAAGAACAAAGAAGCTGATGAAGAAAAATCAGCCATTAACAGTGAATTAGTTTCAGGGCTAAAACTACGCAACATTGGACCGGCATTTACTTCGGGCCGAATTGCTGATTTTGCTGTTAATCCCAATAACCACTCTGAATTTTACGTGGCTGTTGCCAGTGGTAATATTTGGAAAACAACCAATAAGGGCATCACATTTGAGCCAGTATTTGATAAATATGGTGCTTACTCAATTGGCTGCCTGGCCATGGATCCTAATAACAGCAACGTGGTTTGGGCCGGTACCGGTGAAAATAATCACCAGCGTGCATTAGGCTATGGTGATGGTGTTTACAAAACCGTTGACGGAGGCAAATCATGGGAAAATATGGGATTAAAAGAGTCACGCCAGATTGGTATGATTCTGATTGACCCACGAAATTCTGATGTGGTATATGCAGCTGCTGAAGGTTCTGCATGGGGACCTGGTGGTGAGCGCGGTTTATACAAAACTACTGATGGCGGTAAAAACTGGTCAAAAGTTCTTGATATTAGTGAAAACACAGGTATCAACAACATTATTTGCGACCCTCGAAATCCAGACGTTTTATACGCTACTTCTGAGCAACGTCGTCGCCGGGTACACACAAAAATTGGTGGTGGTCCTGAATCAGCTGTTTACAAATCGACTGATGCAGGAAAAAACTGGCGCAAAATAATGAAGGGATTGCCCTCTGAACATATCGGCGGTATGGGCATTGCCATCTCGCCTCAAAATCCTGATGTACTGTACCTGATTGTTGAAGCCGCCAATAAATCAGGAGGTTTCTTCCGAACGAGTGATCGTGGTGAATCATGGAACAAAATGAGCGATCACCATTCAAGTGGCCAGTATTACAACGAGATTTTCTGTGACCCGGTTGAATTTGATAAAGTATATTCAGTTGAAACATTCTCACATGTAACAATTGATGGTGGAAAAACCTGGACTAAACTAAGTACGAAAGACCGCCATGTAGATGACCACGCACTATGGATTGATCCTACAGATAACAAGCACTATATGATTGGTGGCGATGGTGGTGTATATATCACATATGATAATGGTAAAGCCTGGAGACAGGTTAGCAACCTGCCTGTCACACAATTCTACCGTGTAACAGTTGATAACGAAGCACCATTCTACAATGTATATGGAGGAACACAGGACAATGCAACACAAGGTGGTCCGGTGCGAAATACATCTGAATTTGGTGTGACATCAGGCGAATGGTATGTTACTGTATTTGGTGATGGTTTCTGGTCACGTGTAGACCCAACAGATCCCAACATAGTATATAGTGAATGGCAATATGGTAATGTCGTTCGTTACGACAAGAAAAGTGGTGAGAAGATTATGGTCAAGCCACAACCCCGCAAAGATGAAAAGACCTATCGCTGGAACTGGAATGCGCCATTAATTCTTAGTAAGCACAATCCAACTACCATTTATATGGCAGCTAACAAGGTGTTTAAAAGTACCGATCGGGGTAACACATGGGAAGTTCTTTCAGACGATTTAACCACTCAGATTGACCGCAACACCTGGCCGGTAATGGGTAAATACTGGAGTGTTGATGCTGTAGCCAAGGACGTTTCGACATCACAATACAATACCATTGTATCATTAGACGAATCGCCCGTTAAAGCCGGCTTAATATATGCAGGTACTGATGACGGTTTGATTCAGGTAACTGAAGATGATGGTAAAACATGGCGGAAAGTTTCTTCATTCCCCGGAGTACCTGAATATACATATGTGAGTGATATTTATGCATCGCGCTTTGACGAGAATGTTGTTTATGCCACGTTTGACGGCATGAAAAGCGATGATTTTAAGCCTTACGTGCTAAAAAGTACTAATAAAGGTCAAAGCTGGACAGCTATTACAAATGGCCTTCCCGAAAACGGAACAGTACACACCCTGGAGCAGGATACGGAACGTAAGGAGTTGTTATTTGCAGGTACTGAATTTGGTATTTTCTTTACCATTGATGAAGGAGCCAACTGGACACAACTAAAAGCAGGTATTCCAACTATTGCCGTTCGCGACTTAGCTATTCAGGAGCGTGAGAACGATCTTGTTATGGCTACATTTGGTCGTGGTTTTTATGTATTGGACAACTACGCTCCACTGCGTGAGCTAAACGAGGATTTAACGAATAAGGATGCTCATCTTTTTGAAATAAAAGACGCACCATTATTTATGCAGGTTGATAAGATCTACGGTCAGGGAGCTACTTATTATGGAGCACCCAACCCTGAGTATGGAGCTACATTCACTTTTTACCAGAAAGAAACACCAAAAACAAAACGTCAGATTCGACGCAAAAAAGAAAAGGAACTGTTTAAAAACGGTGAACGCATTCCTCAACCAACATGGGCCGAATTGGAAGCTGAAGAGAAGGAGCTACCGGCTTATTTGTTAGTGACTATTAAAGATGAAGCAGGTAGCGTGATTCGCACCTTAACTAAAAAGCCGTCAAAAGGCATCACTCGTTTCAACTGGGATCTGCAATACAACAGTACTGATATAGTAAAAACCAAAGAGTTTGACCCATTCAAAAAATCAGATGGAGGCATATTTGTTTTACCTGGTAAATACACAGTAGAAATCGCTCAGGTGAAAGATGGAAAAGCGACACAGCTAGCTGAACCAAAATCATTTAATGTAGTTGCATTAAATAATACCACATTACCGGCCAAAGATCGTCCGGCCATGGTAGCTTTCCAAAAGGATATAAGTGAACTTTCCAAAGCAATGAACGGAACACTTGCCCTGGTTATCGAAATGAAGCAGGAAGTGGCTGCTATGAAGCAAACGGCACTGGTATTGCCTGATGCCCATAGTGAAGTATTACCGGCATTAAAAGACATCCAGAAGGAGCTTGATAATATCTATTTCTCATTCAGAGGTTTAAAAGCCAAGGCAAGCTGGGAAGAAATTCCTCCTGCCGATATGCCATTAATGAATCGCCTGAACAGTATTATCTGGGCTCAGATAAACAGTACATCTGACATTACAACGACTTCAAAAACCAGTTTTGATATTTTGAAGGACAAATTCCCTCCTGTACTTGAGCAGGTAAAAGTAATTGCAGAGACTAAACTGCCAGAAGCAAGAAAATTGCTGGATGCGATGAATGCCCCTTATACCAAAGGGCGTATTCCACAATGGAAGTAAAAGAATAAGTTGTGAGCGATGAGATTTAAACAATGAGGATATTTATAGGCTATTAAAATAATAGCTGTATTATTTTCACTTTTCAACCCTCACCGCTCACCTTTTTATTTTTTGAATGACAATATTTGTTAACCTGAGGTCGAAAATTTAATATCGAACTCAGGTTATTAAAGTACTCTTAACAAAAACAGTAGATTATCTCGAAGGGGTTTTCTATATTTACCACGTTAACTTTTAATACTTAAAAAATAAAATGACACCAAAAGCCATTTTGCCGCACATTGGATTCGGCAGCATCAAATTCGGGATGGAAGAACATGAAGTATCTAATTACTTAGGTGATCCTGATGAAACAGAAGTACAAGATTACGGCGAGGGCGCTGAAGCTAATGTACTTTATTTCGATGAAATGGGAGTTTCCATGTCTTTCGACAAGGAAGAAGATTACAAATTAGTTGAAATTTCTTTTGAGACTGAAAGCTTTCTCCTTCACGACGCCATTAAAGTTGGAATGCCTAAAACTGATTTTTTAGCATCTCTTGAAAAACTGGATATGGGCGATTATGATCTTGAAGAAATGACAGACGATGGTTTTGACGATAAGGAATTGTACGTTTTCGAAAAAGAAAATATCAATATCTGGATGGATGAAGAAGCTGTTTCTTCAATTCAGATAGGACCAGAGTGGGTTGATGATGAAACCATCCGCTGGCCTGAATAAAAAAGACTAAAATCTCTTTTAAAGCTCTGTATCAACAGGGCTTTTTTTATTTGGTATCATTCATGTAAAAAAAGAAGTGATTCGTGTAGAATATAGATACTTTACCCAAGTAGCCAACATTTAATGAAACCCTGGAACTCATTTTGCGTTTACCTTGTTGTAATACTAAAATATTTTGGAGATATAGAATTATCTTCTATTTTTACAGACAAAGTAAAGGATATTAAAATGAAAAAGATTTCGTTGATTGCCGCTGTTTTATTTTTGATGGTGTTGGGAATGAGTTCATGCAAGAGCACAGAAGATTGTCCGGCTTACAGTACTACTGAAGTTGTTGACAACTCGGAAAGAGCATAAATAATCCAGTTCAGAAAAGCATTACAGTAACATAAAAGGAGCATTACTCTCACTTTTATGTTACTTTTTTTGTTTTATACCCCCACCGTTATCTACTTGTTTTCCAACCGGTAGTTTTCATTTCCATATTTTAAACTTTATTAAGAAAATCATTTTCGTATTTCTTGATGATTTAATTATGAATTGCTACTTTTGCGATGCATTTTTGAAGACCTTATTAAAACAATTCTTAAAAAAGCAATAAAATGTCAAAAATCAAGATTGGGATTAACGGGTTTGGCCGTATCGGACGTTTCGTTTTCCGTCAGGCTGTAGCTAAAGGAACTGTTCAAGTTGTTGC